>JADGRP010000069.1 GCA_017880805.1 Burkholderiales bacterium
CCCTCGCGCTTGCCAAGTCGCGTGGCCGGCTTACCGCGGAAGACGAAGCGCGCTGGTTGCGCGACCTGCGTCATTTGCCCAGCGCGATCCAATCGGTATTGGCGCTGGAGCCGGCGATCATCGCCTGGGCCGAGCAGTTTGCAAAAAAGCAGAATGCGCTTTTCCTCGGCCGCGGCCTGCACTACCCGATAGCGCTCGAGGGCGCGCTCAAGCTCAAGGAAATCTCCTACATCCACGGCGAGGCCTACCCCGCCGGAGAGCTCAAGCACGGGCCCCTTGCGCTGGTCGATTCCAATATGCCGGTCGTCGCCATCGCGCCCAACGACGCGCTGCTCGACAAGCTCAAGTCGAACCTGCAGGAAGTCCGCGCACGCGGTGGCGAGCTGTATGTCATTGCCGACGCGGACAGCAATATCGAAACGAGCGATGGAGTCCACGTATTGCGCCTGCCGGAACACGCGGGCTTGCTCTCACCTATCGTACACACCATACCGCTGCAGTTGCTCGCGTATCACACCGCGGTCATGCGGGGGACCGATGTCGACAAGCCGCGGAATCTTGCGAAGTCGGTGACGGTTGAGTAAATGGTTCGTCAAGTCGGGAGCGAGCATAGCGAACGTTGCTGGCCCAATCCGAAAGCTGGCACCGGCGGTGAGAGTCGGATGAAGCCCGGCGTCCAATTCCGCCTTCGCATCCGCAACGGCGACGACATCGCCGTCGGCCCGGGGAAAATCGAGCTTCTCGAGGCCATCGCCAACACCGGGTCGATTACCGCGGCGGCGAAGTCGCTCAGCATGTCGTACCGCCGCGCGTGGTTGCTGGTCGACACGATGAATCGCTGCTTCAAGTCTCGCGTTGTGGAGACCGAGGCCGGGGGAAAACGCGGCGGTGGGACGCGGCTTACCGCGCTGGGCGCGCAGCTCGTGCGCTCCTACCGTCTCATCGAGACGCGCGCCGCGAAAGCCGGCGCGACGGAGATCGCGACGCTGACACGCTTGCTGGCTCATCCCTCCAAGGCACGCTAGACCGGCGCAATATCGTGCCGACCGGCACACGTGCAGATTTGCGGTACGATGGCGCCGCCAACATCCTCCACCGAGCCATGGAATTCGCTTTTATCCTCGATCCGCTCGATGCGCTCAAGGCCTACAAGGACACGAGCGTGTCGATGATGCGCGCGCTGCAGTCCCGTGGCGCGACGCTTTTCGCCCTCGAAACCGCCGAGCTTTTCTGGACCGCGGCGGCGACGCAGGCGAAGGTCAGGCCACTCACCGTGACCGACGACGATCACGATTGGTATCGCGTCGGCGAGGCGTTGATTCGGCCGCTGACGTCTTTCGACGCGGTCGTGATGCGCAAGGACCCGCCCTTCGACATGGAATACGTCTACTCGACGTATTTGCTCGAGGCCGCGGAAGAGGAAGGCGCGCTCGTGCTCAATCGCCCGCGCGCGGTACGCGATCACAACGAGAAGATGGCCATCACGCGTTTTTCCGAGTTCACGGTGCCGACGCTGGTCGCCCGGGATCCCGGAATGCTCGGTGCATTCATCGATCAATACAAGGATGTGATCCTGAAGCCGCTCGACGGCATGGGTGGCGCGTCGATTTTCCGGGTGCGCATCGACGATCCGAACCGGAACGTGATCATCGAGACGCTGGCGAAATACGGTGCGCAGACGGTCATGGCGCAGCGCTTCATTCCCGAGATCGTCGACGGCGACAAGCGCATCGTGCTGATCGACGGCAAGCCGGTTCCGCATGCGTTGGCGCGCATTCCCAAGCCGGGCGAAACCCGGGGCAATCTCGCGGTTGGCGGCAAAGGCGTGGTGCGCCCGCTCACCGCGCGCGATCGCGAGATCGCGGAAAGCGTCGGTCCCAAGCTTGCAGCCGAAGGACTGTTCGTGGTCGGACTCGACGTCATAGGCGACTTCCTGACCGAAGTAAACGTCACCAGCCCGACCGGTTTCGTCGAAATCACGAAGCAGACCGGGTTCGACGTCGCGGGCACATTTGCCGATGCCGTCGAAGCCCTTGTTCGAAGCAGGCGCCGCGCCCGCTGATCGCTCCAGGTACCGCCAACATCTAAGGCGCAGCGCGGAAGCCGACGCAAGCGCGTGCTAACATGAATGCCGGGCGGAAAGAGCGTTTGGAGGACAATAGTGCGTGCCGCCGGAGGGGCGGCTTTCGCCAGCTTGGGGGACCGCATGCGCGGGTGCGCCGGTTCCGGGAGACTCCATGATCGGCATTCTCATTGTCGCGCACGATACCTTGGGCGAAAGCCTGATTCGCGCGGTGACCCACGTGCTGGCGGTACGTCCTCCACAATTCGAGACGCTTGCCGTTCGTGCCACCGATGACCCGCTCGACCTGCTGCCGCAAGCGCGCGCGCTCATCAAGTCGCTCGACACCGGCGACGGTGTCCTAATCTTCTCCGACATCTATGGTGCGACGCCGTGCAATCTTGCGACAAAACTGCTGCAGCCCGGCCGCATCGAGGGCGTTGCCGGCGTCAATCTGCCGATGCTGGTGCGAGCGTTTACCTACCGCAGCAGAGGCATGGACACCATGATCAAAAAGGCCATCAGCGGAGGATGCGACGGCGTACTCCACGTCGGGACGGACTCGGTCTATGCAACATCGAGAGATTGAAATCGTCAATAAGCTTGGCCTGCACGCGCGTGCGTCGGCCAAGCTGACGCAACTCGCCGCCAAGTATCAATGCGACGTGTCGCTGGCGCGCAGCGGCCGCAAAGTCAACGCCAAGAGCATCATGGGCGTGATGATGCTTGCCGCGGGCATGGGCAGTCGCATCACGCTCGAAACTGATGGTCCGGACGAAGCGGAAGCGATGGACGCGATTATTGTGTTGATCGGGGATTGTTTTGGTGAGGGGCAGTGAGTTGCCCGGCACTAGGAAGGTGCGTAACGCGCGAATTCTTGAGTTCGTCATTCCCGCTCACTTTGGTAACTGAGCGGGAACCCATGGGCTCTTGACGGTCGCAAAATGGATTCCCGCCTTCGCGGGGATGACGGGAATGTGAAGGAGTCGACACGCATTTCCGTAATACCAAGTAATACAATGGCGCGGCGCGATCTTTGTTACTGACGTGACGCACGCGTCGGGAACCAATGCAAGGAAACGGGGATCAATGAACGAGTGTCTGCCGCGTTCGGTCGCTGAAGCTCCTTCCAGCTTCACTGCAGCACACGCAAGCGCAGGCAAGCGAAACGGCCGCCGATCAAACGCTGGTTGCATCAGCCCCATGGTCTTAGCGAGCGCAATGTCCCCCGAAATCAAACCCTTCGCACGCCCATGAGCTTTATCCTACACGGCATCGGCGTGACGGGCGGGATCGCCATCGGGCGCGCGCAGCTCGTTTCGCACGCCACGCTCGAAGTTGCTCACTACGCCATCCGCCCCGAGCAGGTGCCGGCGGAAATCGCGCGCCTGACGCAGGCGATTCATGCGGTGCAAAAGGAACTCGAGGGCCTGCATGGCGCCATGACTTCGGGTGACGCTCCGGCGGAGTTCGGTGCATTCCTTGACGTGCACTGGATGATCCTCACCGACCCGACGATTTCCGAGACGCCCAAGCGGATGATCGCCGAGTTGCACTGCAACGCGGAGTGGGCCCTCACCCAGCAGATGGCGGTCCTGGTCGAGCAATTCGATACGATCGAGGACCCGTACTTGCGCGAACGCAAGGCCGATGTGGTTCAGGTGGTCGAGCGGGTACTCAAGGTGTTGTTGGGCAAGCCCGGAGCCCTGCGCGCGTCGAGCGCCGAGGAACAGACCATACTCGTGGCACACGATCTGTCTCCGGCGGATGTCATCCAGTTCAAGACTCACCATTTCGCCGCGTTTCTGACCGATCTCGGAGGCGTCACCTCGCATACCGCGATCGTCGCCCGCAGTCTCAACGTGCCGGCCGTCGTCGCGACCCACAATGCGCGCGCGCTGATACGCGAGAACGAGCTCTTGATCGTCGACGGGGCCAAGAACGTCGTCATCGTCAATCCCGACCGATCGGTGCTTGCCGAATACAGACTCAAGCAGGGCGAGTTCGAGATCGAGCGCAAGAAACTCAAGCGGCTGAAGACGACGCGGCCGACGACGCTCGACGGGCTGGAAATCGAATTGTTCGCGAACATCGAGCTCCCGGACGATCTCACGCAAGCGCTGGAGAACGGCGCCACCGGCGTCGGATTGTTTCGAAGCGAGTTCCTGTTTCTCAATCGCCAGGGGCTGCCCTCGGAGGACGAGCAGTTCGAGGCCTACCGTCAGGTCGCGGCCGGGATGGACGGCAGGCCGGTGACGGTGCGCACTTTCGATCTTGGCGCCGATAAACACAAGGAAGGACTCGACGGGCTTTCCCGCGTCGCGCCGAACCCTGCGCTCGGCTTGCGCGCTATCCGGTTCTGTCTGGCCGAGCCGAAACTGTTTATTACCCAACTCCGGGCGATCTTGCGCGCATCGCAATACGGCAATATCAATATCCTGGTACCGATGCTGGTGTCCGCCGCGGAGATCGACCAGACCCTGGTCATGATCGCGCGCGCCAAGGACAGCTTGCGCGAGCAGGGCGTACCGTTCGACGCCGGCATCAAGGTTGGCGGGATGATCGAGATACCGGCGGCGGTGCTCGGCATCGGCACCTTCATCCGGCGACTCGACTTTCTGTCGATCGGCACCAACGATCTGATCCAATACACGCTGGCCGTCGATCGCGCCGACGAAGCCGTGTCGCATCTTTACGATCCCTTGCATCCGGCGGTGCTGAGACTGATCGCCATGGCCATCGACACGGCCAACAAGGCCAATGTTCCGATTGCCGTCTGCGGCGAAATGGCGGGCGATCTCCGGCTCACGCGCATGCTGCTGGGCATGGGCTTGCGCCACTTTTCGATGCATCCGGCCCATCTGCTCGAGGTCAAGCAGCGTGTGCTCGGCAGCGACGCCGCCGCATTGCGGCCGATGGTCAACCGCATGCGACGGAGCGACGATCCAGAGAGGGTCGCGGAGCTGCTCGACAGACTCAACGATTGACAACGCCCAGGATGCGTCGTACCGTGACAGTCGCGCCGATTTGAGGATCAGCTTGCGGGCGCGTTATAAATTCGGCTAAAGCGGCGAGGTTCATCCGACCCGATTAGCGCAAGCTGGTCGGGTTTTTGTCTTTCAGCGCCGGTGCCTTGCAAGTAAACGTTATCGGACTTTGAGCCCCGTGACTCCACTAAGCACTTCGGTAGGCATTGTCACGCCGCAGCGCGCGACGTTCACCGAATCGCTCGCGCTGCAATCGGGCGCCTCGCTGCCCGGGTTCGAACTCGTCTACGAGACCTATGGCTCGCTCAACGCCGAGCGCTCGAACGCAATCCTGATCTGCCACGCGCTGAACGCTTCGCACCATGTCGCCGGCACCTATGAGGGCGAATCCGAAAGCGAAGGCTGGTGGGACAACATGGTAGGACCCGGCAAGGCGATCGACACCGATCGCTTTTTCGTGATCGGCGTCAACAATCTCGGCAGTTGCTTCGGCTCGACCGGTCCCGCGTCGATCAATCTGGCGACCGGAAGACCATGGGGCTCGGATTTTCCTATCGTTACGGTGGAGGATTGGGTCGACGCTCAAGCGAGGCTCGCCGACCGCCTTGGCGTCCAGCGCCTCGCGGCGGTGATGGGCGGCAGTCTCGGCGGCATGCAGGCGCTGGCTTGGGCCATACGCTTTCCGCAGCGGATCGCGCGCGCTCTGGTCATTGCCGCCGCGCCGAACCTCTCGGCCCAGAACATCGCGTTCAACGAAGTGGCGCGAGCCGCGATCATGACCGATCCGGAGTTTCACGACGGCAAGTTCTACGATTACGGCGTCAAGCCGGTACGGGGCTTGCGTGTCGCGCGCATGATCGGCCACATCACCTACATTTCCGACGAGCAGATGGCGGAGCGATTTGGGCGGCAGTTGCGGGACGGCCTCAATTTCTCGTTCGCGCCGGAGTTTCAGATCGAGTCGTACCTGCGTTACCAGGGTGAAAAGTTCGCCGAGTATTACGATGCGAACACGTACCTGCGGATTACCAAGGCGCTCGACTATTTCGACCCGGCGGCAGCCACCGGCGGCGATCTCGCACGCGCGCTTGCGCCGGCAACTTGCGGATTTCTGGTCATTTCATTCACTACCGATTGGCGATTTTCGCCGGCGCGTTCGCGCGAGATCGTCAAGGCGCTGGTCGATAATCGCAAGGACGTCTGTTACGCCGAAATCGACGCGCCGCACGGACACGACGCTTTTCTGCTCGACACGCCGCAGTATCACGCGATCGTGCGCGCATTCCTGGATCGTTTGGCGCCATGAGCTATTCGACACGCGCGGACTTTTCGACTATCGCCGGGTGGATCCAGCCGAGCGCGCGGGTGCTCGATCTGGGCTGCGGCGACGGCAATCTGCTCGCCTATTTGCGCGATTCGCGTGGCGTGGTGGGCTACGGCATCGAAATCGACGATGGAGGAGTGCTCGCGTCCATCGGCAATGGCATCAACGTCATTCAGAGCGACCTGGAGAGCGGCCTCGCCGGTTTCGACGACCAGTCGTTCGACAGCGTGATCCTGTCGCAGACGCTGCAGGCCATGCGCCACACCGAGCAGATCGTGATGGAAATGCTGCGCGTCGGCCGCGAGGCTATCGTGACCTTTCCCAATTTCGGTTACTGGTCGCACCGCTTGCAGGTGCTTCGCGGACGGATGCCGGTGTCCGGAAATCTTCCCTATCAATGGTACGACACGCCGAATATTCACCTCTGCACTGTTGCCGACTTCGATGAGTTCTGCGACGAGCGCGGCTTTCATGTGCTCGAACGCGTCGTGTTGCGCGACGCGCGGCGCGTGAACATCTTCCCCAACCTGCTCGGCGTATTGGCGATCTATCGCTTCCGCCGCGGATGAGCGGGTCACCGTCCGGCCGGCGCCACGATAGTGCACGGTTACAATGCGGGCGATGACACGCCCGAAAAAGCGTCTCTGGGAAGCGCTGGTCAACCGGCGGATGCTGATCTGCATCTTCACCGGCTTCAGTTCCGGCCTGCCGCTCTGGCTGCTGATCAATCTTCTGCCGGCGTGGTTGCGTTCCGAACAGGTCGACTTGACGTCGATCGGCTTGTTCGCATTGATGCAACTGCCGTTCACCTGGAAATTTCTGTGGGCGCCCTTGCTCGACCGATACGCGCTGCCGATGCTCGGCCGCCGGCGCGGCTGGATGTTGGTCACGCAGATCGCGCTGCTGATCTCTATCCCGCTTTTTGGTTTGCTCGAGCCGAAGCTCGACCTCTGGACGATTGCCGGCCTGGCGGCGGTCGTGGCTTTTTTTTCCGCGAGCCAGGACATCGTACTCGACGCGTACCGGCGCGAGCTCCTGCCGGACTCCGAGCTCGGTTTAGGCACCTCGATCCACGTTCAGGCGTATCGCGTGTCGAGCCTCGTCCCGGGTGCGCTGGCGCTGGTGCTCGCCGACCATATCCCGTGGCATAGCGTATTCCTGATCACCGCGTTGTTCATGCTGCCTGGCATCGCCAACACGCTGCTCGTCTCGGAGCCGCTCCGATCGCGCAACGCGCCGCGAACGCTCACCGAAGCGGTGGTCGAGCCATTCCACGAATTCATCACCCGCGCGGGCTGGCATCAAGCCCTGCTCATGCTCGGGTTCATTTTTCTCTACAACCTCGGCGCGAGCATGGCCACCGCGCTGGCGACTCCGTTCTATCTCGACATGGGATTTTCCAAGTCGGAGATCGGATTGATTGCCAAGAACGCCGGCTTATGGGCGAGCGTTGCCGGGGGTCTGCTGGGCGGCTTGTGGATGCTGCGAATCGGGATCAACCGGGCGCTGTGGCTTTTCGGCGCCGTTCAGGTGGTATCGATTCTGGGTTTTGCCTGGCTCGCTCATGCGCACCGTGCCGACCGGGCGCTGTTGGCGGTGGTGATCGGCTTCGAGGCGTTAGGCGTCGGTCTCGCGACCGCGGCATTCATTGCTTTTATCGCGCGAGCCACCGATCCGCGCTACACGGCCACGCAGTTCGCGTTGTTCACCAGCCTCGCGGTGGTTCCACGAACCTTGATCAACGCGACGACGGGATGGATCGTGGAGCAGACCGGGTGGTTCGATTTTTTTCTGTTGTGTGTTGTCCTTGGATTGCCCGGGATGGCTTTGTTGTCGCGCGTTGCGCCGTGGAACGAGCCGATTAGCGTCGAGAATTGACGCGGTGAGCGTTGCATTGCCTGATCATTACCGGCATTGGTGACGCCTTCCGCAAAACTGGCGTCATCCCCGCGAAAGCGGGGGGATCCATTTTTATCCGTAAAAATCCAGTGGATTCCCGCTTTCGCTGGAATGAGGAATTTTCGATTTGGGCGTCACGCAGCTCGCAACGATTCATAACGCGCGTCCTTGCGGCGGAGACGTGCGGACGCTATAGCGGACGCTAACGCGTGAGGAGTAGTCACGCGCCAATCTTCTCGAGCGCCTCCGACACCTCAAGCCACTCCGCCTCGAGTCGGGCGAGCTGCCAGGTGAGGTCGCCTTGCCGGGCAATGGTGTCGCGCAGCGCGTCCTTTCCTTCTTCCCCGTAAGCATCCGGCGTCGTGAGCCACGCCTCGATCGACTGCCGTTCCGCTGTGATTGCTTCCATCTCCTTCTCGATTCGGGCCAGCTTGTCGGCAAGCGGTTTGCGTAGCGCATATACCTGCTGACGCGCGGTGGCCTCCATGCGCTTTTGCGTCCGCCGGTTTGCGGTGGCTGGAGCGCTGTCCGCGGGAACGACACGCGCGTCGTCCTGCGTGCGCCCGGTCAGTACCCAGCGTCGATAGTCGTCCAGATCGCCATCGAAAAGCGACACCGTGCCGTCAGCGACGAGCCACAATTCGTCCGCGGTCGCGCGCAGAAGGTGCCGGTCGTGCGCGACGACGATCAACGCACCGGTGTAATCCTGGAGCGCCTCGGTCAGCGCTTCGCGCATATCGATGTCGAGGTGATTGGTCGGCTCGTCGAGCAGCAGCAGATTGGGCTTTTGCCGGGCGAGAAGCGCCAGCGTCAGACGCGCCTTCTCGCCGCCGGAGAAATCGCGCACGGGCGAGGTCGCGCGCTCGCCGCGAAAGTCGAAACTGCCGAGAAAATCGCGCAGCTCCTGATCGCGCGTCGCCGGCTCCAGGCGCCGCATGTGCCACATCGCCGATTCGGCGAGCCGCAATTGCTCGACTTGGTGCTGCGCAAAATAACCGATGCGCAAGCCGGTGGCGGCAAGCCGGGATCCGGACGAAGGCGTGAGCTCCCCCGCGATCGCACGCAGCAGCGTCGATTTACCGGCGCCGTTCGGGCCCAAGAGGCCAATGCGCTCACCGGCCAGGATCGCCCAGTCGACGTTCTCGAGCACGGGCGTACCGCCGTAGCCGAGGCTCGCATGATCGAGCTTCAGCAATTGCCGCGCGGCGGTCGGATGCGCCTTGAGCTCGAATGAAAACGGGCTGTCGACGTGGGCGGCGGCGATCATTTCCATCCGCTCGAGCGTCTTAATGCGGCTCTGGGCCTGCTTCGCTTTGGTCGCCTTGGCGCGAAAGCGATCGATATACGAGCGCAGATGAGCGATCTGTCGCTGCTGCTTGACGTACGCCGATTGCTGCAGCGCCAGCGCCTGCGCTCGCTCGCGCTCGAACTGCGCGTAGTTGCCCGTGTAATGACGAAGTCCGCGTTGGTCGAGGTGCACGATCTCGGTGACGACCGCGTCCAGAAAATCGCGGTCGTGGGTGATGAGCATCAGCGTGCCCGGATAGCGCTCGAGCCAATCCTCCAGCCAGAGCACGGCGTCGAGATCGAGGTGATTGGTCGGTTCGTCGAGCAGCAACAGGTCGGAGCGGCACATCAGCGCCTGTGCCAGGTTGAGACGCATCCTCCAGCCGCCTGAGAACGTTGACACGAGATTTTCGTGTTGCGCGGCGGGAAAGCCGAGCCCCGAAAGGAGCGCGGCGGCTCGCGCACGTGCGCTGTATCCATCGATGATCTCGAAGTGATGGTGCAATTCGGCGAGATGCTCGCCGCCTGCGTGGGGGTCCGCAGCTTCGTCGGCCTGCGCAAGGGCCAAGGCACGCTCGATGACGCGCAACTCCCGATCACCGTCGAGCACGTAGTCAATGGCGCTCGTTGCTGCGGGCGCGGCTTCCTGGGCCACGTACGCGATCACCCATCCCGGCGGCATCGAAAGCTCGCCTTTGTCCTGGGACAGCTCGCCTCGGAGCAGCGCGAAAAGGCTCGTCTTGCCACTCCCGTTGGCGCCGATCAGGCCGACCTTGTGGCCGGGATGCACCGTGAGCGATGCGTCGTCGAGCAGCAGCTTTACGCCGCGGGCGAGCGAAAGATTGGAAAGGCGAAGCATGATTGAAGCGCTGGCTGACGCCGTGCACCCGTGAAGAGGGTTACTTCAGGTCGTAGTCGTAGTCGATGATCAACGGTGCGTGATCGGAGAATCGCCGGTTGGTGTAGATCGCCGCGGCCCGCGCCGTGGCGGCGATGCCCGGCGTCGCGATCTGATAGTCGATGCGCCAACCGACGTTCTTGGCCCACGCCTGCCCGCGGTTCGACCACCAGGTGTACTGATCGGGCTCTCTGTTGATGCGGCGGAATACGTCGACGAAGCCGAGCTCATCGAATACGCGCGTCAGCCACGCCCTTTCCTCGGGCAGAAAGCCGGAGTTCTTCTGATTGCTGCGCCAGTTCTTGAGATCGATGGGCTGATGCGCAATGTTCCAGTCGCCGCACAGAATGACTTCGCGGCCCGCGTCGCGAAGACGCAAGAGGTGCGGAAGAAACTCGGCCAGAAACCTGAACTTGGCGAGCTGCCGTTCGGGCGAGCTGGAGCCCGACGGCAAGTAGACGCTGATGACGCTCAGGTGCCCGAAATCAGCCTCGACGTAGCGCCCTTCGGCGTCGAATTCCTCGCTGCCGAAGCCGACCCGCACCGATGCCGGACGTTTGGAGTACAGCGCCACGCCGCTATAGCCGCGCTTCGCCGCGGTATGAAACGACGCATGCGACTTGCGCGGCGCGGCAAGCGCTCTGGGAACGTCGTCGACGTGGGCCTTGATTTCCTGCAGGCACACGACGTCCCAAGGCTCGACGCGCGCAAGCCAGCGCGCGAAACCCTTGCGTTCCGCGGAGCGGATGCCATTGACGTTGACCGTGACAATACGCATCGAGCAGCCAAGATCCGGCGGAAAGTTGCGAGCGCGGATTCTACATGATCGCGTGCACTTTTCGCACCGCCCTCGGCGGGTTTCATTCACGCTTCGAGCGCATCCAGCGCGGTATAATTGGTTGCTTCGTTACGCCGTACTCATTCCGCATTCAAGCCGCTTCATGACCGACTTCCGCCAGGATTTTCTCGAATTTGCATTGGCACGCGACGTGCTTCGATTCGGTGAGTTCGTGACCAAGGCGGGGCGGCAAACTCCCTATTTTTTCAACGCAGGACTGTTCAACGACGGCGAAAGTCTGCGTCGGCTGGGCGACTTTTATGCCCGGGCGTACCTGACCTCGGGCGTGCAATGCGATCAACTCTACGGCCCAGCGTATAAAGGCATAACGCTGGCCGCAGCCGCGGCTATTGCGTTGGCCGAAAAAGGGCACAATCTGCCGTACAGCTACAACCGCAAAGAGGCCAAGGATCATGGCGAAGGCGGGGTTATTGTTGGAGCAGCGCTTGCGGGCCGGGTCCTGATCATCGACGACGTGATCACCGACGGCGGAGCAAAGCGCGAGTCGATCGAGCTTATCCGCGCCCAGGGCGCTACCCCAGCGGCAGTGCTGATTGCATTCGACCGCATGGAGCGCGGACGAGGAGAGCGGTCGGCGGTACAGGAATTGCAACAGGAGTATGCGATACCCGTGATAGCGATCGCGACGCTCGACGACCTGCTGGCAATGCTGGGGCGTAAAGCGGAGCTCTCGCGCCATCGGGCGGCTGTGCTGGCGTACCGGGAGCAGTACGGCGCGCCAGCGTGACAAATCAAAGAGTACAACCGGAACTGGGCAAGGGGCCGGAGCGATGAATACAATCAACGAACTAAAGTTCAAATGGAGCGCTGCTGCGTGTCTTGCGGCATGGCTCGCCTTGGGCGCGCTATCGGCGGCGGCGGCCGGCGTGTACAAATGGACCGACGACCAGGGCGTCGTTCACTATAGCGACCAGATGCCGGCGGACGCCGTCAACCGGGGTGGCGTGGTGTTCGACAAACAGGGTCGGCAGATCAAGAAGATCGATGCGACGCTGACGCCAGCGCAGGCCAAAGCCAAGGAAGTCGAAGACGAGCGCCTGCGCGTGATCGCCAAGGTGCAGGAAGACAAGGCGCGACGGGACTTGGCGCTGGTGCACTCCTATACGAGCGAAGAAGAGATCGACTTCGCACGCATCCGCGCGCTGCTGGCAGTCGAAAGTCAGCTCAAGTCGGCCGAAGCCTATGTTGCCGACCTGACCAAGCGTCAGCAGGATTTGAAGAAGAACAAGCTCGAGTACGGCGCCAAACCGGTGCCGCCCACGCTCGATAGCGAGCTGGCGGGGCTGGACGAAGAGCTTGCGCGCCAGGATAAGGTGCTGGCGCAAAGACGGGCAGAAATAACCGCGATCAACACCAAGTATGAAGCCGACAAGCTGCGCTGGCGCGAACTCAGGGCCGATCAAAAGCCACCGACCGCTCCGACCCCCCCGGTCCCTGCGGCCTCGAACACGCCCCCAGCGGCGTCGGGCAGAGGTGCGACGACGAGTTCAGTAACCAAATAGCGTCCTGCAGTTGGCAGTTGCGTGAGACGAGGGCGGCCCGCGGGCCGCCCTCGTCGTTTTCAAAGCCGCCGCCGGATTGATGCCGCGCGGCGATGCGATAATCATCGACTTTATCTTTTTTTCGCCGGCAAAGAAATGGCGCAATACGTCTACACCATGAACCGGGTCGGCAAGATCGTGCCGCCCAAGCGGGTGATCCTGAAGGACATCTCGCTGTCGTTCTTTCCCGGCGCCAAGATCGGCGTGCTGGGTGTGAACGGCTCCGGCAAGTCGAGCCTTTTGCGCATCATGTCGGGTGACGACAAAGAATACGAAGGCGAAGCGGTGCCGATGCCGAATATGCGCATCGGCTACCTGCCGCAGGAACCGCAACTCGCGCCGGACAAGACGGTGCGCGAGACGATCGAGGAAGGCCTGGGTGAGATATTCGACGCCAAGCAGAAGCTCGAGGAAATCTACGCCGCATACGCGGAACCTGACGCCGACTTCGACAAGCTGGCGTCCGAGCAGGCCAAATACGAAGCCATTATCGCCGCCGCCGGTGCTGACACCGACGTGCAAATGGAAATCGCCGCCGACGCGCTCCGTTTGGCGCCGTGGGACGCGAAGATCGGCACACTGTCCGGCGGCGAAAAGCGTCGCGTCGCGCTCTGCCGCCTGCTCCTGTCCAAACCCGACATGCTGCTGCTCGATGAGCACACCAACCACCTGGACGCCGAAAGCGTCGAATGGCTCGAGCAGTTCCTGCTGCGATTTCCCGGAACGGTGATGGCGGTGACGCACGATCGTTACTTTCTCGACAACGCGGCAGAATGGATACTCGAGCTCGACCGCGGGCACGGCATTCCGTGGAAAGGCAACTACAGCTCATGGCTCGAACAAAAAGAACAGCGCCTGCAGAGCGAGGCAAAACAGGAGTCCGCGCGCATCAAGGCGATGCACACGGAACTCGAATGGGTGCGCACCAACCCCAAGGGCCGGCAGGCAAAAAGCAAGGCGCGGATCGCGCGCTTCGAGGAGCTTTCCAGCCACGAGCACCAGAAGCGCAACGAGACGCAGGAAATCTTCATTCCCGTTGCCGAGCGGCTCGGCAATCAGGTGATCGAATTTCACGGCGTCAGCAAAGGCTATGGCGAACGGCTGCTGATCGATAATTTGAGCTTCAGCGTGCCGCCCGGCGCGATCGTTGGCGTCATCGGGCCGAACGGGGCGGGCAAGTCGACGTTGTTCCGGATGATTACCGGCGCCGACAAACCCGACAAGGGAAAGATCGTCATCGGCTCGACCGCGAGGCTCGCCGTCGTCGATCAGTCGCGCGAAGCCTTGCCCGACGGCAAGACCGCTTGGGAAGCGGTTTCGGGAGGTCTCGATATCCTGACGGTGGGCAAGTTCGAGATGCCCTCGCGCGCGTACCTCGGGCGCTTCAATTTCAAGGGCGTCGATCAGCAGAAGAATGTCGGCCAGCTATCGGGCGGCGAGCGCGGCCGGCTGCATCTGGCGATAACGCTGTTGAAGGGCGGCAACGTCCTGCTCTTGGACGAGCCGTCGAACGACCTCGATGTCGAGACGCTGCGCGCCCTCGAAGACGCGTTGCTCGAGTTCGCCGGCAGCGTTCTAGTCATTTCACACGATCGCTGGTTTCTCGATCGCATCGCCACGCACATCCTCGCGTTCGAAGGCGATTCGCAGGTCAATTTCTTCGAAGGCAACTATCAGGAGTACGAAGCGGATAAGAAAAAGCGGCTGGGCGAAGAGGGTGCGCGTCCGCATCGGATACGGTACAAGGCGCTGATGGCGTAGCGGGAGTGGCGCGACTGGGCGGAGCGCCTGTTGAGCCTTGCGAAAGTGCGCGACGCCTCAATATCGGCATTCCCGCGAAAGCGGGAATCCAGTGTCTTTTTGACGCCACTGGGCCCCCCTTTCGCGGGGACGACGAGAGGTTTACCGACCCTGTCGCACATTCCGGTGATCCTCAGTACAACTACCCCACCAGCTTGCGTTTGAGAATTGCGTTCACCTGGGCCGGATTGGCTTTGCCCTTGGTCGCGGCCATCGCCTTGCCGACAAGCGAGTTGAATGCCTTTTCCTTGCCTGCTTTGTATTCCGCGACAATCTCGGGATCCGCGGCTAGCACGTCGTCGACAATTTTCTCGATCGCGCCGCTGTCGGAGATCTGCCGCAGCCCCTTGGCGGCGATGATCGCGTCGGCGTCGCCTTCGCCGGCCCACATAGCGGCAAGTACGTCCTTTGCGCTCCGGCTGCTAATCGCGTCATTGAAAAGCTGAGCAAGCAAACCGGCAAGCTGTGTCGGAGACACAGCGCTTCGATCGATCGTCGTGTCGGCGCGATTCAGGAGTGCGCCGATTTCGTTGATGACCCAGTTCGCGACAGATTTGGCGTTTGCGGCGTCCGATCCCTGACTCATGTACTTAAGGTCGCTTCGGATCCTTAGCGCGGAGAGCGTCTCCTCAAAGTATGTGGCCACCTCGACAGAAGCGGTCAGCGCCGCCGCGTCTTCAGGGAACATGTTGTAGCGCTGTTGATATTGCGCGCGCTTCGCATCCGGCAGTTCCGGTAGCGACTCCTTCACACGTCCGATCCACGCCTCCCCGATCACCAGCGGCGGCAAGTCCGGATCGGGAAAGTAGCGGTAGTCCTGCGCATCTTCCTTGCTTCGCATCGAGCGTGTCTCGTTCCTGTCCGAATCATAGAGCCGCGTTTCCTGCACCACTTTGCCGCCATCCTCGATGATTTCGATCTGGCGATGGACTTCGAACTCGATCGCCTGTTGCATGAAGCGAAAGCTGTTCAGGTTCTTGATTTCGCACCGCGTGCCGAGTTGAGTCTCGCCGGCCAGTCGTACGGAAACGTTGGCATCGCACCGGAAACTCCCCTCCTGCATGTTGCCGTCGCAGATGCCGATCCACATGACCAGTGAATGAAGCGTCTTGGCGTAGGCCACCGCCTCTTCCGCACTTCGCATCTCCGGCTCGGAGACGATTTCCAGCAGGGGCGTGCCGGCGCGGTTCAAGTCGATGCCGGTCATGCCGCGACCGAGCGCACCGTGCGAGTCAAGTCCCTCGTGCAGCGACTTCCCGGCATCCTCTTCGAGATGCGCGCGGGTCAGTGCGACTTTGATCGCGCCGCGTGTGGGCGAAACGATCGCAATCGAGCCGCCTTGCACGACCGGAATCTCGTACTGCGATATTTGGTAGCCCTTCGGCAGATCGGGGTAGAAGTAATTCTTGCGCGCGAATACGCTGCGCTTGTTGATCGTGCCGCCAACGGCCAGGCCGAATCGGATCGCACGCTCGACCGCGCCCTTGTTCAACACCGGCAGGACGCCGGGCAACGCGATGTCGACGGCGGACGCCTGGCTGTTCGGCGCCGCCCCGAAGGCAGTGGAGGCGCCCGAAAAAATCTTCGATGCGGTCGAAAGCTGGGCGTGGGTCTCGAGCCCGATGACGATTTCCCACTTCACTTTCCCATTCATGGCGCGAAGCTCGCAGGGACGCGCTGATGCCAGTCGGTCGCCTGTTGATAGCGATGCGCGACATTCAGAATCTGTGCCTCGGCGAAGGCATCGCCCTGGATCTGCAATCCGATCGGCAGCCCTTTTCCATCGAAACCGCAGGGAATCGAAATGGCGGGCGCGCCGGTGAGATTGCACGCGATAGTGAAGATATCGTTCAGGTACATCTTTACCGGGTCATCGGTCTTGTCGCCCAAACAGAACGCCGTCGTCGGCGAGGTCGGACCGACGATCACGTCGCAGCTCTGATACGCGCGCTGGAAATCGTCGGCGATCAGCCGCCGCACCTGCTGTGCCTTCAGGTAGTACGCGTCGTAATACCCGTGCGAGAGCACGTAGGTCCCGACCAGAATGCGGCGCTTCACCTCGGCGCCGAAGCCTTCGGCGCGCGTCTTCTTGTACATGTCCATCAGGTCGTCGTACTTCGGCGCGCGATGGCCGTAACGTACACCGTCGAAGCGCGCAAGGTTGGACGACGCTTCCGCTGGCGAGATCACGTAGTACACCGGCAGCGAATAGTCGACGTTGGGGAGGCTCACGTCGACGGTCGTTGCGCCGAGGCTTCTCAAACAGGCGATGGCGGCCTCGATGGCTTTCGCGATGTCAGGCTCGGTGCCCGCACCGAAATATTCGCGCGGCAAGCCGATCCGAAGACCGGCGAGCGGTTTTGCGCCTGCATTTGCCGCATTTTCCTTTAGCAGCCGCGTGTAATCCTCCGCTGGCCGATCCAGGCTTGTCGAGTCGCGCGCATCGTGGCCGGCCATAGCGTTGAGCAACAGCGCACAGTCCTCGGCGGTCTGGCCGAACGCGCCGGGCGTGTCGAGGCTCGACGCAAAAGCGATCAGCCCATAGCGAGAGCAGACGCCGTACGTCGGTTTCAGCCCGCAGACGCCGGACAGCGCGGCAGGCTGCCGGATCGAGCCTCCCGTGTCAGTGCCGGTCGCCGCGGGCACGAGCCGCGCTGCAATGGCCGCGGCCGATCCGCCGGAGCTCCCGCCGGCGACGCATGTGGTATTCCATGGATTCTTGACCGGCCCGAAATAGGAGTTCTCGTTCGACGAGCCCATCGCGAACTCGTCCATGTTGGTCTTGCCGACCAGCACCATACCGGCATCCGCTAACTTCTCGGCGACGAAGGCGCTGTAGGGCGCGACGAAGTTCTCCAGCATTCGGGAGCCGCAGGTCGTGCGCAGCCCCGCGGTCATGATCACGTCCTTATGCGCGAGCGGGATGCCGGTCAGCGGCGACGCGGTTTTCGCGGCGATGCGCTTATCGGCGGCCTTGGCCTGGGTCAGCGCTCCTTCACGATCGACCGTGAGAAACGCGTTCAGCGTTCGATTCGCGGCATCGATCCGGTCGAGGAGTCCGCCCGCAAGCTCAACGCTGGAAAGGCGTCGGGCGAGCAAAGCGCGCGATAGCTCGGCGACGGAAGCGGTAATCACGAAGGACGATCAATCAAAATTGATGGGGGACACGCGCAAAACAGCGGAGCCGCGAGGAATCGCGGCGCGAACTCACGCCACGAAACTTTTCATTCGATGACTTTCGGGACCAGATACAGCCCGCCCTCGACGGCGGGCGCGTTGCGCTGATGCAGCGCATGCTGGTCGCTCTCGGTCACGCGGTCCTCGCGCAGCGGCAACATCGCATCGTGCGCATGCGACATCGGCACGATGCCGGTCGTATTGACCGAGCGCATGCGCTCGATCATCTGGAAAACGCCCTCGAGCTTGCTTCGCACGTCGACGGCCTCGGCGGCGGTGATCTCGATCCGTGCCAGGTGCGCAGCGCGCTGAACGTCGTCGATGGAAAGAGCCATGATCGGGAGGAAACGGTGCAGAAACAAGGCTGAATAGAGTATCATAATCGCTTGTCATAAGCGTGCGGGCCGTCGCCTCGGCGGCCTTCGAAACCGAAAGTTTCCATGTTCGAAATGTTCAAGGGCTACTTTTCCACCGATCTTGCGATCGATCTGGGAACGGCCAATACGTTGATCTATGTGCGCGGCAAAGGCATCGTGCTGAACGAACCGTCGGTGGTGTCGATCCGCCAGGAAGGCGGCCCCAACGGCAAGCGCGTGATTCAGGAAGTCGGCCTCGCGGCAAAACAGATGCTTGGTCGCACGCCGGGCAACATCACTGCCATCCGGCCGATGAAGGATGGCGTCATCGCCGACTTCACCGTCACCGAGCAGATGTTGAAGCAGTTCATCAAGAAGGTGCTCGACTCCAAGCTATTTTCCCCGTCACCTCGCATCATCATCTGCGTGCCATGCGGCTCGACGCAGGTGGAACGGCGCGCGATCCGCGAATCGGCATTGGGAGCAGGCGCGTCGAAGGTGTATCTGATCGAGGAACCGATGGCTGCCGCGATCGGCGCCGACCTGCCGATATCTGAAGCGACGGGCTCGATGGTCGTCGACATCGGCGGCGGCACCACCGAAGTCGGCGTGATCTCGCTCGGCGGCATGGTGTACTCGGGCAGCGTGCGCGTCGGCGGGGACAAGTTCGACGAGGCGATCGTCAACTACATACGGCGCAATTACGGCATGCTGATCGGCGAGACCACCGCGGAAAATATCAAGAAGACGATCGGCTCCGCGTTTCCCGGCTCGGAAGTGAAGGAAATGGAAGTAAAGGGCCGCAATCTCGCGGAGGGCATTCCGCGCAGCTTCACCGTATCCTCGAACGAGATCCTCGAGGCGCTGACCGATCCCCTGAACAGCATCGTCTCAGCGGTAAAGAGCGCGCTGGAGCGCACACCGCCCGAGCTAGGCGCCGACATTGCCGAGCGTGGCATGGTGCTCACGGGAGGTGGTGCGCTGCTGCGCGACGTCGACCGCCTGCTGATGGAAGAGACCGGCCTGCCGGTGATCGTCGCCGATGATCCGTTGACCTGTGTTGTGCGTGGCTGTGGAAGGGCGCTCGAGAACATGGAAAAGCTGTCCGGCATTTTCACTTCGGATTAAAGGCCGGCGCTCCACGCGCTTGCCGACGCGAACGGTCGCTCGCCTGATTCATGCGCCACATTTCGATCGAGCCACCACCGTTCTTTCATCGAGGTCCATCCCCTCTCACGCGGCTTGCGTTTTTCGGGCTGCTGTCGCTGGTGCTGCTGTTCGCGGATACGCGCTACCGCTACCTCGAAAACATCAGGCAGGCAGTCGCAGTGGCGCTGTACCCGGTGCAGCGCGCGGTGCAGTTGCCTGGAGAAGGGCTTGGATACGTCGGCGCGTATTTCGCTTCGCAGCGGACGTTGGCCAGCGATAACGCGGCGGTGAGGCAGCAGCTGCTGGCGCAAGCCCCATTGGCGCAGGGATTCGCCTTGCTCAACCAGGAGAATGCACAGCTGCGGGCCTTGCTCAAGATGGCGGCGCGTTTTCCGGGGGCCGCAACAGCCGCCGAGGTGCTCTATTCCGGGCGGGATCCGTTCACGCAAAAGCTGGTGGTCGACAAGGGCGACGTCGCAGGCGTGCAAATCGGCCAGGCGGTGATCGACGAGATCGGCGTCGTCGGCCAGGTCACTCGAGTCTTTCCATACATGGCCGAAGTGACGCTGGTTACCGACAAGGATCACGCGGTGCCGGTCAAGGTGGAGCGCAGCGGCTTGCGGAGCGTGATGTACGGCGCCGGCACGGCACACTTGCCGGAGCTGCGCTTTCTTTCGCCCAACACCAATGCCGAAATCCAGCCCGGCGACAGGCTCGTCACCTCCGGCATCGACGGAACGTATCCCGCCGGACTGGCGGTGGCCCTCATAATATCGGTCGAGCGTGAGACCGGACAGGTCTTCGCCCGCGTAACCTGCAAACCGCTCGCCGGCGTCGAACGCGACGGCCAGGTATTGATCCTGAGCCGCGCCGCGGTATCGTTGGCGCGTCCCGACGAGCCTGCCGAGGCGGATGCGCCTCGAAAGAGCCGCGGAAAACGACGGAACTGATCGCACGATGGCGCAACTCTCGCCCTTTGCCGCCGCACGGCCAGAGGAAATTCTTCGCCCGGCCAAGCCGTGGTTCGTTTTGTTCACGCTGCTTTGCGGGCTGGTGGTGAACGCGTTGCCGGTTTCCGGTGTGGTGCTGTTGCTCAAGCCCGACTTTCTGGCGCTGGTGCTTCTCTATTGGTGCATCCAGGAGCCGCGGCTGATCAGCGTCGGCATCGCATGGTGCGTGGGCCTGCTGATGGATGTCACCGACGCGACCGTTTTCGGTCAGCATGCGCTGGCGTATGCGGTGCTCGCCTACGCTGCCGAGTATTTTCGCCGGCGCGTACTGCGATTTCCTCTATGGCAACAGGCGGCGCAGGTTGCAGTATTGCTCCTTGCGTGCTCGGTATTGGTACTGGTCATTCGCGTTGTCGGCGGCGCGCCGGCACCGCGATGGACATACGCGGTGGGTCCATTGGTCGGAGCGCTTCTGTGGCCGCTCATTACGGTCGCGCTGCAGTGGCCGCAACGGCCGCGGCGGTCGGCGGAAAGATAGGGCGACTTCGATGCGTCGCCTCTTCGCAAACCGTGGCCGTCCGGGCACGATCAACGGCCCGGAGCTCAGGAACCCGCAACTCGAGCTGCATTATTTCCGTCGGCGGCTGATGATCGCGGGTGCAGTAGTGATCGTGGCATTCGGTGGTCTTCTCGGCCGTTTCGTCTACCTTCAATTGTTCCAGCATCGGCATTATCAGACGCTCGCGGAAAGCAATCGCATTGCCATCGTGCCGATCGTTCCCAACCGTGGCGTGATGACCGACCGCAGCGGTATCGTGCTGGCGCAGAGCTATTCCGCCTACACGCTCGAAGTCACGCCGTCGCGGGTCAAGAACCTCGACGAGACGATCGACGAGCTGGCGACGATCGTCGAGGTTCAGGCGCGGGACCGCAAGCGTTTCAAGCGGCTGCTCGAGGAGTCGAAAAACTTCGAGAGCCTACCGTTGCGAACGCGGCTCTCCGACGAGGAAGTCGCGCGATTTGCGGTGAATCGCTACCGATTTCCTGGGGTCGACATCAAGGCGCGGCTCTTTCGCCAATATCCTTTTGGAGAGGTCGCCTCGCATGTGACCGGCTACATCAGCCGCATCAACGATAAGGACGTCGAGCGCATCGACGCCTGGAACGAGACCGCCAACTACAAGGGCTCCGACTACATCGGCAAAGTCGGCGTCGAGCTTGCGTACGAGCGTGAGCTGCACGGCACCACTGGGTGGGAAGAGGTCGAGGTCGACGCCGGCGGGCGTGCCGTTCGCACGCTGTCGCGCACGCCGCCGATCTCCGGAAACAATCTCAAGCTGGCGCTGGATATCAGATTGCAGCAGGCCGCCGAAGCGGCGTTCGGCGATCGGCGAGGCGCGCTGGTCGCGATCGAGCCGTCAACCGGCGACGTGCTCGCCTTCGTTTCCAAACCGGGGTTCGATCCCAATCTTTTCGTCGACGGCATCGACCCGGCAAATTGGGATCTACTCAACGAGTCGCCCGACAAGCCGATGTTGAATCGTCCGCTGCGCGGTGCATATCCTCCAGGCTCGTCGATCAAGCCGTACCTCGCGCTTGCCGCGCTGACGTCGGGCAAGCGTACCGCGGCGCAAACGATTTTCGACCCCGGCTTCTACCAGATCGCGGGAGCTGCACATCGATTCCGCGACGACAAGCCGGGCGGGCACGGCTACGTCGACATGACCAAGTCGATCGTCGTCTCCTGTGACACCTATTACTACATGCTCGCCGGCGAAACCGACATCGACGACACCTACGCTTTCCTGTCGCAGTTCAGCTTCGGACGCAAGACGGGTATCGATATCGAGGGCGAGCTCGTCGGTGTGCTGCCGTCGCGTGCGTGGAAGCGCGAACGGTTCAACGACAAATGGTACCTCGGCGACTCGATTTCGGCGGGCATCGGCCAGGGCTATAACGCGTTCACGCCGGTGCAGCAGGCCGAGGCCATCGCGATCATCGCCAACGACGGCGTGGCGCTCGCCCCGCATCTGGTCAAGAGCGTCGAAAACGTCAAGGACGGCACCGTGCGGCAGATTGCGCCGCAACCGACGCGGGCGCTCAACGTCAACCCGGAGCATCTGGCGGTGATCAAGAACGCGCTCGTCGGCGTTCCGCGCGAAGGGACCAGTGCGCAGGCATTCGTCGGCGCCAAGTACGTTTCGGCGGGCAAGACCGGCACCGCGCAGCTTTATTCGCTCAAGGGCGAAAAGTACTCCGGCCGCGTCGACGAGCGCCTTCGCGATCATGCCTGGTACATCGCATACGCTCCCGCCGATAGTCCGAAGATCGCGATCGCGGTGCTGGTCGAGAACGGCGGCTTCGGTGCGGCTGCCGCGGCGCCGATCGCGCGTGCTGTATTCGACTACTACCTTCTCGGGCAAAAGACGCCTGTTCCCGCGGTGCCCGGCGGCGGACCGCGCGAGCCGGAAGACGAAAGCGATTGAGCGCTAATCGATGCTGAAATTCTTCGCGCTGCTGGCCACGATCTGGGAAGTGCTGACGCGCCGAGTGGACCGCTACCTCATGGCGGCTGCGCTGGCGATCGTCGGCATCGGGCTTATCACGCTCTTCTCCGCATCGGACCAGAACATTGCGCGCGTGTCGAGCCAGGTATTGTCATTGGGATTCGCATTGTTGCTGATGTGGGTCGTGGCGAATATTCCACCGCAGCAGTTGGCGCGTGCGGCTTTGCCGCTCTACGTCGTGGGCGTGCTGCTGCTGATCGCGGTGGCGTTGGGCGGGACGGTGGTCAATGGATCGCGCCGCTGGCTCAATTTCGGCTTTGCGCGCTTTCAGCCTTCCGAGTTGATGAAGATCGCACTGCCGCTGATGCTTGCCTGGTATTTTCAGAAGCACGAGACGCGCGTTCGCTTTCGCGATTTCATCCTCGCGGTCGTGCTCATCGCCGCGCCGGTCTGGCTGATCAAGCGCGAGCCCGATCTGGGTACCGCGCTGATGATCGGCGCGTCCGGTTTTTACGTGCTCTATCTCGCGGGACTGTCGTGGAAGATCATGGTCGGCCTCCTGATCGCGGCCGGCGCGGCCGCGCCGCTGATCTGGCCGCACCTGCACGATTATCAACAGGAACGGATACTGACCTTTCTCGATCCGACGCGCGACCCTCTGGGCAGCGGATATCACAGCACGCAGGCGTCGATCGCGCTCGGCTCCGGCGGCGTTATCGGCAAAGGCTGGCTCAATGGCACGCAGACGCACCTCGATTTCCTGCCGGAGCGGCACACCGATTTCATCTTTGCCGTGTTTGGCGAGGAGTTCGGACTGATCGGCAGCGCGCTGCTGCTGGTGCTGTATCTGCTTTTGATCGGCCGCGCATTCGTGATCACGATGAATGCCTCAACGCTCTTTACGCGACTCGCCGCAGGCGCGATCACGCTCATGTTCTTCAGTTATGCGTTCGTCAACATGGCAATGGTCAGCGGGCTGCTTCCGATCGTCGGTGTTCCACTGCCGCTGATTTCCTTTGGCGGTACTGCGCTGGTGAGCCTGTTCATCGGTCTCGGCATCTTGATGAGCGTGCAGGCGAATCGAAAGCTCGTCAAAACGTAGGAAGCGGCTGTCGGTCTGTCGGTGTCGTGCCGCACCGGGCCCGCTGCATCTATTCGACGTACCAGGCACGATAGGTTGCGATCCCCAGCACGGCCACGGCCCAGTAACCGCCCAACGTCCATCGCATCATGGTCTTCCAGCCGCGAAGATGCATGCGCTCGGGCAGGATGTCGTTCATCTGCAAAACGAGCCACAGTCCCGCGGCAAACGTCAGCGTGCCGATCATGGCGTGCACGACGATGATCTGGTTGCCGGCGTTGGCGAGGTCGGACCAATGCGCGAGCTTGAAGGTCCTGATCGAGCCGATCATGATCAGCGCCACCAGCGCCGCGTTGACCGCCACCCAGATCGTCTGATTGGTCCGATGCGCTTCGATGCGTCCCTTGCGCGCAAGTCCCATGCCGAACGTGAGGCCAATGACGAGCAAGACTTCGAGCGCGACGTTGACGTCCGCCAGCATCGTTCCGGGGCCGAGGAAGCCGTGAACATCGGCTTTCCCCGCCGTGCGCAGGCCGATGATTAAAGCGGCGGTTGCCACAGCAGCCACGACTCCGCAAAACAGCGCAGTTTTCTTCACGGGATCTCCGGCGCAGGCATTGCGCTTTCGGCTGATGGTTCTGCAAAAGGCGCGGCGACTGGCGCGGCGCGCGCTCGGTGGCGCGCGCTCCGCGCAACGTATAATTCACGACTATATGTCGGCGACGCCCCACGGTCAAAATGCGCGGCGGCACGCAGATCGCAAGGTGCTGTGGCCACTCGTTGCGATCGTTGCGATTCTGCTTGCAGCGTGTTCATCGACGTCGCGTCGCGAAACACCGTCCTTTCCTGCGGCCGGCGACGTTCCCAAGCGCGGCGGCTATTACAAGGATGACGGCCCGGGCGACACCCCGCCGCCCGATCTCGAGTCGATTCCCGATGCAACGCCACGGCTGGAGGTGCTCAATCGATTCGCCAATCGCCCCTACGCGGTTTTCGGGCGCGACTATGTACCGGCAACCAGCCTTCGTCCGTACAAGGAGCGCGGCATCGCCTCGTGGTATGGACGAAAATTTCACAACGGCAAGACCGCCACCGGCGAGACCTACGACATGTACGCCATGACCGCCGCGCACCCGACCTTGCCGCTGCCGTCGTACGCACGGGTGACCAACGTTGCCACCGGGAAGAGCGTCGTCGTGCGCGTGAACGACCGCGGCCCGTTTCATCCGGGCCGCGTTATCGACCTGTCATTCGCGGCCGCGTATCGCCTCGGGATCGCGCAAAAGGGCAGCGGCGAAGTCGACGTCGAAAGCATTGTGCCCGCGACGGCGCCGCCGGTGATTGCCGTGACGCCGTTGCCACTGGTCGCCGCAGTAGACGCAGCGCCGGCCGCGGCGGTTCCCATCGGGCAGGAGGCCGGCGGTTATGTGGTGCAATTGGGTGCTTTCGCCAACAACGCCAACGCTCAAAATTTCGTCGCCCATCTCGCGAACCAAACTGCGGGCGTGACCGTCGAAACCAAGGTGCGGCAGATCGACGGCCTGTTTCGTGTTTTTGTAGGACCGTATCCGACACGGGACGATGCCCGCCGTGTCCTCGACACCTTGCGCGATACCGCAGGCCTCGAAGGAACAGTGAAGGCTCCATCGCTCGCCCCATGATCGGCCGCTGACCCGATTTCGCATTTGCGTTCGTTATAATTGCGTGTGGGTCCTGCGTGCGCCACTGAATTGACCGAAGTGCGCTCCGATTGCTCGTTCTCTGGAATTTCATGACCCGTTCTTTTTCCCGCGTTCCCTGGGTTTTCGCATTCCTCTGCTTGCTGACCGCCGGCGTGGCCCGCGCCCAGCTCACGATCGAAATCGTCGGCGGTGGCGCGACCACGATCCCGATTGCCATCGTTGCGTTCGCCGGCGAAGCGGCGTACCCGCTGAGCACGACCGCCGTTATCGGCGCCGACCTTGCGCGAAGCGGCCTGTTCAAGCTCGTCGACGCGGGCGGGGTCGTTCCGCGCCCGTCGCGGGCCGAGGAGGTGCGCTACGGCGATTGGAGCTCGCGCGGCGCGGACGCGGTCGTGGTGGGCAGCATGACGCCGCAGCCGGATGGCCGGGTCCAGGTGCGTTTCTCGCTGCTGGATACGGTCAAGCAGGGCGAACTCGCCGAATTCACTTTCGTTGTCGCACAGGCGCAACTGCGCGCGACCGCGCATCGCATTGCGGATGTCATTTACGAAAAACTGACCGGCGATGTCGGCGTATTCAGCACCCGCATCGCCTACATCGCCAAGCAGGGTCCACGCTATGAGTTGCTTGTCGCCGAGGCAGACGGCTTCAACCCGCAATCGATCGTCAGCTCCAACGAGCCGCTGCTTTCTCCGGTCTGGTCGCCGGACGGCACGCGCATCGCCTACGTGTCATTGGAAAACAAGAAGCCGGTGGTGTACGTGCAATCCCTGTCGACGGGCGGGCGCCAGGCTGTCGCCAATTTTCGCGGCAGCAACAGCGCTCCGGCCTGGTCGCCGGACAGTTCACGTCTGGCGGTGACGCTGACCAAGGACGGCGGATCGCAGCTCTACGTGATGAAAGCCGACGGTAGCGGCGTGCAACGGCTCACGAGCTCCGCTGGAATCGATACCGAGGCGAACTTTGCCGCGGACGGCGGGTCGATACTGTTTACTTCCGACCGCGGCGGCAGCCCGCAAATTTACCGGCTGACGCTCGGCAGCGGCGCGATCGAACGGATGACCTACGACGGCAGCTACAACGTTTCGCCTCGGAATCTCCCCGACGGCAGGGGGTTCGTGTTCGTGCGCCGCGATGGCGGGCGATTCAACATCGCGTTGCAGGACTTCGCGACGCGGCAGGTGCAGGTCCTGACCCAGGGCTCGCTCGACGAATCGCCGAGCGTCGCACCCAATGGCAAGCTGATCATCTACGCGTCGGAGACCGGAGGCCGTGGTATATTGGCCGCAGTCTCCAGCGACGGTCGTGTCAAGCAGCGTTTGACCGCGGCCGCGAGCGACGTTCGCGAGCCCGCGTGGGGCCCGCTTCTCAAGTGAGCGGAGGCGCCCTTGCCACGATCCGCCACCTTTCGCCAATCTCAGGAGGTCAGCATGCAACAATCCATCCATAAGCTATTGATCAGCGCATTGTTCGCGAGCCTGCTCGCGGCCTGCGGCACGACGCCGACGACCGATGCCGGGGTGCCGGTCGAATCTCGTACCGTCGGATCCACCACTCCGGGCACCAACACTGCGGGTACCACGACAGGCAATGTCGCCGGCACAGCCACAGGCGCTCAGGGCAATCGACTGCGCGATCCGAACAGCATCCTTTCCAAGCGCAGCGTCTATTTCGAATTCGACAGCTACGCCGTCGCCGACAGCTACAAGGCGCTGATCGACGCGCACGCCCGCTATCTGCAGGGCGACAAGACCGGGCAGATGACGATTCAGGGCAACACCGACGAGCGCGGCAGCCGCGAGTACAACATCGCCCTCGGGCAGCGGCGCGCGGACGCGGTGAAGAAGATGATGTTGCTCATGGGCGCGACCGATTCGCAGATCGAAACCGTCAGCTTCGGCAAGGAAAAGCCGCGCAATGCCGGCCACGACGAAGGCGCGTGGACCGAGAATCGCCGCGACGATTTTGTCTATCGCGGCGAATAGCACGTGGCGCGTTTCGCCGCCCCCGCAGCGCTGACGTTCTTGCTCGTTCTTCAGCTGGCCACCCCGCCGGCGCGAGCAGCGCTGTTCGACGACGACGAGGCGCGCAAGCGAATCGACACGCTGCGTGTTCACGTCGACCAGCTCGAGCGCACTCTTGGGCAGCGCCTGGACGAGCTGGAGACGAAAAACGCGGCGGTCGTCGATCTGTTCAAGGACGTCGAGCAGATCAAGGCCGACATCGCCAAGCTGCGCGGACAATACGAAGTACTGACCTACGAGCTGGAGCAGGCGCAAAAGCGGCAGCGCGATCTCTACCTCGATCTCGACAGTCGTCTGCGCAAGCTCGAGGGCGGACCGGGCGCGCCCGCCGCGCCGGGAACGCAGGGCGCAACCGACGCGACGCCTCCGGTTGCCGGCATGGGTCCAGCTTTCTCCCCTCCGACGTCTGGACGTCCCGGAGACGTTGCCGTCGAGCAGCGTGCGTACGACGCTGCGCTCGACCAATTCAAGAGCGGCAACTATCCCGCCGCGACGTTGAGCTTCCAGACATTCGCACGCACCTATCCGCGAAGTCCCCTGGCGCCGTCGGCAATGTACTGGGCCGGCAACGCGCAATACGCGCAAAAAGATTTTCGCGCCGCTATCGCCACTCAGCGCCAATTGCTCGGCACCTTTCCCGACAGCCAGAAAGTGCCCGACGCGCTGCTCAACATCGCGAGCGCTCAGATCGAGCTCGGCGATAACGCCGGCGCGAAAAAGACGCTCGAGGAAATCGTCGCCAAGTATCCGACGTCGGAGGCGGCAGGCAAAGCACGCCAGCGTTTGCCGGGCCGCTAGCACACTGGAGCGAAACGCGTGAGGTCGTTTTCGGCGCGGCTGATCGCCTGGCACGAACATGCCGGGCGCCGCGATCTGCCGTGGCAGAACACGCGCGACGCGTATCGCATCTGGATTTCCGAAATCATGCTGCAGCAGACGCAGGTGGCGACGGTGACGCCGTACTACCAGCGATTCCTGGGCGCCCTCCCCGACGTTCAATCGCTCGCCGCGGCTTCGATCGACACGGTGCTGCAGTTGTGGAGCGGATTGGGCTATTACCGCCGCGCGCACCTGTTGCATCGCGCCGCGCAAGAGGTCGTCGGCAAGCATGGCGGCACGTTTCCGCGCGATGCCGCGACACTGGAGACGCTTCCGGGGGTCGGCCGCTCGACCGCCGCCGCGATCGCCGCGTTCGCGTATGGCGAGCGCGGCGCGATCCTCGATGGCAACGTCAAGCGCGTGCTCGCACGCCACCAGGGCGTTGAAGGCTACTCCGGCGATCCCGCCGTCGAGCGAGCGCTCTGGGCGCGGGCCGATGATTTACTGCCGCGCGAGGAGATCGAACCGTATACGCAAGCGCTGATGGATCTCGGTGCGATGGTGTGCCTGCGCTCGACGCCAGACTGTGCGCGCTGTCCCATCGCCGACGACTGCGTCGCTCGGCGGACGAATCGCATCGACGCGCTGCCAGCGCCGCGGCCGCGAAAACCGCTGCCGCAGCGCGAAGTCGCCGTGCTGCTGATCGGGCGTGGCGACGAGATTCTGCTCGAGCGGCGGCCTCCGACAGGCATCTGGGCCGGCCTCTGGAGCCTTCCGGAAGTTCCTTGCGATGCAGATGTGGCGGCGTACTGTCGCGACCGTTTCGGCGCCGACGTCGCGGCGGGCGCGGCCCTGGTGCCGATCGAGCACGCGTTTACGCATTTCCGGCTGCGACTGACGCCGTTGCCCTGCACTGTCGAGCGCTGGCCCACGCGGATGGAAGACTCGGGTCGCGGCGCTTGGGTGTGGCTGCCGTTGCCGGAAGCGACCGGTGCGGCGCTGCCGGCCCCGATCAAGAAACTCTTGCGCGCGCTAGCGACTACACTCGTTACTGCCTGAATGCCCGCAGGTCGCTGGGAAGGAGCGACTCCGAGCGCTCCTTGTATTCGCGGCGGAAAGCAGTGAGCTCCCGGGCCGCATCTTCGTTCTTGCCCTCGGCGATCAAGCGCCGGATGCGCTTGATCCATTCGTCCGGCGCAAGCGGCGCCGAATCCTTGCGATGTTCAGAGCTGATCTTGTCCGCCCCGCCAGCGGTGACTTTTCCCAACGCACTGGCGTCCTTGGCTGGCGGTGGCTCCGCGTTGCCGGCGCCGTTGCGCGCGATGTTGCCAGCGCTGTTGCCAAATGAGGCGCCAGTCTCCGGAGACTGCGCGGCGAGCTTGCGCGCGGCGATCGCTGGAGCGGCGCCAGGTGCGGGTGTTGCGGCGGCCATCGGTGGGGACACGTTGCTGGCGACCCTATCGGCCGGCATCGGAGTGGCGGGAAATGGCTGGAGCTCGTTGCGCGGCGCTGACGCGGCGGGCGGACTCGAGACGGCAGGACTCTGGCGCGCAGCGGATGACGCCGCGGCGAGCTCGGTCTTCTGCTTTAAGGCCTGGTCGCGTTCGGGCGCTTCCTCCAGGCGTTGCCGCGACGTCTGATCGACGGCAAGCGCTTTTTTCGTCTGAAACTGTTCATTGGGCGCGGCGACGAAGCTGTCGGATCGGCCGCCGGCACCCACGTCGCGTTTTTTTTCGTCGGACGCACCTGGGCGCTGTTCTTTGGCCGTCGTTTGGCCCGCGTCGCGCGGCACTTCAGGGAGAGCCGCAGCGGCCGTCTCGCGTTGCGCTCCGTTGGCCATCGGCTTTTCGGTTTCAGCCTTGGCGCTGCGCGGCGGGGCATCCATTGTCGCCGGGAACGTCGCCGGCGTCACCTGTTCGGGCGGCGTCATCTGGACGATGCTTACGGCGACAGCCGCCACGGTCGCTGCGGCGGCAAGCGGCCACCAACGCGGCGCCGCGCGGAAGCCACCGGGCTTTGCGCCAACCTCTCGCCTGGCGGCGGCGCGGATCGCGTCGTCGAGCACCGCTGGCGGCTGCTCGGCGCTCGCGGCGCGCCAGGTCGCGCTGAGCTCGGGGTCGATCTCGCTCATGACGTGCTCATTGCTCGCTCATGTTGCACTCAGTTTTCAACAGTACGCAAATCGGACAGGTCGTTGCGCAATTTGTTTACCGCGTAACGCAACCTGCTCTTGACCGTCTCCACGCCGACGCCGGTCAACTCGGCAATCTCATTGAGCGAGAGTCCCGCCTCCTGCTGCAAGAGGAAGGCATCGCGCTGCGGCGGCGGCAACGATGCGACCGCGCCTTTCAGGCGCTCGCCAAGCTGGCGATTTTCGGCGCGCATCTCCGGTTCCAGGCCGCGGCTGGCAGGGATCGCGGCGATCGCATCCTCCTGCGCCTCGTCATCGGCGGAGACAAGCGACACCTGGCCACTCGCGCGGTAGTGGTCGATCAAGCGATTGTGCGCGAGGCGATAGAGATACGTCGCGAATTTCGCTGTCGGCGTGTAGCTCGCGCGAGCACGGATCAGGTTCATCCACACGTCCTGGAAAAGTTCGTCGACCGCCACACCCTGGCGGCATTGGCGCAGCAGATAACGGTAGACGCCGCCTTTGTGGCGCGCGTAAAGAGCATCGAACGCGGCGGCGTCTCCGGCGGCGTAAGCGAGCATCAGGTCTTCGTCGCTGGTCGCGGCGGAGGCGGGCATGGCCCGCCCAGTATGCGAGCAGGCCCATGCAGTGGCAAGCGTGGCCGCGTCGGGTCGGCCACGCTTGTGTTAACGCGGCGGCGGCGCGAAGCGGCCCGCGTCGGGAAACGGCTCGGGCCGCGCCCTGGCGATCGGCGCCGTGCCGACCGGCACGCCCTGCGCGAGCAGATTCTCGTACGAGTCGTAGTAGATCGCGATCGTCTCGCTGGGCGTGTCGCTTGCGCGCTCGAAGTCGGTGTACTGCGCGTACGAGGTTTCGCTTCGACCATACCCGGTGCCGACTTGCGACTTTCTTTGGGCCAGCGCTCCCGCGCCCGCCGCTTCGGGTGCCGGGGACGAAGGCGATGCCGCCCGATCGGCTTCGTCGCGCAGCGGCTGGTCGCGCCTTTCGAGCTTGCCTCCGAACTGCTGCATTACTGGAGGACGTGGCCGCTCGCGGAACACCGCGACGCCAATGACGCCGACATTATCGGGACGGCCTGTCCGCGTCGCGTACGAATTGGCCAGCGTGGTAAAAAAGAACGCCGCCGTGCGCGACTGACTCGTGCGCCAGCCGGCGATGTCGAAACTCGAGTGGGCGTTGAGCACGTAACCCGTCTGTGCCGGTGATGCGGTGTCGCCGCTGATCACGTTCACTCCATCGACGCTCATCACCGCCAGCGTGCGCTCGCCGCCGTCGTTGCGCACGCGAATCGCGTATTCGTTGCCGGGCTTGCCGACTACGTAGCGGCGGCCCTCATGGGTATAGATCGGCAGCACCCGGCCATCGGTGCGATCGATGATGTCGACGCTGACCCGTTCAGTCGGCCAGCGCGCTTCCGCGGCGCCGGCCACGGCCATGGTGCCAATCGCCGCAACGATCGCCACTCCGTATTTCCACTTTGCTTGCATGGTTTGCCCCTTTGATCGCGACAAGAACGTCGCTCACAAGCTATTAACGGCCGGGTGGCGCGACCGGGGTTACGCAAGGGAAATAAGGGGCCCATGCGATAATTGCCCGGTGCCGGACGTCAATCATCTGTCGGGTGAAGTTGCCTGGCTTGCCTTCGCGCTTGCAGGTGTTTTCGGCGCCGTCGCCAACCGCGCCAATTTCTGCACCATGGGAGCGATCACCGATGCCGTTCTCGTCGGCGACTGGCGGCGCATGCGCATGTGGCTTCTGGCGATCGCGGTCGCGATCGCTGGCGCGACTTGGCTCGAAGGCGCGGGAACGGTGGATCTTTCAAAGTCGATCTACACCGCAGCCAAGGTGTCCTGGCTGTCACACATCGTCGGCGGCTTGCTGTTCGGATTCGGCATGACGCTCGCGTCGGGTTGCGGCAGCAAGACGCTGATCCGGCTCGGGAGCGGCAATCTCAAATCGCTGATCGTGCTGATCGTGCTCGGAATTTCCGCGTACATGACACTGAAGGGCTTGTTCGCCGTCTGGCGGGTCAATGCGCTCGACGGATTCCGTTTCGATATTGCGACGCTGGGAGCATCTCGCTCGGACCTGCCCAGTATCGTGACGGCAATGATCGGCAGTGGCGCCCTGGTCAAGATCGGTTTGCCACTCTTGATTGCGGCGATTTTCGCGCTTTGGGCGTTCGGCAGCCGCGATTTCCGCGCCAGCCACGAAATGATCGTCGGTGGCGTGGTCATCGGCGCGGTGATCGTCGGCGGTTGGTACGTTACCGGACATATCGGCCACCTTGCGGAAGATCCCCGCACCCTCGAGGAAGCATTCCTGGCCACCAATTCGGGCAAGCCGGAATCGTTTTCGTTCGTCGCGCCGGTTGCCTCTCTCCTGGAGCTCCTTATGTTATGGAGCGATCAGACAAGGATCGTAACTTTCGGTATAGCTGGAGTATTAGGTATGCTGGTGGGATCGGGCGCCATGGCGCTGGCGACGCAAACCTTCCGCTGGGAAGGCTTTGCGTCGGTCGAAGATCTCGTCAACCATATCGTCGGTGGAGTGTTAATGGGTTTTGGAGGCGTCACCGCGCTGGGCTGTACCATTGGACAGGGACTGACCGGCATGTCGACGCTGGCGATAGGATCGGTCATTGCCACTTTGTCGATCGTGGCGGGCTGCGTGGCGGCATTGAAATACCAGTATTGGCGCACCGGATAGGCGTCTCGGGTTGGGGTAAGAGGCAATGCAATGATTGTTTATGATCTGATCTGTACGCATCAACACCGATTCGAGGGCTGGTTTGCCTCGGCCGACGATTTCGCGCGCCAGAGCGAAGGTACGCTGGTGCGCTGCCCGATTTGCGACGACGCCTCGATCGAGCGCCGTCCTTCGGTGAATGTCCAGGTGGGCCGCGCGACGGTGCCCCTCGCCGAGCGGGAAAGTGCGCCCGTGGTCCAGATACAGGCGGAAGGCGAAGCGCTCAAGGCGCTGCGGCAGCTCATCGCGAGCAGCGATAACGTCGGCGCGGGCTTCGCCGAGGAAGCGCGCAAGATTCACTACGAGGAAGTGCCGAAGCGCTCGATACGAGGTCAGGCGACGCGCGAGGAAGCGGCGGAATTGCGCGACGAAGGCATCGACTTCATGTCGCTGCCGAACTTGCTTACACGCGACCTCAACTAGCGCAGCCGGGGCTGATTAGCTATATAATCCGCGCCCCAGGGGGCCGTTAGCTCAGTTGGTAGAGCAGCGGACTTTTAATCCGTTGGTCACTGGTTCAAGTCCAGTACGGCCTACCAGTGGACGATGGACGCCCGATCAGGCCCAAAGTGCCTCGGCGGACTCGGCGGGGTTTGTGTCGGAACCCGTTGTCTCCCCTCCTCTCCAAGCTCCGCTCATGTTCCCCATTGCAGAAATCATTCGTCGCCGGATTTGTCTCCTGAGTTGCCGCGTCAGTTGCCAAGTGTGCCTCGCGCTGCTGCTCCTCGCAGGGGGCGCCGTCACGGACGCTGCCGCGGATGGCAGAATTTGCACCAGCGACGACACCTTCGTGTTCGGCAACCGCGCGGTCGGCAGCAGCACCACGGCGAACGCGATGGTGTCCAATTGCGGCGATGCGCCGTGGTCATTTACCGACGTCAGTGTGCATCCGGCGACGGGTCCGGCATTTCAGGTGAGCGCTACCTGCACGACCGGATTGACGCTTGCACCCGGCGCGACATGCACCGTCAGCGTCCGCTTCGCGCCGACGACACCCGGACAGACGTCCGGAGGTTTGTGGCTGCACAACACCACTACCACGCCCGATCAGTTGATCACGTTCTACGGCCGCGGCGTCGACGGACAGAGCGGCAGCGCGTCGCTGGCATTCGTTCCTGCGAGCGCCGATTTCGGGACTCAGGCTGTTGGAAGCCAATCGATGCCGCTTGCCGTCGAGCTGCACAACCTGGGACCGGCGGCATTGACGCTGAGCGCAATGGTTCTCAACGGGCCCGAAGTCTACGACTTTGTCGCACTCAACAGCACATGCCAGCTCGGGGCGGCGATCGCGCCCGGAGATTCGTGTCATATGTCGCTTTATTTCCGGCCGCTGGCGGCGGGTATCCGTCGCGGGAATCTGGTCATCGATTCGCCGCAGCTCGCGTCGTTGGCGATCATGCAGATTTCCGGTGTGGCGACCACGACCCCGACGGCTGCGCCGACGGTCGACGTGATCGAGTTCTACAACATGGCCATGGATCATTACTTCATGAGCTCGCTGGCGCCGGACATCGACGCTCTGGATTCCGGCCATTTTCCGGGTTGGGCGCGCACCGGTCACACGTTCAAGGCCTATCCGCAGCCGGCGGCGGGGGCGAGCCCGGTGTGCCGCTTCTACATGCCCGCGCCTCAGGATTCGCATTTCTATTCCGCCTCCGCGTCAGAGTGCGCTCTCGTCGCGGCTAAGTATCCGACCTTCGTGTTCGAGGCGCCGGATGTGTTCTACATCGCTCTGCCGGACACGACGACCGGGGTCTGCCCATCGGGGACGGTCGCGGTCTTTCGTCTCTACAACAACCGCGCCGATGCCAATCACCGCTATACGACCGATCCGCAAATCAAGGCGCAGATGATCAGTCAGGGCTACATCGCCGAAGGTTACGGATCGAGCGCGACAATCATGTGCGCGCCGCAATAAAGCGCCCATCGCCAGGTATTCCCATTCTCGAAGGTCACCCGCGTTGGATACACAAGAAGTAAGCGGCGCAAGGAAACCCAAGATCTCATTCTCGTCCTGCGCATGATGCAGACCAAAAACGGCAAGGGCATGCACCGGCTGTTCGAGCTCGCCATTTTGGTCAAGGGCGTTGACGGAATCCTGGAGACATTGGGCGGTTTGCTGATTCTGTTCGTGCCGTTGCACTCGCTCGACACCTGGGTCCGATGGCTGGTGGCGCACGAGTTGATCGAGTCCCACGATTGGCTCGCCGAAGCGGCGAGGCATCTGCTGGACAGCTTGTCACTCGACACCAAGCTTTTCGCCAGCATTTATCTGGTTGGTCATGGCCTGGCCAAGATTTTTCTGGTCTACGCGCTGTGGCGAGAGAAGCTTTGGGCCTTTCCCCTCGCGCTGTGGTTCATTGCACTGTTCGTCGCCTATCAGCTTTACCGGTATACCCATACACACTCGATCGCGCTCCTGATCTTCGCGTTGCTCGATGTTTGCGTCTCCTGGTTCATCTGGCGCGAGTACCTGGTACGCAAAGCCGGTCTACAAGCCGCGAGGTGAAACGAACCTAGGGGAACTCTGCCGAACTGAGGTTGCCCGCATTCGCTGCCGCCGCGTATAATTCGCGCCTTCGCCCGGAATGTCTGCGGGTAATGCGCCGGTCCTGAAGTGCGTAGTCGCGGGTCGTTAGCTCAGCTGGTAGAGCAGCGGACTCTTAATCCGTTGGTCCGGGGTTCGATCCCCCGACGGCCTACCAAGAATGATCAAAGGGTTAGCTTAACCGCTGACCCTTTTTTCTTTTGGAACGTGACTAAGACGTGTCAATTCGATCACGTTCGTGTCACGGCCGCGTTCGATCCTGGCTGCCGCAACGGTAAAATGCTCCGTTCCAAACTTCGCGTAGCGGTCGACCATCAGGCGCGACTTCCAGCCGCCGAGGTCCTTAAGCTCGTCGCAGCTGGTACCGGACTGCCGATGCCATGACGCCCAGGTATGGCGCAAATCATGGAACCGAAAGTCCGTAATCGCGGCTTTGCCGATCGCGGTATGCCAAGCGCTGTTGCTCAATTCCCAGCGAATCGGCTGCCCACGAAAGGTAAAGGGCGATTATCCGGTACTTGACGGACGCCCCGATCCAATCCGTCTAGTTCCGGATAATCGCCTCTCCCCGGAGTTCAATTTGGAACGGTGTGGAACAGCGCTGCCAAATTGGGCCTTCATGATGCGCTTTTTCCAAACGACGAGCCAGATGAGGGCTGCCAGTCGTCAGACTGCATGCCGACGCAACAAGAGACAGAAGGCAGCAGGCGCGCGTTACCGGTACCGGGCGGGTCGCGTACTGGGACGTGACCTACGTTCACACATCGCGCGCAGCTTTCGTCCGCACCTGGCGCGACGATCATCGTGAACGGGCAAGGGGAGCCGCCGGCCTGACGCTCTGAAGTCATCAACACTGAAGAACCGGCCATGGTCTTGTCCAGGTGAAAGGGCTGGCTACCTGTGTCCGCTATCAGGAGACGCCCGTCCTGCTATCGGATGACGGGTTGTGGGCGCCTGGCGAGGCTCCTCGTCGTGCGTGACGGTGACATAATGCCTTCTAGCATCGGTCACAACTCGAACGATGGTGCCCTGACAATGCTCAGTTTCCTCAAGCGGCACGCGGAACCTCCACGGATCGGACAGATCCGGTTGCTTAACATGTTTGCCACGCTCAACCAAAGAGAGTTGCGTGTCATCGATGGCCTGCTGCACGACAGACATTACCTCCAGGGCGAGATCGTCTTCGATGAAGGAGAGGAGGGCCAGGCGCTCTACGTCGTGCTTAGTGGAAGGGTATTGATATGCCGGCAAGGAGAGCCGGTGACCGGCTGGCTTGCGGAAATTCCGGCAGGCGCACTTTTCGGCGAGCTCGCTCTACTCGATGGCGCGCCACGCGTGGCGCAGGCGCGCGCTGCGGAGGACTGCGTGCTGGCCGCGCTTTCTCGCGCGGATTTCACGCGCTTGGTGGAAATACACGGGGCGATCGCCTCCAAGATCGCGTTGCAGCTCGCGCGGGACCTGGGCCAAAAGCTTGTGGCAGCTAACTTTGCAAAAGAGACGCGACTGCTTTGAAGGACGCCTCCCATACGTCAGGGCCAGCGATCTGGCTCTTGACAATCGGCATCACCACGCTGCTTCTGGTCGCGGCCACGAAAGCACTGTGGTTGGTGGTGCCGTTTCTGCTCGCGATCATTCTGTATTACATCCTTCTTCCGATCGTGCACCGCTTGGTCGTCTTCGGCGTTCGGCGAGAAACCGCGGCTGCGTTGGTCGCCTTAGGGGTCACCCTGTTTGCAGTCGGCATCATGATTCCGCTGATACCCTGGCTTGCTGCCCAGTCGGTCGCAGGGGAAGAGACGCTTTACCGTTACCTAGAGGGCGGGCGCGTGCTCGTCGACCGAACGCTTGTGACGCTCGAGTCGCAGTTTGCCTTTCTGAAACGGGTCGGCTTCCACGCGGAGATGAGCAGGAAAGCAGCTGAGTTCGGCGACACATTTCTGCAGAAGCAATTGGGCGAGGCACTGAGCGGTGCCGCGGCCTGGCTGCCCTCGTTGCTGCTCGCGCCATTCTTCGCGTTCTTCTTCCTGCGCGACGGCCGGCGCTTCCTGAAACTCCTCTTCAGGGACGTGCCCAACGCATTTTTCGAGCGCACGATCTACATGTTCGATCGTGTCGATGCGACGGCACGCGACTACTTTCAGGGACTGCTGACGCTTACTGTGATCGACTCCTTGTTTCTCACGTTCGGCCTCTGGCTAATCGGAGTCTCGGGCGCGCCGGTCCTGGGCGTCGCATCTGCTATGTTCGCGTGGCTGCCCGTCGTGGGCTCGGTCCTGGGCTGTGTGATGGTGATGCTGGTGGCGGCGACGGCATTTCCTAACGACCCGTGGGTCGTTTACGCAGTGATCGGGCTGTTCGTCTTCGACAGGACGCTCGATAATTTTTTCTTCATCCCTCTCACAGTCGGCCGCAGCATTCACATGCATCCTCTCCCCACCGTGCTAATGGTCTTCATTGGTGGTGCCGTCGCCGGTGTGGCCGGACTCGTCCTCGCGCTACCCGTCGCCGGCGTAGTCAACGCCGTCGTGGGCACAATTTGGGACATCGTGCGGGATCCGCGTCTTCGCGCACGGAACGCCTACGCCAAAGCGCTGCAGACGAAACGGGTGACGGCGGATTTTTAGTCCTGACACATCCCTTGCGGTGCAATTCGCACGATGGGCGACGGGAGGTAATCATGGATCGCAGGGAATTCCTTTCGGGTGGCGCGGCGCTTGCGGGGAGCGCTATGGGCGCGAGCGGCGTGATTGCCGCGGACGGAAGCATGCCCACGCCGGTGAAGGCACCTGCTCATGCCTGCAAGTTGTGCGATTTCGGATGGTCGCTGATACCCCCTCGCTCGATGCGTGCCGATCTTGACCCACTAATGTCTGCTTAGGGGCAATTTGGGCGGCGTCATTCAACGGCTGCAATTGGCCGAGGCTGTGTAAAAACACTCGCCAGCGGTTTTGGTTGAACGATGATGGTGTACCGGACCTTGGAGGGTTCATGCCGACCCTCGTCGCATCCCGGAGTCCTGGATCAGAAGTATGTTTTGGGCCATAAGGGGTCCACTCCGCACCACGAACGCCGATACGCCGCTTGGTTCCGTGGAGCGCTTCCGTTACGAAGAAAGAGCAGCAGCGTCGATCCTGGAGGCAAGAAGAGCAGCCCCTCACCGGCACCAGATTGCGCCCCAGTCGATCTGTTGTCCGTCAGGTGGTGTACATAGCTCGTCGACCGATCGTTGCCACGTAGCGAAGAGATCGCTCGCAGCGACAATCGCCGGCGCGCCGGCGCCCAGGTGCCCGCCGAAGCGAGGAAACGCCGGTGTGCGTCACTTGGCAAGACGACCATGACTTGAATCGCCCATGACAGGGTGTGGTCGCCCCGTCGCAAGAAACGTTCGATCCTGTCGCTGTGCCCCGGGCTCGTTTGCTCTCGCGCAGACGACATGCGATTTGGAGTTATTGCGGCAGCACTTCCGCGTGGCACGGCCATTGCTCTTATCGCGCCAAGCGCGGTCGCATCGCATCGCGTCGCGTGCAACACACCCGGCATCGTTAGCAGACCAAGCTGCTGGTAGGGCGTGTCCGAGCCCTGTATGTGGGTGCTCACGCACGGCATTATGTAGATGACAATATTGTGCGCTCGACCAATTTTCGGGCGCGGTAACTCGTTCCGCCGACGGATTGCGTCACATCAAGTCGGTGCCCGGCAAATGACCGGGCCTGGGCAGATATCTGTCCCCGCGCGGTGTTTCCGAACGCTCGCAACGCAAATCTGCCGAGCGCGACCGTTCATCTGGCGTACCTCCCATATCGTGCCCATCGGCATACGTCTTGCTCAATGAAGTCTGTGCAAGGGAGTGTCATCGCCGGCCCGGCGCAAGAGAATTCGATAAGTGGCCGACGACTGACTGTGATCTACAAAGTGGAGAGAAACGTGAAAAGTGCAATGACTCGAGTGGCACCAGGCCGCCAACGCGGCTTTACCCTGATCGAGCTGTTGGCGACCATCACCGTGCTGGTCATTCTGTCGAGTATCGCCGCGACGGGGTACAGCACGAGCGTCAACAAC
>JADGRP010000007.1 GCA_017880805.1 Burkholderiales bacterium
ATCAACGACACCCATGCCAACGGCATCACATTGAGTGATTTCGCCCTAGAGAAACGAATTACACAAAACGTTACACGACCGGGGTCAACGACCCCCACACCGCCCCGTTATTCGGGCAGGGGCGACTTGCGTCCGCACAACGTGGCGCGCAAGAGCGAAAACACACGGAGGAAAGCCATGCCATTCCCGCCATTCGCACGGAAGACGCGTGTGCTCGCGTTTGCGACGGTCGCGCTAGGAGCGGTCTACGTGCAAGGCGCCGCCGCGATCGAACCGACCGCCAGCGTCATCGAGTACTACAACGCATCGCTGAATCATTTCTTCATCACCGCGTACGCGGACGAAGCGGCAATGCTTGATCAAGGCGTCATCGTCCCGGGATGGACGCGAACGGGAGTGACCTGGAGCGCGTGGGCCAACCCTGGAGACAGCGCGACCGGGGTGCCTGTGTGCCGCTTTTTCGGAACGCCCGGCATAGGGCCGAACTCGCATTTCTATACCGCCGACGCCAACGAATGCGCGGTGGTCAAGCAAAACCCTGGATGGACATTCGAGGCAATCGCTTTTTACATCGATGCTCCGCAAAGCGGCGCCTGCAAGGCCGGGACGACGCCGATTTATCGAAGCTTCTATCCAGGCGCCGACGTCTCGCAGTCGAACCACCGCTTTCTTCCGGACCTGACGATGTTCGAACACATGGCGCCCGCATCGATCCTCGAGGGTCTGGTCATGTGCTCTCCGCTGTCGGTGGCGCAAGTGCAGGCCGATGCGATTCGTCTGCTCGAGCAATCTACGTTCGGGCCGAACGACACATCGCTGGCCCACGTGCAGACCATCGGCACGCAAGCCTTCCTCAACGAACAACTTGCCGCTCCGGCGAGTCAGTACCCGGCCCTGAAGTACGTCCCCGCGGGCCAGCAGGCAACGTTCTGCCCGACCGATCCCGACCCGCAGTGCCCGCGCGATTATTACTCGCTGTTCCTGCTTCAGAACGCGTTCTTCGCCAACGCGCTCACCGCGAATGACCAGTTGCGCCAGCGCGTCGCGTTCGCGTTATCGCAGATTCTGGTGACGTCCGGCCTGGACGTGAATTTCGCATATGGCATGGCGACGTACCAACAGATTTTCCGCGACAACGCGTTCGGCAACTACGAAGACATTCTGACCAAGGTGACGCTTTCGTCGGTGATGGGCGACTACCTCAATATGGTCAATAACGACAAGCCGGCGAACGGCGTCAGTCCAAACGAGAATTATGCGCGAGAGGTCTTGCAATTGTTCTCGACCGGGGTCTGGGAGCTGAACCAGGATGGCACGCGAATTCTCGATGCCGGCGGCGCACCGATTCCGACCTATGACCAGGATGACACCATAGAGGGATTCGCGCACGTATTCACAGGCTGGACATACCCTGTGCTCCCGGGAGTCCCTGCACGCACACACAATCCGAAGAATTTCCTCGGTGACATGGTCCCGGTCGATGCGAATCACGACAAGAGCGCGAAGACCTTGCTCAACGGAGTGACGCTGTCCGCGGGACAATCGATCCAGTCGGATCTCAACGATGCAATCCACAATATCTTCACACACCCGAACGTTGGTCCGTTCATCGGCAAGCAGCTCATCCAGAAGCTGGTCACCGGCGATCCGACGCCGCAGTACGTAAGTCGCGTTGCCGCCGCGTTCAACAACAACGGCCAAGGGGTGCGCGGCGACATGAGAGCGGTGGTCAATGCCATCCTGACCGATCCGGAAGCGCGCGGCGCGATCAAGCTCGATGCCGGCTACGGCAAGCTGCGCGAGCCGGCGCTGTTCATGGCTGCGGCAGCGCGGGCGCTCAATACGGCAAGCGACGGCGTTTACTTCCAACAGCAAAGCGCTCAGCTCGGGCAGAACCTCTTCAATCCCGCGTCCGTCTTCAACTACTACCCACCTACTTACGTCCTGCCGGGAACATCAGCGCTGGCGCCGGAGTTTGCGATTCAGAACTCGAGCACCGCGATCAACCGCTACAACTTCGGCAACACGCTCTCGTTCGCAACGATTGCGCCGCTGCCGACGTTGCCCGGAGCCATCGGAACCAGGCCCGACTGGACCGCGCTTTCGGCGCTTGCCGGGGATCCGAATGCGCTGCTCGACAAGCTCAATATGCTTCTGCTGCACGGTACGATGCCAGCGGCGATGCGCGCGTCGATACTGCCCGCGGTCAACGCCATTGCCGCGACCGATCCTCTGACGCGTGCCAAGACCACGTTCTATCTGGTCGTCACGTCGCCTCAATACCAAGTGGAGCGCTGAACATGAAAAACGCCAATCCAGGTCGTCGCGCTTTCCTGCGCAACGTTGGCGCAATGTCTGCCTTCGGGCTGGCCTCGCGTCTCGACTTCGTTAACCTCATCGCTGAAGCGGGGGCGCAGAATGCGCCGGATTACAAGGCGCTGGTCTGCGTGTTCATGTTCGGCGGCAACGACGGCAACAATACGGTCATACCCATCGATGCGGCCGGTTACGGCCAATACGCCGCGGCGCGCCCCGCGTCATCCGGGATCAATCTGGCGCAGGCCTCGCTGCTGCCGATCGAGCCTGTCAATCTCGGAATGCCGTTCGGCCTGCATTCCGCGTTGCCGGAGCTGCAAACGCTGTTCGCCCAGAAGAAGATGGCTATTCTCGCCAACGTCGGAACGCTGTTGCAACCGACCACTCAGTCGCAGTACAACGCTGGCGTTCGGCCCTTGTCGCTCTATTCGCACGCGGATCAGCAGTCGCAATGGCAGAGCGCGATTTCGAGCACCGCCGCCGGCACCGGTTGGGGAGGCAGGCTCGCCGACAAGGTCGCGTCATTCAATGCATCGACGGGCTTTCCTGTGGTGACCTCGCTCGACGGCACCGTTCTCTTTACAACTGGAACAACGACTGTGCCACTCACGATTCCGGTGACCGGTTCGTTCGCGCTTTCCGGCTACACAGGCAGCGCTGCGGCCAACGCTCGGCTCGCCGCTGCTCAGCAAATGTTGGCCCAAGGCTCCTCCAATACATTTGTCACCGGAGCGAATGCCATCGGCAGCCAGGCGTTGCAGTTGTCGGCGACCGTGAATCCGATTCTTACCAACACCAATTCGACAGTGGCCCCAATTTTCGCGAGTCAGAAGACGAGCACCGCCAACCAGCTCTTTCAAGTCGCGAAGATGATTGAAGCGCGTGCCGCGACCGGTGCCCGGCGGCAGATCTTTTTCGTACAGCTGGGAAGTTTCGACACGCACGGAGACCAGATCAACCGGCAACAGAATCTGTTCGCGGAGTTGTCGCCGGCGCTGAAAGCTTTCTACGATGCAACAGTGGCGCTGGGCGTATCGGCACAGGTCACCACGTTTACACTTTCGGATTTCGGTCGCACGTTTCAGCCGGCGTCTGGCGGAGGCACCGATCACGCTTGGGGCAATCACCATTTCATCATCGGCGACTCGGTGAAGGGCGGCTCGATGTACGGTCAGTATCCGCAACTCATTCTCGGCGGTCCGAGCGATGCCGAAGCCGAAGGCCGCTGGCTTCCGACCACCGCGGTGGATCAGTATGGAGCGACACTTGCACACTGGTTCGGCGTTGGCTCCACAGATTTGGGCGCGGTGTTTCCCAATCTCGCCACGTTTCCGACGTCCGACCTTGGCTTCATGAGCTGAAGGCGACGCCGTTCCCGCGTACATCGCCGCTGGGACCCGTTGCGGGCCCGATCCTCGCCTTGATGCGTGCGGCATGCGGCGGCCGCCGACATGGTCCGATGCGCGCACCGCGCATCGATCTTCCGCGCGCGTCCGTCACAAGCGGGCGCCGCCCTTCGTCGAAGCCCAATGACGTTCCCGCGCCTCTTGCGCCGACTGCCGCGGGAATAACGTCTTACAAAACCGGTTTACCGCTGTACCAGTTGCGGGAATAACTTCGTGCACAATCGGCTTGCTGCTGCAAAAGTTGCGGGAATGCTGGCGCTTGTTCTGGTCGCGGGAGTTGCGGGCGCGACAGGGGTCGGCGAGCCGGCGCCGCCGTTTTCACTCACGACCGTCCACGGCGAAACGATAGCGCTCACCAGCCTGCGCGGCCAAGTCGTATACGTCGATTTTTGGGCTTCGTGGTGCGGTCCGTGCCGGCGATCGTTTCCCTGGATGAATGAGATGCAGCAGCGCTACGGGGACCGAGGCCTAACCATTATCGGCGTTAACGTCGATCGGCGCCGTGCCGACGCAGAGCAATTCCTCAAGACCAACGTTGCACGCTTCGCCGTGGTCTACGACGACCGAGGTGCAACGCCGCAGGCGTATTCGGTCAAAGGCATGCCAAGTTCCTATCTGATCGACGCGCGCGGGACCGTTGTCGACGTCGAACAAGGGTTCCACGATGATCGAAAGGGCGCGATCGAGGATCAGATACGCTCCCTTCTTTCGAGTCGCTGATCTGCGGAAGCGATCGCATGAGTAGACACCTGCTGACAATGTCGCTTGCGCTGACGCTCGCTCTTACAGGCTGCGCGACGTTGCAACCGCCCCAACCGTGGGAAAAAGACCACCTCGCCCGGCCCGAAATGCAGTTCGGCGCCGACCCGCTGGACGCGAAGCTGACGCAACACATCTACGAGAGCAAAGAGTCGGCGGCAGGTGGCAACGGCGTAGGCGGTGGCGGCTGTGGCTGCAACTGAATCGGTTCCAAAGGTCCCAACTTCGGCCGCTGCGTCGAAAAAAAACACTTCGGCCGGGGCATTATTGGCGGCAGCATTGGCCCTCCCCGGCATTTTGCCCGCCGCCGCGCTCGCGCAACTGGCTCCCGACGAAGGGCTGATCGCGCTGAAATATCTTGACTACCGTGACTGGCAACCGGGCGCCGATCGCATGCGCGTGCGAACACCGTCTCTCTACGCGCGCAAGCCCCTGTCTGATTCTCTCCAAGCCGAGGGCTCGATCGTCTACGACAGCATTTCCGGAGCATCGCCTCTTTATCACAACACCCTGTCCGGAGCGTCGGGACTCGGAGTGACCGACTATCGAACCGCCGGGGACGCGAAGCTGACGAAATATTTCAACCACGTCGCCGTCGGCGTCGGCGCCGCGGTGTCTTCGGAACGCGACTACTTGTCGCGCGCGCTATCGCTCGATGTGCGCGTCTCGAGCGACGATGGCAACCGCACATTCGCTTTTGGCGTAGGAGGTGCGAGCGATCGCATCAACAGCACGAACGGCGTTGCCGAAGGCAAAGAACGGCACACGCTGGATCTCCTCGTGGGCATCACCCAAGCGCTGTCGCCCGATGCGATCGTGCAGTCGACCATTACTTATTCGCCCGGGCACGGCTATTACTCGGACCCGTACAAAGAAATCGACGTTCGACCCGATCACCGTCGGATACTTGCGTGGCTCACTCGCTACAATCAGCACCTTTTCTGGCTCGACGCGACTGTCAATCTTTCATACCGCTACCTGCATGACTCGTTTGGCAGCAGTTCGCACACCGCTGAATTCGCCTGGAATCAACCGTTGCCCGACGGCTGGAGCGTGGTGCCGAATCTTCGCTATTACACCCAGAGCGCTGCAGATTTTTATTTCGACCCGCCGTTCCCGCACGGTTTTGTCCTCCGACAGCCCTATAGCGCGGATACGCGCCTGTCGGCGTTCGGCGCATTGACATCCGGATTGTCGATCGTGAAACGACTGCCCGATGGCTGGAGCTTCGACTTCAAGCTGGATTTCTACCGCCAGCGATCGGATTGGCATTTCGGAGAGAATGGCAGCCCTGGGCTCGAGTCTTTCTCGGCACGATGGATCCAGACGGGGGTCAGCAAAACATTCTGATTTGCCCGAGCACGGGAACAAGGCAGAATGAGGCCGACGATGCCTCTGTTCCATTTCGGTTTTTCCGCAATGGCTTCGGTCAATGAGCTGCAGATCTGGGCCGACGCCGAGACGGACGCGCGCCGCGGCGCCGACGCCGCCATCGCAGACGCGCTGCGCATCGAAGCGAAATACTCGCGCTTTCGCGACGACAGCGTCGTTACGCGGATCAATCGCGCAGCCGGAAACGCCGAAGTTCCCATCGACCAGGAGACGGCGGCGCTGCTGCGCTACGCCGATCAATGCTACCTGCTGAGCGGGGCTTTGTTCGACATCACCTCCGGCGCATTGCGCCGCGCATGGGATTTTCGACGGACGCCTCCTCGGCTGCCCACCGACGCCGAGCTGGAGGCCGCCGTTTCGGCGATCGGGTGGGGTGATGTGGAGTGGAACGAGCAGGCAGTCCGTCTGCCGCGCACCGGGATGGAAATCGACTTCGGCGGCGTCTGCAAGGAATACGCCGCGGATCGGATGGCGACCCTTTGCCTCGAGCACGGTCTCGACCATGTTCTTGTCAATCTCGGAGGCGATGTTCGTGTCGCCGGGCCGCAACAAGATGGCGCGCCGTGGCGCGTCGGAATTCGCCATCCACGACGGTCAGGCGAAGTTATAACCACCGTCGAGCTCGTCAGTGGCGCACTTGCAACCAGCGGCGATTACGAACGTTTTTTCGAGATCGACGAGGTTCGGTATTGTCATCTCCTCAATGCGCGCACCGGATGGCCCGTCCGGCACTGGCAATCGGTAAGCGTCGTGGCCCCGCTTTGCGTTGTCGCGGGAAGTTGCTCGACGATCGCAATGTTGCTCGAAGCAACCGGAGAAGCATTCCTCGATTCACAGGGTGTACGATATCTCGCGATCGCCCACGATGGAACCTTGACCGGGCCATTTGCTCCAACGAGTCAGCGCTGACCCTAGCGCGGTATATCATTCGCCTGGGCCGAGTAGCGCAGAAACACGGCGCTGCCGGACCGCGAAATCCAAAGTATCCCGAGATGGCGTAAACCGTCGCGAGACAACCGGCCCGCGGCACCGGGAACGGGGATACGCGCCCGACCAGTGAATCAAACCCTAAAGCGTTCAATATGGACTTGGCAACATTGAAGACTCCAATGCCGATCGCGCACGGTCTTTTCCAGCGCTCAGAACACGGATTCCTGACATGCGGCAGAACAATGCGGCGCGGGCGCCGACAGATTTGCCGCAAGTAGTGGTCTCACCGCGTCTTTCGCGCAACGCCGCGGTTCCCTCCATCGTTCAAGGCATGCTGGCGCCTCTTGCCCGGTTCGCGCTCGCATCGTTGATCTTCTGCGCCGCACTGCCCGCGCTCGCCGACACCGGCGAAACGACGCGTTATCACGTCGAAATCGACGCGCCTTCGTCGGTCAAAGGGGCGGTGGAACGCAGTCTCGATCTGGTGCGATGGCAAGATTACGCCGGACTCAATCCGGAGCTGCTCGAGCTTCTGATCACCGAGGCCAAGGCGCAAACCCGCGCTGCCGCAGAAGCGCAAGGCTACTTCGCGGCGATAGTGAGCGGCGCGCTCGACGACAGCACAACGCCACCGACGGTGCGCATCCGCGTCGAGCCCGGTGAGCCGACACTCGTCGTGGAGGTGTCGGTTGAGGCGACCGGCGCGGTGATCGAGGCGGCCGGCGGCGCCGACGCGATTGCGGCAATGCAAGCCAAGTGGTTGTTGCCCCAGGGCGCCATCTTCAGACAAGCCGACTGGGCCGCGGCGAAAACAGCCGCCGTGCAAGCGCTCGCCGCCGGCCGCTATGCAGCGGCCAAGCTTACCGGAAGCGAAGCCGACGTCGACCCTGAAACTCACGCCGCGCGCCTTCGAGTGACCATCGATAGCGGACCGCCGTTTCGTTTCGGCGCGCTCGAGATATCGGGGCTCGAGAAATATGCCGACACGACCGTTCGCAACTTGGCGACGTTTGCGGCGGGCGACTGGTACAGCATCGAGGCCCTCAACGAATTTGTGCGCCGCCTGAACGCAACCGGTTACTTCGCCAGCGCGCAGGCCACGCTCGCGCCGGACCCGGAACACGCCGACAGCGCGCAGGTCTTGGTCACGCTCCTCGAAGCGCCGGCCAAGAAATTCAGCGGCGGTATCGGCTTCGCGACCGATGTGCTCTATCTCGCACAACTGAGTTTCGACAACGTTAACATTGACGGCCACGGCCTGCAGTTTCGAAGCGATCTGCGGGTCGACTCGAAGCAACAGGATGCGACCGTGAAGTTCACGCTGGCTCCGCGGACACCCGCGTACACCGATTCATTCATTGCCAAGCTCGATCACACCGATATCTCGGGTCTCACCACCAAGGATTTTGCCTTCGGGTGGACGCGACGTACGTCCGATGCGCGCGACCAGACGACCTATTCGACGTTCTACTATGTCTCGCAGCAGGAGCCGGCCCAAGTCGTGCTGGACCATTCGCACGCGTTGTACGCCGAGGTGGGACACGCGTGGCGCCGCGTCGACGATTTGATGGCGCCGACGCAGGGCTATGCCTTCAGCGCGCAACTGGGCGGCGGCCCACCGGCCGTTTCCACGCGTGCCTTCGGACGCGGCATCGCGCAGCTCGCGGGATGGATTCCAATCGACACCAAGACTCAAATCGCGCTGCGCGCGGACGCCGGCGCCGTGATTGCATCGACGTCGGACGGCATCCCGGCGCCGCTGCTGTTCCGCACCGGCGGCGACACGTCGGTACGCGGTTATGCCTTTCAGAGCCTCGGCCCGCGTGTCGGTGACGCCACCATCGGCGGGCGCTACTACGCTCTTGCAAGCGCTGAAGTCGTACGCTGGATAGGCGCGTCGTGGGGGCTCGCGGCATTTGTCGACGCCGGCAATGCGGCGGACCGCGTACGCGATCTCAAGCCTGTATACGGCTATGGCGTGGGAGGCAGGCTGCGGACTCCAATCGGGCCCTTTCGTCTCGACCTGGCCTACGGCGAGGCGACAAAAACCGTACGCGTCCACTTGTCGGTAGGACTCGCGTTCTGATGATTGCGCGCCGCGGCATGGTCGTGATCATTGTCGGGCTGGCAGCGCTCGCACTGCTGACCGGCGTGCTGATCGGCGGCGCGGCATGGTTCCTGTCGAGCGAGTCCGGATTGCGATGGGTCGTCGAAGAGGCCCGCTCGCGCACCGGAGGAAAGTTGAAGCTCGAGGGAACTGCCGGTTCGCTTGCCGGCACCACACGCATTGCCCGGCTGACCTATACCGACAAGGATCTGGGATTCGTCGCCGAAAACGTTGAATTCACGTGGTCGCCGCGCTCGCTTTTTTCGCGCAACGTGGTGATCGATTCCTTGAGCGCCTCGCAGGTCACGCTGGAAATCAAGCCAGGTGATGGCGTCAATGCGCCGCCCCCATCACTGGCCCTGCCATGGTCGATCGACCTGCGGCGCGCGTCCATCGAACGACTGTCCGTGGCAAGCGGCGACAATCGCTGGCGTTTCGCAAGCCTGGCTTTCCGTTATGCAGGCGGTGACAAGCGTCACGCACTGGATCAGCTCGCGTTCCACAGCGATAGTGGAGACGTAAGCGGCAACATCGCGATCGACGCGGCGCCTCCCTTTGTCACGGCCGGGAGCATGAACTTCCAGGCATCCGACGCGCTCAGGCGCGCCAGGGCGACCCTCGCGATCGCGGGCGACCTCACGACGCTCGTCTTCACTGGCGACGTGTCCGTCGTCGGCGCGCACGCCGGCGGCACGGCACGCATTTCACCCTTCGACGAGCGCTGGTTGCGAAGCTTCGCGGTATCGGCCACAGACGTCGACCTCGCGCAATTCGATTCGAGAATTCCCAGGACAGCCATCGCGATGACGGCCGAGGGCGCAAGCAGCGAACGTGGACACGTCCAGGGCAAGTTCGCGGCCCGCAACGCCGAGCCCGGACCGGTGGACAGCAATCGATTGCCGATCCTGGCGCTGACTTCATCGTTCGAATTCGCCGCGGGCACGGCGAGCCTGGAAGCGCTCGAGGCTACGCTCGGCAGCGCCGGTCGCGTCGCCGGAAGCGCCCGCGTCGGCGCCGGCGAAGCGCGCTGGAACCTGACCGTTCGCGAGCTCGATCTCAAGAGCATCGCGTCCAGCCTCAACGCAACGAAACTCGCCGGCGTCATCAAAGGTCAGGTGCGTCTCGGCACCGATCCAGCCGAAGGCACGGTCTCAGGCGAGCTCAAGCAGGCGGCGGTCGCGCTTGCGTTCGATGCTGCGGTTCGTCGCGGCATTATCGACGTTCGCAGGTTTCGCGCCGAGGCTCACGGCGGCAGCCTGGAGGGCTCGGCTACGCTGGCGACGAGCGGCACTCAAGCGTTCAGCGCCAGCGCGAGAGCAAGCACGCTCGACCCCGCCGCGTTCGGCAACTTTCCGCAGGCATCCATTTCCGGAACGATCGACGCTCACGGCGAACTCAAGCCGACCTGGGTGGCGGCACTGAAGCTCAAGATCGCCGACGGCAGCCGCTTACGCAGGCTTCCTCTTACCGGCGCAGGCGTACTGATCCTGGAAAGCGAGCGCATTCACGATGCGGACGTCGATATTGCCGCCGGAGGCAACCGGCTGAAACTCGCCGGCAGCTTCGGGCGGGCCGGGGACGCGCTCGCGTTCACACTCGATGCACGCGACTTCGCGGCGATCGACTCGCGACTCGGCGGCCGCCTCCACGCGACGGGACACGTCGCCGGTGCATGGACACGGCCTGCCGTCCAGTTTTCCGCGAGCGGCGAGTCGCTGCGCTTCGGCACGCGCTTCAGCGCCGCCACACTGAGCGCAGACGCTGACATAGGCCCCGCGGCAACCAGCACTTCGGCCGATCGCCCGCTCAAGCTGCGAGCGGCGGTCAGTCATGCGCGCGCCGACGCGCTGGTCGTTCGCAGCGCAACGGCCGACGTCGCGGGCACGGTCGGCAGACACGACGCGACGGTGACGCTCGCCGCGGGCGCCACCGCAGACGCAACCAGTGCCGGCGCCGCGGTCGACATCAGCGCGCGGCTTTCCGGAGGCTGGTCCGGCGACGCGGCGAGTGGAAGCTGGTCGGGAAAAATTGTCGCGCTCGACAGCCGCGGCGCATATCGACTCTCGCTGGCGCAACCGGCGACGCTTGAGGCGGGCGTCACCCGCGTGCACCTGGCAGGCGCGCTTGGCACCCTCGAAGGGGGCAGATTCGCGATCGAAGAGCTCCGGTGGGAAGAAGGCCGGTGGTCGAGCCGCGGCGATTTCAGCCGCCTGCCCGCGGCACCCTTGCTTGCGTTTTTGGCCGCCGATGCAAGGGTTGCCTCGACACTCACACTTTCGGGCCGCTGGGCCTTCGCGGCCGCACCACGCTTGACGGGCACCTTGTCAGTGTCGCGCGACGAAGGCGACCTGGCGCCGATTGACGCGCCCGAACTCGTTCTCGGGCTCACGCGGCTCGATCTCGTCGCGGTCGGCACCGATGATCGGGTGCATGCAACGCTCACCGCTCGATCGCGGCTCGGAGACGCGGATCTGGATGTGGACCTGGGCGCGTCGCCACAAAGCGCGGGCCGCTTCGACAGCAGCGCGCCGCTTTCACTCAAGGCGCATATCGACAGCGCGTCCCTGCGTTCGCTGCAGACGCTCACGCGCACTAACGCAGTGGTCGACGGCAGGCTGAAGCTCGACGTCACCGGACATGGCACGCTGGAACGCGTCCAGCTCTCCGGCAACGTCGACGCCGATGCGCTCAAGATCGAAGCTCCGCAATACGGTGTCTACTTGAAGGACGGCCGCCTTCGCGCGCGTTTGAGCGACGACGATGTGACCGTCAGCGAACTATCGTTTACGGCCGGCGACGGCCGATTCCTCGCCAGCGGAACGATGCCCGCCGTGGTGAGCTCGAGCGCCGCCGCCGGAACCATCACCTGGAGCGCGGAAAAGTTCGCGCTGTTCAATCGTCCCGATACTCAGCTCGTCCTGTCGGGTACGGGCACGCTCGCCCTCAAGAACAAAATCGTCACGCTTGCCGGTGCGATCAAGGCCGAGCGAGGCTACTTCGAGCTCCCGCCGACCCGGCCGGACGCGCTGGGCGACGACGTCGTGATCCGCGGGCGCGAGCGCAGACAGACGGATGCCACGTCACAGCGGGTCCCGTTCGCGGTCGACATCGAGCTCGACTTCGGCGACGAGCTGACCTTTGTCGGTCAGGGATTCAACAGCGGACTCGCCGGCAAGCTGCACGTCAAGACGACGGGTAACCGCGAGCTCGTAGCCGACGGAACGATCAACGCAGTGCGCGGGACGTATACCGCATTCGGGCAGCGGCTTGCGATCGAACGCGGCAAGCTGTATTTCAACGGTCCACTCGACAATCCCGGAGTCGACGTTCTCGCCTTGCGCAAGAACCAGGCGGTGGAGGCCGGGGTAGAGGTCACCGGGACCGTACAAGTGCCGCTGGTGCGGCTGACATCGAGGCCGCCGGTGCCGGATAACGAAAAGCTTGCCTGGCTGGTTCTCGGTCACGGCCTGGCCAGCGCCACCGGCGCGGATTCCGTCGCGCTGCAAGCGGCGTTCGCGGCGCTTGCCGGGTCCGGAGGCGAGCAGATCGGGCAGCGTGTCGCGCGCACCTTCGGCGTCGACGATATCAGCTTTCGAAGCGCCGCCACGGCACGACCCGGTACCACTGCGGCCCAAGTCGTCGCGGTCAGCAAGCGACTGACCGATAAGCTCTCCTTGATCTACGAGCAGGGCCTGTCGCTGGCCAACAACTCGCTGCGGATCGAGTACGCGCTGTCGCGAACGGTGACGCTGCGCGCGGAAGCAGGATTGGTGAACGGATTCGGCATCTACTACACGCGCTCTTACGATTGACCGCTGCCGGCAAACGGTCGGCGTCCATCGAATGCCCGCGCTCGAGCACTGATCTGCTTTTGAAAATCGGGGGGCGCGCCCGACAGGAGTCGAACCTGTGACCTTTGGCTTCGGAAACCAACACTCTATCCAACTGAGCTACGGGCGCCTGCCTTGCATTTTACGCACCGCTTGCGGCGCAGTCCATTCGACGACAGCGTTCCTTTCCGGTGCCAATGTGCCCGGGCTATAATGCGCGCTTCGCGAAACGGCCCTTTGGGCCTCGCCTCCGGAATTCGTGATGAGCGACGACCATTCCAGCTTTATCAAGACGCCCAAACAGCTGGTCATCGTCGTCGTGCTCGCGTTCGCGATACCGATCGCCTTGATCGCGTTGCTCTCGCAACTCGTCACCGGGATCAAGCCGCCTGGAAGCGCGGAAGCCGACAGTCAACTCCTGTCGCGCATCAAGCCTTTTGGCGAGGTCACGATGGCGGACGCGAGCGGCCCGAAAGGCAATCTTACCGGCGAGCAGGTCTTTCAATCGCTGTGCAAGACCTGTCACGAGCCAGGAATCGCGGGCGCGCCCAAGGTCGGCGACAAGGCAGCATGGGCTCCCTCGATCAAAAAGGGCTACGAGATGCTGGTGCAGCACGCTATAAACGGGGTTCAGGAAGCCGGCAAGGTCATGCCTCCCAAGGGCGGCAACCCTGATCTCGCCGATGTCGAAGTGCAGCGCGCGGTGGTTTACATGGCCAACCTGTCGGGCGCGAATTTCAAGGAGCCCCCTGCAGCGACCGCCCCTGCGCCGGCGACGTCGCCCGCCGCGACGGCAGTGCCGGCCGCTGCCACGGCAAGCGCCGCCGGCGTGACACCTGCCGCCGCGACAGCGGCGCCGAGCGCAACTGCGAAAGCTGTCGGCCCTCTCGATCTGCCCGCGGCACAAGCCCTGATGCAAAAGGACGGCTGTGGCGCGTGCCATGCCGTGGACAAGAAGATCGTCGGCCCCGCGTATCAGGACGTCGCCGCAAAGTACAAAGGCGATGCGGGAGCGTTGGCCAGGCTGACGCAAAAGGTCAAGGCGGGTGGTACCGGCGTTTGGGGCCAGGTCCCGATGCCGCCCAACTCGTGGGTCACCGACAGCGACATCCAGGCCTTGGTGAGCTGGATTCTCACCCTGAAAAAATAACGGGCCGAACGTCAGCGAGCCAGCATCGCGCGCAGACTCTTCAAGCGCGCGTTCCCGGCTTCTTTTTCCCGCGCGGCCTGTTCCGGACCGGCGGGAACGTCGTCATGACGCAGATCCTCCTGCGTCAGCTCGCCGATAAAACGTGACGCCTCGGCATCGTGCCACTGGCCCGCGCGTTTACGTCGCCGGCACCACGACAATTGCAGGCTTTGCTGGGCGCGCGTCATGCCGACGTACATCAGGCGGCGCTCTTCGTCGACGCTGCCGGAGGCAACCGACTCGCGATGCGGCAGTATGCCTTCCTCGACGCCGACCATGAATACGTGTGGAAATTCTAGGCCCTTGGCCGCATGCAGGGTCGACAAACGGACCGCATCCGGCGCGCTGCCCTCCTGACCTTCGAGCATGGTGATCAGCGCGATCATCTGCGTCAGCTCGAGCAGATTCTTCCCGTCGGCCTCGCCCTTGGTCGAAAGCCAGCGGACGAAATCGCGCACGCTGTCCGCACGTGTCTGCGCCTGGCCCTTGTCGAAAGCATCGAACAGATAGTTCTCATACCCGATGGCTGAGACCAGATCGTGCAGCAAGGTACCCGCGCTCTCGCGCTCCGCGCGATGGCGCAATCCGTTGATCAATGCGCCGAATTCGACCAGCGCGCCGTGCTGCCGTGGCGCGAGATCGGCCGCGAGCGCATCGCCGTAGATTGCCGCGAACAGACTGCCGCCGTGTACCTTGGAAGCGGCGCCGAGCTTGTCCAGCGTCTGCGCGCCGATGCCGCGCCGGGGTGTCGTCACGGCACGGACAAACGCCGGATCGTCGTCGTCGTTGGCGATCAGCCGCAGGTACGCTACCAGATCCTTGATCTCGGTGCGCTCGAACCACGACTGGCCGCCGCTGATGACGTAGGGCACGCTTTGCGCCGACAGCGCGCGCTCGAACGCGCGCGCCTGGTGGTTGCCGCGGTACAGGACGGCGAAGTCCGAGAAGCTGCCCCGCTGCTCGAACTTCTGCGCGAGCAGCCGGCGTGCGACGCCTTCGGCTTCGGCTTCGTCGTCGGCCATGGGCACGACGCGAATCATGTCGCCCAGGCCGCGCTCGCTCCACAATCTTTTCTCGTAAAGCTTGGCATTGTTGGCGATCAGCGCGTTTGCCGAGCGCAGGATGCGCACGTCGGAGCGATAGTTCTGCTCGAGCTTGATGACCCTGAGCGATTCGAAATCGCGTGGCAACTGCTCCAGGTTCTCGATCGTCGCGCCGCGCCAGCCGTAGATTGCCTGATCGTCGTCGCCCACCGCGGTAAATGCCGCGCGCGTCCCTGCCAGCACTTTCAATAGCCGATACTGGGCAGGGTTGGTGTCCTGATATTCATCGATCAGCAGATAGGAGAGCCTGTCACGCCATCGTTCGGCGGCAGCGGCGTCACGTTCGAGCGCGGCAAGCGGCATCGCGATCAGATCATCGAAATCCACCGCCTGGTAGGCGCGCAGCGTTTCGTCGTAACGTCGGTAGGCGTCCGCCGCCGCGATGTCGGCATTGCCCGACGCCGTGGCGAGCGCTTCGGAGGGAGCAACGAGCGAATTTTTCCAGGCGCTGATGCGCCACTGCGCGGCGCGTGCGCGCGCCCGGTCACTTGTGGCCAGCAGCTCCGAGACAATGGCCTCGATATCGCCCGGATCGAGAATCGAGAAGCGGGGTGTCAGTCCAAGCGCCGCGGCCTCGGTGCGCAGAATCCTGAGGCCGAGGGAGTGGAAAGTGCAGATGATCGGCGCGCCGCCGCCATCCCGCTTCGGCAGGAGTCGCAGCGTGCGCTCGCGCATTTCGCGCGCGGCCTTGTTGGTGAAAGTGATCGCCGCGATGCGCGCAGGATCGAACCCGCGCTCAATCAAATGTGCGATCTTGGCAGTGATGACGCGCGTCTTGCCGCTGCCTGCGCCCGCAAGCACCAGCAAGGGACCGTCGAGGTATCGCACCGCGGCGCGTTGCGGTTCGTTGAGCGCGAATTTCATGGGCTTGCGGCGGCCACGCTAGAATGACACAGATTCTAACCATGCGTGCCGCTTGACAGCGCGCCAAGTTCACCATCGGCCATGAGCCACTACGTCGTCGGCGACATCCAGGGATGCCACGCCGAGTTCCAGCAACTGCTCGACGTGATCGCATTCGATCCGGCGCACGATTTGCTCTGGCTGGTGGGAGACCTCGTCAACCGCGGGCCTGACTCGCTCGCCGTGCTGCGCACGGTCAAGGGTCTCGGGCCTGCTGCCGTGACCGTGCTCGGCAATCACGACTTTCATTTGCTGACCGTGGCGGCAGGACATCGGACCGCGCATCGGCAGGACACGCTCGGCGGGATTCTGGACGCGCCCGACCGCGATGAGCTGCTCGCCTGGCTGCGAACACGTCCGCTGGTCGTGCGCAACGGCGATTTACTGCTCGTTCATGCTGGCCTGCTTCCCTCGTGGACGCCGGCGACGGCGGAAATGTTGTCGGGAGAGGTCGAAGCCATGCTCGCCTCGCCAGAACACGACGATTTTCTGCGCCATCTGTACGGTGATCAGCCCGTGCGCTGGGACCCCGCGCTGACCGGCCACGACCGGCTTCGCGTCATCGTCAACGCGTGTACGCGGCTGCGATTCTGCGCCACTGACGACACCATGGAACTCTCCGAGAAGCGTGGCGTCGGGCACACGCCCGAAGGCTATGTGCCGTGGTTTTCGCACCCCGAGCGCAAATCCGCCTTCGTCACGATCCTGTGCGGACATTGGTCGACGATCGATCTGATGCTCTCGCCCAATGTGCTGATGCTCGACTCCGGCTGCCTGTGGGGCGGAACGCTGACCGCCCTCAGGGTCGACGATCGCCGCTTGTTCCAGGTGCCTGGCCGCTCAGGCCTAAAGCCACACGGATAGCGTGTTCGGCCTCGCGCGATAGTTCGCGCCGATGCCGCGCATGCGCCGGCAGCGCCGGCACCAGCGTCATTTCCACAACCATGGCGCGCTCCCCGAGAACACGCCAGAAAGAGCCCATGAACGACGTCGCGCCGACGTATGCGGGCGCGTCGTTGTGGCTGCCGTCAC
>JADGRP010000331.1 GCA_017880805.1 Burkholderiales bacterium
CCGGTCGCAAGGCGGGCAAGTTGCGCGCGGAATGTGTTGCAGAAATTTCGCTCGCGGCGCACGCGCACAAGCAGAAGCGCAACGGGGAATTGGCGATGGCGCGGGCGTGCCGCCTCTCGGGAACCTGCGGTACGATAGCGCCCTTGTCTGCCCGGCCTCACCCGGCAAAAGACCCTTCTGGCGACATCTTCAATTCTTTCCCATGACATCGCTCACCGACAATCCACTTCTGCAAGCGTGGACCGCACCTTTCGGTCTCCCGCCGTTTTCCGCGATTCGCGCGGAGCATTTCGTCCCCGCGTTCGACGAGGCGCTGCACCTGCATCGCGCGGAAATCGCCGCGATCGCCGCGTCGGCGCTGGCGCCCACGTTCGCCAACACCCTTGTTGCGTACGATCGCAGCGGAGCGACGCTTGCACGGATCGAGAAGGTCTTCTACAACCTCACGGCGTCCGAGACGTCGCCCGCGCTTCAGGCCGTCGAGCGCGAGATGTCGCCGCGTCTCGCCGCGCACCACAGCGCGATCCACCTCGACGCGGCGCTGTTCGCCCGGATCGACGCGCTGTGGCAGCGCCGCAACGAACTCGGACTCTCTGCCGAGGAGATGCGGCTGCTGCAACGAATCCACTTCGATTTCGAACGCGCGGGAGCGCGCCTTCCCGCAGCCGCCAAGGCACGGCGCGCCGAGATCGTCGAGCGCCTTGCCACGCTGTCGACGCGCTTCGCGCAGAACGTCCTCGCCGACGAGGCGAGCTACCGGCTCGTGTTGAAGGATGAGCGCGATCTCGCAGGTCTGCCGGAAGACCTCCGTGCGGCGGCGTACGCGGCGGCGAAGCAGCGCGGCGAGACGGGCGGAGCCCTGATCACGCTGTCGCGTTCGCTGATCGCGCCGTTCCTGACGTTCTCCGAGCGCCGCGACCTGCGCGAGCAGGCTTTCAAGGCGTGGACGCGCCGCGGCGAGAACGACGGCGAGCATGACAATCGGCCCGTCGCGCGCGAGATCCTCTCGCTGCGCAACGAGCTTGCGCGGCTGCACGGCTACTCCAACTTTGCCGACTACGCGCTCGTCGACCGGATGGCCGGCACGCCGGCCGCCGTGTCGGCGCTGCTGGCGCAGGTTTGGGAACCTGCGAAGGCGCGCGCCGCAACCGAATGCGATGCGCTCCGCGCAACCGCGCTCGCGCACGGCGCGACGCATCCAATCGAGCCCTGGGACTGGCGTTTCTATGCCGAAAAGGTGCGCAAGGCGCACTACGGCTTCGACGCCGCGGCATTAAAGCCGTATTTCACGCTCGACCGCATGCTGAACGCCGCATTCGACACCGCACACCGGCTGTTCGGCATCCGTTTCGTCGAACGGCCGGATCTGCCGACGTATCACGAGGACGTGCGCGTGTTCGAAGTGCGCGGTCGCGACGACAAGGTCGTCGGCATCTTCCTGTCCGACAACTTCGCGCGTCCCACCAAGCGCGGCGGCGCGTGGATGGCGGCGTATCGCTACCAATCGAAGGTCAACGGCCAGACCCTTCCCATCATCGTCAACAACAACAATTTCGCCAAGGCGGCGCCCGGCCAGCCGACGCTTCTCTCGGTCGATGACGTCGCCACGCTGTTCCACGAGTTCGGTCACGGACTGCATGGCCTGCTCTCGCAGGTGACCTTCGAGCGCCTGTCGGGAACACAGGTGCTGCGCGACTTCGTCGAGCTGCCCTCGCAGATTTTTGAGCACTGGGCGCAGGAGCCCGAGGTGCTGAAGCGGCACGCACTGCACTGCGTCACAGGCGAGCGCATCACCGATGAGCTGATCGGCAAGATCCAGCAGGCGCAACGCTGGAACCAGGGGTTCGAAACGGTCGAGTACACCGCCAGCGCGCTAGTCGACATGGCGCTGCACGCGCGAACCGATGCTGACGGCGTCGACATCAGCGAATTCGAGCGCACCGAGCTCGCGCGGATCGGAATGCCGCGCGAGATCCTGCTGCGACACCGCCTCCCGCATTTCGGCCACCTGTTCCAGGGTGACGGATACGCCGCGGGTTACTACGTCTACATGTGGGCCGAAGTGCTGGACTCCGACGGCTACGAGGCGTTCGTCGAGGCAGGCAACCCCTTCGATTCCGAAGTCGCGGAACGGCTGCACCGCTACATCTATTCGTCGGGGTCCACGCTCGAGCCGGCCGCGGCGTTTCGCGCGTTTCGCGGTCGCGACGCGGTGGTTGGACCGATGCTCGCAGGTCGCGGTCTCGTCGACGCCGACTTGCGTCAGCCCGCATAGTTGCGACCTTCGCACCGGCGTTCGCGCGCCGGTGCGAAGCGCAGCTCAGGACTTGTCTCCCGCAAGCGTCGGCCGAATATTTGCGCGACGGTGCTTCGTCACGCTTCGAGCAGAAAGTCGAAAGCGTCGTCCGCGCCAAGCTCGCGCGGCGGCAGGGCGCCGCGAAAGACGCGACACGTTGCGCTTCCCAGAAGCCGCGCCTGCGACCCTTCGATTCGAAGGCCGGTGCCTTCGCGCAGGCCGGCGACCCACACCTTGGGTTGCAGCACGCCGAATTCAGCGATGCGCTCCTCGCGCGTCTCGCCCCTGAATCCGGGCGGATTGCCGTGCAGGTAGTGCGGATTGATCTGGAAGGGGACGAGTCCGAGCGCCTCGAATCCGAGCGGGTCGCAGATCGGCATGTCGTTGGTCGTCATCAGCGTCGGGCAGGCGAGGTTCGACCCCGCGCTCCAGCCGACGTAGGGCACGCCTGCCGTCACGCGATCGCGGATCGCCGGCAACAGACCGGCGGCGCGGACGTCGCGCAGCAGCTTCCACGTGTTGCCGCCACCGACAATGATGATCGACGCGTCTCTTACCGCGGCAATCGGATCAGGGAATTCATGAAGTCCAGCGACGTCGATACCGAGCGGACTGAACGCGCCCTGAACCTGCGCTACGTAATCGCCGTAGGGTTTCGTGGCCGCCGCGTACGGGATGAACACCGCGTTCGGCCGAACACCCGCCAGGAAGTCGCGGATGTGTTCCGACGCGTGCTCGAGATAGCGCAGGCCTTCGGTCTGGGAGTTGCTGAGCAGCAGCAATCGCATGGTCGTCCTCTTGCGCCGCGGATGATGCCGCGGGTACAACATTGTGCTTTGAGATGCCCCAAAGCAGAACGCCCAGCCGAATGGGCTGGGCGTAGTGCATGTAGGGTGCCTGACGATGACCTACTTTCGCATGGGTAATCCACACTATCATCGGCGTGCCGCCGTTTCACGGTCCTGTTCGGGATGGGAAGGGGTGGGGCCGGCGGGCTAAGGTCGTCAGG
>JADGRP010000332.1 GCA_017880805.1 Burkholderiales bacterium
GTAATTCTGCAGCTATTGTCGGTCGACCCGGCAGGCGCAGTGGGCGATCGCGGTGCGCTGATCTTTGGTATTGGCACACAAAGTAACAACGTACTGGCTGCCGCAACGCTGATCGCGCTGGATGCGACCGCCGGCACGTTCACCACCGCGTACGGGGCGCAGACATTGCCGGCCAGCATCATGGATTCAGGATCCAATGCGCTGTACTTTCCCGATGCGTCGCTCCCCCTGTGCACGTCCGCCGTCGCAATCGGATTTTACTGCCCAACGAGCGTCCAGAATCTGCGGGCGGTTCAGACGAGCGCAACGGGTGTCTCAAACAGCGTGTCGTTCAGCATCGCCAACGCCGCCGCGCTGCTGCAGAATCAACCGACGTTCACGGCGTTTCAAAATCTTGGAGGCATCGCGCTGCAGTCGAACAGCTTTGACTGGGGACTGCCATTTTTCTACGGTCGCCGCGTGTATGTTGCGATTGAGGGCCAGAACACGGCTGCAGGGACCGGGCCGTTCGTGGCGTATTGACCGCGCGGCTGCCGGGGCTGCGATCGGACACGGCAGCGCCCGGGGCGGATTGTTGCGGTGTATTGCACATCGGAGGGTTTCTGCTTGCGGAACTCTCGGCACAGTAGTCAAGGCACTGCTATGTCCCCCGACGCAACCGGATCCCGCCTGCAGCAGCGCCTTGGTCACCGCGACGATGCCCTCGTCGCAGAATTTCTCGCTCGAGGAGAGCCGCAGGACCTGGAGCCCCCAGACAGTTGATCATTTCATCATGGGCTATCGCACACGGATGCGGTGAATCCTGGCGAGATCAGCAGGGCGGAGCGTGCGCCCGCCGCCCGGATCGGTCGGGCGCCGACAGGTTGGCGTACGCTTTCAGCAACCGGTTCCGGCCGCGCCGCATGCGCGGAAAGCGGTCTCGGCACGCCATGGCGCGTCGTCATTGGTGCTTCGTTGGGGCATGCTCGGCGCCACGCCGCGCGCCTCGCGCTTCCTGCTGCTCGACGAGCTTATACATCGTGGCGAGCGTGATGGAGCCAAGCGTAGATCGCGCGATATCGTCGATCTCGCGCAGGACCTGAAGCAGCGCCCGGCCCTGACTCGTGCCGGCGTCCGGCTCGCCGCTATGTGGGGGCGCCGGACCCATGCGTTCAAACAAATCAATCAGGTCGAGGAGCGTCGTGCGACGCGCATTACCACAGAATTGATAGCCGCCGCCGGCGCCGCGGGTGGAAGTCACCAGCCCCGCACGGCCAAGCACGTGCATCACCTTTGCAAGATGATGATTCGAAACACCGTATTTGGAGCCGATTTCTCCGACGGTCACCGGACGATCGGGGTGCGCGATCAGCTCGAGCACCGCAAAGATTGCCAGCTGACTGGAAATCTGCAGTTTCATTGTGTGAGATCTCGCGTTTGGGTCGACTCGGTTGGGTAGCCGAAGGGTGCGGGCTGCATCAGTCGAGTTCCTTCTCGAGCTCAATGTACGGACCAGCCATCATCCCGGCGGCGCGGAAAAACAGCATGACCAGGCGATTGCCACGCAGAACCATCGTACGCATCTTCGTAACGCCTGCTCGTTTAAACTCGGCAGCGAGGGCTTCAAGGAGGGCCTGACCCAAGCCGCCAAGTCGGGCATCGGGGCGCACGGACAGCGAGTAGACCCAGCCGCACGGAGCTGAACCGAACTCCCAGGCGCGTATTTCACCCTGAATGAATCCGAGCAGTAGTGCACTCGGGTCGTGGGTCCGCTCGGCGACGAGGAAGAACTGCGCCGATTGGCGCAACGTGCCGGCGTTGTCGATGAGTTGCTTCCAGTAGTCCGCCTTGCCAAGACCGGTAATCTGCGCATCGAGGGCGACGATTTGCTGCAGATCCGTCGCGCGAACGGGCCGTGTGGCAAAAGCCACGGACAGAGCACGCGAGGCCGCGGACTCAGCGGTGGAGGCGGTCGGGACCCGCACGGGTTGGCTGCCCCTGGAACCACCGGAGCGCCGGATACGCCCAGGGTGCCGAACCGGCTGACGTGAGGCTGCCACGGATCCGCGTTTCGTTCGCTTGCTCGCTGCGGGTCTCTTCAAAGTCCACGCTCATCTTGGCAAATCGGTATTGTGGTACGATAATATGAGAAGGGTCTCTTGGCAAGATGCAAATGAGTCGCGTCAGCGATACCGCTGACAAGGATTCTCAAGGCGGACGCGCTATCGGGATCGATTCACAACGAGGCGGCCGATCACTTGCAGTGCGAAGGGTGCGTGGGGATCTGCCCCGAGGAACCATTCGGTGTCGCGCGGCGTGCGGCCGCTAGGCTCTGGGAGGCGCGAGAAGTACTTATAGCGATTGGCTCGCGCGAAATGTAATTGATCCCGCAGCGCGACGAGCGCCGCTGGGTACGGCGGAGGGCTTGAAATGAAAACCGGACTGACCTCAGGTGTCGGCGCGAGTTCTACGATCACCGTCGATCGCGCACGGACGATCGATTTCCTCGGTGAGCAACTGCGCGTATACGCCACGCCGGAGCTGGTGCGCGATTTCGAAATTGCGTGCCGTACGTTGCTCGGGCGCTTTTGCGAGGCGAACGAAGATTCCGTGGGCACCGCCGTCAATCTGACGCACTCCGGTGCGACGTTGCTCGGCATGAGTGTCCAAATGGACGTGAAGGTCATGCGAGTCGATGGCCGCACGGTGACCTTCGCTATTTCCGCCCGCGACGGCGTTGAGGAGATTGCTGCCGGCGAACACAGCCGAGTCATCGTGGATGTCAATCGGCTGCGCGCAAAGGTGGCTGCCAAAGCCGAAAAGCTCAGAGCGATGTAGGGTCATGAACCATCTCAGTGCGGGGACGAGAGGCGCACCGTGACCCGCTACGTCATGCTCATCGATCTGCGGCGCTGCGTGGGATGCCAGACGTGTACCGCCGCCTGCAAACTCGCGAACGGAACTCCGCCGGGCGTGCAGTGGCGCCGCGTACTCGACATCGAGAGCGGAGAGTTTCCCGACGTCCATCGCACGTTTGTACCCGTGAGCTGCATGCACTGCGCGGATCCTCCTTGCATGAAGGTGTGTCCGAGCCAGGCGACGTATCAGCGTGACGATGGTGTCGTCGCACTGAATTATGACTTGTGTATCGGCTGCGCATACTGCGCGGTTGCGTGTCCATACCAGCAGCGTTTCATCGTGCATCGCGCGGAATTTGCGTATGGTGAGCAACCCACGGCGGCGGAGCGCCAAGGGTTCGATGCGCATCGCATCGCAGTATCAACCAAGTGCACGTTTTGCAGCGACCGCCTCGATGCTGCGAAGTCAAACGGCCTCGTGCCTGGTGTCGATGCGGAAGTAACACCTGCCTGCGTCAATTCTTGCATTGCTGGCGCGCTGCACTTCGGGGATCGGGACGATTCAACCAGCAACGTATCGCAGCTGCTGCGTGAGACCGTCCATTTCCGAATGCACGAGGAACTCGGCA
>JADGRP010000070.1 GCA_017880805.1 Burkholderiales bacterium
CCACCATGTCTGCTTCATGCCGTACGACTTGCCGGTCGATGGAATGAACTGCCAGATTCCGGAGGCGCGGCTGGTTGAATACGCCATCGGGTTGTACGCGCTCTCGATCATCGGCAGCAGCGCGGCTTCGAGCGGCATGCCGCGCTTTTCGACCTCGGTGACGATGTAGTACAGGTAGCGGCGGCTGCGTTCGACCATGCGCGCCATGTAATCGGGACGCGCCGCGTACCAATCTTCCGCCAGTTTGACCTCCGGCGTATCGAGATCGTCCAGGATGAATCCGCGCCGGATTCGCTCCCAGAGATCGCCGTACTCCGAGCGCAATTGGAGCGTAGCGTTGGTGACGGAATCCGGATCGCCTCCGGTCGCGCGCATGTCCGGCAACTCATCCTCTGGCGGAAGGGTGACAACGGGCGGCGGAAGAGGTGCGGGTTCTAGCTCAGGTGCTGGAGCCGATGGCGGCGCCGGCAAAGGCGCGGGAGGAGTCGCTGGAACGCTCGCACAGGCAGCTAACGCAAGCGTCAAAATCGTGGCGGCAAACCGGGATGTCTGAGCAAGTGTCAAATACGCCTTGATGAAGGACGACGTGCCGGGATGTTAGGGGTCCCCGGCGCCTCGCGTCAAGCATGGTCAGGATGCGTTCTTCCACGCGCGAAGCTCTGCGAACACCGCAACACGATCGGGCAGATCGCGCCCGGCGTGGCGAATCGCAGCGGCGCGAACGGCGGCATCGGAAGTACGCAAAAACGGATTGGTCGCCCGTTCCTCGCCGATAGTCGACGGTAGCGTCGGTTGACCGCGGTTGCGTTTCGCCTGATCGCGCTCCAGACGCGCGTGCAACGCGGCACTTTGCGGTTCGACAGTGAGCGCGAAGCGAAGGTTGGATACGGTATATTCGTGCCCGCAATAGATGCGTGTGACGGGCGACAGCGCGGCGAGCTTGTCGAGCGACGCAATCATCTGCGCGGGTGTCCCCTCGAACAGCCGTCCGCATCCGGCCGCGAACAAGGTGTCGCCGCAGAACGCGATATCCTTTCCGAAGCACGCAATGTGCCCGGAGGTGTGCCCCGGTATGTCGAGAACCGACAACTCGAGGCCGATCCCGGGCAGAGTGATCGTATCGCCCTCGACCAGCGCACGCGTGCGGCCGGGAATCTGTTCGCTGGCGGGCCCGAAAACGGGCACCGGCCAGCGTGCGAGGAGCCCGCGGTTGCCCCCGACGTGGTCGCCGTGATGGTGCGTATTGACGATCGCGCAAAGCTCGATGCCTTCACGCTCCAGGTACTCGATGACCGGCGCTGCGTCGCCAGGATCGACGGCCGCGGCCTTGGTATCGTGTCGCACGAGCCAGATGTAGTTGTCGGCAAACGCGGGGATGGGGATAATCGTCGGCATGGCGGAATCTTCGATAGAGGCAAGCGTCCTGTCCACCGGCACGCTCGCCGCGTGGTTCGCGACGCCGCTTGGGGCTTATTTGCAGTCGCGCGAACAGGCGTATTTCGATCATACGCTTGCTGACATCTTCGGCTTCCAGGCATTGCAGATCGGACTGCCGGAGAATCCGTTTCTGCGCTCGTCACGTATCACCACCCGGTGCAGCGTCGATCTCGAGGAGCCCGCCCAGGTGCTTGCCGACCCGCACTGGCTGCCGTTCGCCGAAAACAGCACCGATCTCATCGTGCTGCCTCACGTGCTCGAATTCACCGACGAGCCGCACCAATTGCTGCGCGAGATCTATCGCGTGATGCGGCCGGAAGGACAGCTGCTGATCGCCGGTTTCAATCCCTTCAGCCTGTTCGGTGCCAAGCGGTATTTCGGCCGCGAGCAGGCCATGCCGTGGAACGGCAATTTCATCACACTCTATCGCTTGAAGGACTGGCTCGCTCTGCTTGGATTCGAGGTCGCAGGCGGCAGGCTCGATTGCTACGTGCCGCCGTTCAAACAGGAAAAATGGCTCAAGCGATTCAATTTCTTTGAAAAAGCGGGCGATCGCTGGTGGCCCGTTGCCGGCGGAGTCTATTTTCTGCGGGCGACCAAGCGCGTATTGGGCATGCGCGTGATCACGCCAACCTGGGCGCGGCGCGTGCGAAAAAAGGCGTTGGCGCCAGTGGCCCGGCAAGCGCGGGAGCTCTTGACCGAGCCTGCGGAATGAGCGGCCGCGCATGAGCGCGCCGGTGATCATCTTCACCGACGGCGCGTGCAAAGGGAATCCGGGGCCCGGAGGATGGGGCGCGCTGCTGCAATACAACGGCAAGACGCGCGAGCTCTTCGGTGGCGAAGCGCACTCGACCAACAATCGGATGGAGCTTACGGCGGTGATTCGCGCGCTGGAGAGTCTTAAGCGGCGATGCCCGGTCAAAATCTACACCGACTCGCAATATGTGAAGCAGGGCATCGAAGAATGGATACACACGTGGAAGAGCAACGGCTGGAAGACCAGCAACCGGAAAGCGGTGAAGAACGCGGATTTGTGGCAGGCGCTCGACCACGCGGCCGCGCAGCATGACATTGCCTGGCACTGGGTGAAGGGACATGCAGATACGCCGGGCAACCACCGAGCCGACGAGCTCGCCAACATGGGCGTAGACGCGGTGCGCTAACGCCGCGACTGCGTGACGGCTGTACTGGCCGGCAACTCGCGTCAAAGCTGCATCGGCAGAATCACCATCTGCATTCCGTTCAAATGCAGCTTTCGCTGCAAGGCGAGCGCAGTCTGGTTGTGCAGCAGTCGTGTTACCCAGTTATCGTTGCGGAATACGAGCTTGCTGGTAAAGAACACGCAGTTGGGATACTCGCGCTGAATCTCCTCGGCGAGCTTGACCAGCTCGTCGACCCGGTCCGTCCCCAGTGAAAACCGCGCGGTTGCCGCGAGATCGTTGGCGTGGCAGTAATCGACGTAGAACGCCAGTGCCTTGTCCAGCGCCGTCCTCAGACACTCAATCTGCTCGGGGCCGCCATAGCTTTGCCTGTCCACCGCCTTGGCGCTGATAAAGACGAAATTGCGGAAGTGGTTCGGAAAAAGACGCTGCACCCACAACACCGTGTGGATTCCGCCGCCGCGGCTCGATCCGACGATGAACACCGCCGTCGGCGCTTCCGAATCGAGGGGCGGCGGGTCCGCCCGCTTCGGGCATTGCGCCGCGGTGAATATCTCGTCCACTTCCTTGAGCCGGGCCTTCACCCAGTCGTAATGGCGGTGAATGGCGAGGCACAGGGCGATCACCACCGAGGTGATGACGACCGTAACCCAACCGCCTTCGCCAAATTTCTCGATGGTCGTGACCGCGAGAATCCCCGACGCCACGACCAGGCCCGCCGCGGACAGCGAGAAACGAAAAAGCCAGCGGCGATCGGCTGCACGCGCACGCCACCAGTAAATGCACAGTCCGAGCAGCGACAGCGAAAAAGTGAGAAATACGTTGATCGAATACAGGACCACAAGCAGGTCGACTTTGCCGCGGCTCCATAACAGGATCACAAGGGCGGCGAGGCCCATGATCACGATGCCGTTCTGTGTCACCAATCGCGTCGACAAATGGCGGAACTGGTGCGGCAGCCACGAGTCGCCGGCCATGTTGGACAAGACCGATGGGCCGCCGAGGAAACCGGTATTTGCGGCAACGAACAGGAGGCCCGCTTCGAAGAACAGCACCAGCGAAAGCGACACTTGATTGAAACCTGCGGGAAGTCCGAAGCTCTCGATGATCGAGCCAAAAACGACCGCGTTCAGCGTTCGTCCCTCGACCGGCTGCGCGTTCCACAGCAAATACAGCAGGATGATGCCGCCGGCGGTAAAAGCGAGTGACGCGGCCATGTAGAACATGGTGAGCTTGCCGGTGCTTACCACGGGTTCGCGCAAGGTCTGCACGTTGTTCGATACCGCTTCGATGCCGGTGTACGTCCCGCCACCCAGTGAATACGCGCGCAGGAACAGCGACAGCGCCGCGACCCAGCCGATGTCATGCACGAGCGTGCCGGTTTCAGCGATCGCATTGGGAACGACCAGCGTGAGGCCTTGCGAATGGCCCAGGATGCCGTAGGCGATCAGGAACACATGGGTGACGAAGAACCCGACGAAAATGGGCAGAAGGATGTGGATCGACTCCTTCATGCCGCGCATGTTCATCACCAGCAGCACGACGACCAGTACCAGCTCGGTTGCGAGCTTGAATTCGCTTGCCCCTGTCGGCAGCAGGCTGAACAATGCATCGACACCGCTGGCAACCGATATCGCGATGGTCAGGACGTAATCGACCATGAGCGCCGCGCCGGAGACCAGGCCCGCACGCGGACCGATGAGGCTGGTCGCCACGCGGTACCCGCCACCGCCAGTCGGAAACAGCTCGATAACCTGGTTGTACGCGAGCGAAATAATGAACACGGTCCCCGCGGTCGCAAACGCCATGTAGAGTCCGAGATGGGTGTGCGCGCCGAGCGCCTTGAACGCCTCTTCCGGACCGTACGCGGACGAAGAAAGTCCGTCCGCACCCAAGCCGATCCAGGCAAGAAAGGCCGCCAGCGCGATGTGCTTGCGCGTGCTCTGACTCAATGGATCGAGCGGCGCGCCAATCACCCACTCGCGTATTTGTTCGTACCTGATCACGGCGGATTCAAGCGTCGCGACGGTTAAGCAGATGCTTTCGCGACAGGCGGGAAGAGTTGCGCGGGGTGTTGAGAAATGCGGCGTGGTCGCTGCGTGCTGCGACGCAGCATCAGAAACTCTACTCTGGCGCTACTGGCTTGGCAAGGCGCCGTGCGAAGACCTGCATCTCTTTCATGGCCTGCTTGTCGCCTTTCTTTTCGGCGGCGGCAATACCGTCGCGATATGCGCTAAGGGCCTCCAGGCCGCGTCCCGCTTCGGCAAGCGCCTTACCCAGCATCTTCCACGCTGCGGAGTACGTCGGGTCGAATGCGACCGCCTGTTGCAGGTGCTGGATCGCCGCGCTGGCATCGCCGGCCCGCAGGTACTCGAAGCCGAGCCCGAAGCGAAGCAACGCGTTGTCCTTGCCGCCATCGAGCAACTTCTGCAGATGGAGCAATGCGGCGCTCGGGTTGCTCATTGTCGCCTCACTGGCGTACGAATTCTCCGCTCGCGCAGTCGACGCGTCGCATCGGATAAGTGACGCTCCGCGGCTGGCCGTCGAGCTTCCCTTCGACTTGCGCATACAGCCAACCCTCGGTTCCGCGGCGATAGACGATCCGCTGAGGAAACTCATCGACCGGATTATCGAACGTGAAGACTTCGCGGGCGCCGTCGAGCGTCTTGCCGGCAAATCGAAACGATGTTTCCTTCTTGCCTGAGGGCACAGCGACGTAAAAAACACCGTCCGGCCGCGACTCCAGCCGCAGATATTCGAAATCCTGGGTCTTGCCTTGCGCCACGGTATGACTCACGCCGATCATCATGTCGCCGCGCAGCGGAAGCCACTCCTCACGAAAATCGCGCTGATTGACCTTACCGTCCCAGCAGCCCTGCAACCATCCGAACGGCTCCAGCGTCGATGTCGGGTTGATCAGCGCGGCAGGGGCGGCGGCATTAGCGGGCGCAGGGGGCGCGCTGACGGTCGCGGCATCCTGAGCAGTTGCGGCAGGCGTCTGCGCCAGAGCCGGCACCAGAATCAGTGCCAGAGCGAAGGCGAGCCAGCGCGCAAGTCGCGGTGAAATCCGCCGCGCAAGCGTCATGGAATACAGAGGCGAGCCATGGGTCGATCGCGGCAGGCAGGTCATGGTAAGAATTTTTTCATTGTTGGTGTGCGAGAGGCAGGTTGAGAAGCAGATTCTGCGGCTTGAGCCGCAGCCGTTGGTCGCGATCCATCGCCATCGCGAGGTAGACCGGCCGACCGGCAATGGCCGGCCGCATGTCCGCCGGATTGGCAAAGCGCAACTCGAACAGACAGAGTAACCGTTCCATACGCTCATCGCTGACCTCCACGCGATTGTAAAGGTCGTTGAGCACACCGCTCGCCTCGGCATCCAGTCCGACGTGCCATACCCAGCGCGCATCCTCGATTTCGCGCTGAGGCGCGATCGTGACCTCCACCGCCAGAAAGTGCGCAATCCAACGCTCCAGCACGCGGCAGAGCGCTGAGAGCGAGGGTTGGCCGCGGTTGAGGCTGATCGCCAGATCGAAACGCTCGTCGCGCTCCCAGTAGCCGTCCGCGTTCTCCTGAGACAGCACATCGAGGTCAACGGTTCGAGCCGGCGTTTGGCTTTGCTTCAGCAGCTCGCCCAGACTGCCGAACCCGCCGGTTGTGGCGTAAAGCTCGACCGAGCGCTCATCCGCGGCCATGACTGCGCCGTCGTCGAGAACGCTTATCTTCTGGGGCCGAAACAGCATTTCCGCGCAGCGCGCCTCGAATGGGTCCGCGCCGTCGCCGAGCACATGGCGCAGGAGTATTTGAGTCAGTTGATGCACGAACAAAGGAGGCACGTCGACCCCGTCGCCCGCGAAAATACCCACGTAAGCCTGTTCGAGCGTCGCGGCGGCTGCCAGGCGGTCGCGAAAACGCAGCCAGACGCGGTAGTTCTCGCGCGCATCAGGATCCGTGATCGCGCTCACGTCGGCATCGGGAACGTCGCCTCGCGGCTGCGCGAGAAGGCGGTCGTGAAGGGCGCGCTCCCCGGCGCAGGATTCGAGAACCGGAGCAAGCTCGGGGCGCAACAGAAAACTTCTCAG
>JADGRP010000071.1 GCA_017880805.1 Burkholderiales bacterium
CAGGCTGCCCTGGAACTCGCCGCATTCGGCGTCTGCGTGAATGCGATCGCGCCCGGACCTTTTCTGACGCGGATCACTACTCCGGGGCTACGCGCTCTTTGGGAGAACGCGCTGCCGGTTCGCCGCGTGGCTTCCACGGACGAGCTTCAGGGACTCGCGCTGTTCCTCGCCTCTCCGGCTTCTTCGTATGTGACGGGCGCGCTGTTCGTGATCGACGGTGGCTCCATGCTCGGACGGGCGGATTGATGAAACAAGTTCGAGCCCTGGCCGGCGCGCAGACCGTCGATCGGGCGTGCATGCTGCTCAAGGAAATAGCGCGCCACGCTCCCTCCGGCGCACGTCTGGTCGATCTGACCACGGAATCGGGGCTCTCGCGCCCGACCGTGCACAGGATCCTGCGCTCGCTGTCGGCGGCGGAGTTCGTGTGCCAGACACCGGGCACCAAGCGCTACAAGATGGGCGTGGCGATCTACGGCCTGGGCCTCGCCGCGCAGGGGCCGATCGAACGGCTTTCCGAGCTGAGATTGCTGCTCGAGGGACTGGCCAATCGTACCGGCGATACGGCCTACCTGATGCTGCGCCGCGGCGACGAGATGCTCTGCGTCGCGCGCGCGGAGGGCGCGACGCCCATCCGCACCTACGTGATCGAAGTCGGCGCCCTCAGGCCGATTGCGGCGACGATCGCCGGAATCACGCTGCTTGCCAAGCTTGGAGACGACGAGGTCGAGGTCATTCTCAGGCGCACGACTTCGGCCATGGCGACCTTTCGCAATGCCACGCCGCAGTATGCGCGCCGGCAGATTGCCCTGGTTCGGCGCGACGGTTATTGCATGAGCGAAAAGGTATTCATCGAGGGCGCGATCGGCGTCAGTGCCGCGGTGCCTGCGACCGACGGCCCCTGCTGCCTTGCGATCAGCATGTCCGCGATCCCGTCGCGAATACCGAAGAGTCGCGTAAAACCGCTGGCGCAGGATCTCGTGCGCACCTGCGCCGAGATGGCGAAGGTCCTGAGCCGGCGTTCCAATTGACTGCGGGCGGCGACGCTTAGTGCCGGAAGTCCGCTATTCGGACGCAAAATGGGATTGCTTGACACGACGGTGCCTGCCGAACAAATATAGCAGCAGTGCTCGGAGTGTACGCAGTACGGACTCAATCGACTGACGTGCAAAGGAGGAGACAATGAAGGCCGAAGAGCTTTTCGACGTTCGCGGTCTGGCGACTATCGTTACGGGCGGCGCGAGCGGCATCGGACTCGCGTGCGCTGAGGTGATGGCCGCAAACGAGGCCCGCGTCACGCTGATGGACCGGAACTCGATCGAATTGGAAAAAGCGGTCGGACGCCTGACGGCCGATGGGCTGGACGTTCGCGGCGAGGTGGTGGATGTCACCGATCGCGTCCGCTTGAACCTCGCGTTCGATGCGGCTGCAACAGCCTATGGCCGGATCGACGTCGTGTTTGTGAATGCGGGCATCGGCGGCGGGCCGGGTTTTCTGACGGCGCAGGGCGTGCGCAATCCGGATGCCGCCTTCGAAAACATCTCCGACGAGCGCTGGAATACCGCCGTCGCCGGCAATCTCTCGTCGGTCTTTTGGTCGATCCAGGCCGCGGTGCGCCACATGAAGCCGCACAAGAGCGGACGCATCATCGTCACGACTTCGATCGCCGCACTAAAGACCGAAAGCGGCGTGGGAACGCCGTACATGCCGGTCAAAGCGGGTGCGGCTCACCTGGTGAAGCAGGCTGCGCTGGAACTCGCCGGCTACGGCATTCTGGTGAACGCCATCGCGCCCGGACCTTTCCTCACCAACATATCGGGCGGCAAGATGTTCGAACCCGCCGTGCGCAGCTATCACGAACGCGTGGTGCCGATGAAGCGCCTGGCGCAGCCGGACGAAATCAAGGGCCTCGCCCTGTTTCTCGCGTCGCCTGCGTCGAGTTACATCACCGGCACCCAGATCGTAATCGACGGCGGGGCCACCTTGGGCAGCGCCGACTAGGTTCGTCAACCTGAACAGCAGGAGAACAGACATGCATTCGAATACACGCCGTCGCCTTCTCGGTGCCGCTTGCCGCGACAACCGTCCTCGGTTTCACGATGGCGTGACCAGTGGCCAAGTATAAGGTTGCTGGTGCTGATCTTGATCTTTCGGCCGTCGGGTCTGATGGGAAGTCGTTCCTCGTGAAGCAGGCATTCGTCTGTCCAGTTCATGAACAAAGACCCGCGCGGCTTCGCCGAGGCCACCAGACAACTCGGCGAGCACTCCGCGCTCGGCTCATCGAACACCATGCTCGGCTATCAGGGGCGCCGCCCGTGCCTCTACGAGTTGACCGATGCGATCGGTAGGATCGACGTGCCGACGCTGGTGATGACCGGCGACGAGGACGAACCCTGTCTCGAGCCTTCGCTGCTTCTGAAACGCACGATCCCCCAGGCGGGTCTCGTGGTGCTGCCCAAGAGCGGTCATGCGATCAACCTCGAAGAGCCCGCGCTGTTCAACCAACTCGTGGACGATTTCTTTCATCAAGTCGAGGCGGGACGCTGGGG
>JADGRP010000072.1 GCA_017880805.1 Burkholderiales bacterium
CATCGACGAAATCCCATACGTGCTGATGCTGCTCGTTGAGGTAGCCGAGACCGGAGAAGAAGCGCCCGAATTTGGGCGTCAGACCGTCGGGCAAGGCGGTCACAATGCCGTAAGCCTCCTCGACCGAAACGGTGTTCTCGGGCGTGAGCGACACGATCAGATTGCCCGCGAACTTGTCGTCGACATTGGCGGAGATCCCGAGCTCGGATTCGCCCAGGGAAAAGCCGCGCTTGCCCGGACTCACGTCGCTGCCGAGCGCGAACCCGGCGATGGCGTACTTGGAAGGGTCCTGCGAGAGATTGGTATAGGTTCCCTGCAGGACCGCTGAAATTGCCGGGTTGAATGCGCTCAGCCCGGCTGAAGGTGCAGCCGCGGGTGGCGGCGCCAGCACCGGAACGGGAGGCGGCGGCGCGGCCGCGGCGACGGCTGGGGTCGCGGCTTCGGCCTGTTTGAGCTTCTGCTCGAGCGCCTGAATCCGCGCTTCGTAGCCTTCCTTCAGTTGCCGAATCTGCTCACGAATTTCCGCGAGGTCGGCATCACTCGCCGCCAATGCGATCGACGGCACAAACAGCGCAAGCGCCAAAGCGGCGCGCACCCACGTGAATCTGGACACGATGGCACTCCTCTGGACATTGGACCCAAGCGCCGCGTTTCGGCGGCGCGTCAAGCAGTCTTAGAGAAGTACGGGAGGGGCGCGGCTGGAGTAGTAGCTATTGGCGGCAACGGAACGCGAGACAAAAGTCACTGCGATCCGCACGGGATTGACAATGTCTGCAGGCAACGATGCCACATTGCCCGGCACCGCGTGCGATCCGCCAGCGAGCAACGAACACTCGATGCACGGCAAATCGCTTGCCGGACTTTGCAGGCCCTGCTCGTGGTGCCGTTGGAGCTGATCGGCGACGTGCTGCAACGTATGTCGTTGCATTTCGTGCTGCGCCCACATGAGCGTCACAAGCAGAAATGCAGTCACCAGCGCACGCGGTGTGCTGCGAAACAAGCGGGCATATGTCGTGACCACGAGCGAAAGTCTACACCAGTCGTCTGGCACGGCCCATCGCCGACGGTCTAAGCCGGTATCCCGGTGCGACGATTCGCTTGGTTGCGCTCTGTGCCAACGGTCCGGCACAGGTACGTCGGATGGCCCGGCTCGCATCGTCCTCACCAGTTGAACGGCTTGGCTACGCTGACATAGAAGGCACGCCGCGGGCCGAACTGCGCGGCGCCGACGCCGATTCCGGTGCCATCGCGCAGCTCGTAGCTCTTGTCAAAGGCGTTGACGATGGTGAAGCGACCTTCGATCTTGCCCACGATGGGTAGGTCGAAGTTGCGCAGCGCGCCCAGATCGAACTGAACGTAGCCCGGGACGTGCTCCGTATTGGCAAAGCCGCGCCGCAATCCGCTGCCATAGACGCCCGACGCGCTGAGCGTCGTTCCGTCCAGGAGGTAGCTTGCACCGAATGAACCGGACCGCGTCTGGTCGTGATCCAGGTGCACCCAATTGCTGGCGATATAGGCAAGCTCATCCGGATCGAAATTGAACTGTCCGCTGACGATGTCCTTGCCCTTGGCAACCGCGTACGCGAAATTGGCATACGCGGAAAAGTTGCCCTGACGGTAGCTCGACGAGAGCTCGAGCCCGTAGATCTTGCCCTTGGCATAGTTGAACGGCGAGAAAAGAAGCGCGTTGCCGAACTGGCCCTCGTCCTGCAAGTTCTTCACGTCACGGTAGTACACGTCGGCACCGACGCTCCAGGCAGACGTCATCTGGTGCGTGATGCCGGCGTCGAAGTAGTTGCTGCGTTCCGAAGTCACGCTGGTGTTGGCATCCGACGGCAGCGCATTGGTCGTGGCGATGAACTTCTCGACCGTGGTGTCGAGGATCTTCTCGGTCGCCGGCGGCGTGAAATAACGGGCGTAGCCTGCGTGCAGCGTGGTCTCCTTGCTCGCCTGGTAGACGAACCCGAGTCGTGGACTCAACTGACCCTCCGAAACGAACGCGTTCACATGGTCGTACCGGGCACCGTAGTTCAGCGTCAGCCGGTCGCTCAGCTTCCATTCATCCTGAAGGTAGATTCCGACGATCGTGCCGATTTTCTTGGTGTTGTCCTGGATACTGATCGGAACGGGGCTCGTTTGATTGCCGTCGTCGTTCGCGGGAAAGACTTGCGACGTGTTGTCCGTCGCCGCGCGCTCCCGACTCGCGTAGACGCCGGTCCGCAGCGTGTGCGCCGCATCGAGTGCATAGCTCGCATCGCCCTGAACGCCGTAGAGCTCGTTCTGGTGATAGATACGCGCGGCAACGCCGGTATAGATCAGGTCGCCGACAGGGTCCGGATCGTAGCGGACGCTGGAATAGCGGTGAATTAGCGCTACCTGATAGTCGGTCTTGGCGCCGATCGACCCTTGCAGCGCGAGCGCAGCAAAGCGCGTTTTCTCCCGCTGATTGGCGTCGAGGTCCGCCGACGGCAGGTCTGCCACGCCGGCAAGCTGGTAAATGGACGATTGACCGGGGGTGTCGGGGATCTGGAACTTGTTGTCCGCGGTGCCGAACATGAGGCTGACGCGGGCATCGTTGCTCAGATGGTAGGAAAAATAGCCGAAGCCGTTGTCCTGACGAGATCGGTCGTGGAGCGGATTCCGGTCGGCTGTCGGCGACTCGATGCCGAGCTTGTCGGCGAGCAGCGTTCCCGTCACGAAGTACGTGAAATCGCCCGCGGTGCCTCCGATCTCCGCGAATCCTTCGTTGTGCTGATGGCTGCCGCCCACGTAGCCGATCTTGCCGCCCTGATCGAATGCGCCGCCTCGCGTGGTGATATCGACGATGCCCGCCGTCCGGTATCCGAATTGCGCCGGCAGCGCGCCGGTGATCAGGTCGATCTGATCCGCGGCGCGCACGCCCAGCGTTTGTCCGAAGCCGGCAATCGATTCGGGAAGCGTGATGCCGTTGATGCGATATTGAACGTTCGCATGGTCGCCTCGAATATGAAGCTGCCCGAACGAATCCTGCGCCACGCCGGGCGCCTGCAACAGCACATCGTTGAGCGGCGTGCTCTGGCCCTCGGGCAAGGCGACCATGTCCTGGCGTCCGAAGCGATAGACGTCGGCGCCGATATCGGGCGACAAATTCTGGCGTGCCCTGTCCAATCGTTGTCCGATGACCTGGATCCGGCCGAAGCTGACGGCAGGCGCCGCAACAAGTGAAACGTCGGAAAGGCCCGCGGCAGTCACCGGCAGGCTTCGCGCCGAATCGGTCAACGTGACCGAGCCGCTTGTGACGGCATACGTGCCGGGGTTGATGTTATCGAATCGAAAACGACCGCTTGCGTCGCTGACTGCCGTGGCAGCCGTGCCGCCATCGGCGCGCTCGAGCTTGAGCGCGACCGCGCGGAGCGGCCTGCCGTTGCCGTCCTTGATAATTCCGCTGATTGAAACTGAAGCCTGCGTCGAAGGAGGTGACGCGGGCACTTGCGCGACTGCAACTGACTGGAAAAATACGACGCCAATGGCGATGGCCACTGCGCCGAATTTGAGCTCGGACATGACGACTCCTCTGATCCATGGCGAAACGCGGAACGCAAAGCTCCGCAGGTCAACGGGTCAAAGGAAGGCGGGTGGACCTCGCGCTTGGAAGGGGAGGAGCGGAGCACAGCAGTGGCCGTAAGCCGGGCTTGCGACAATGGTGACGGCCGAAATGGTAGTGCCGACGGCCGCGGCGCTGCCCGAGGCGGCGGTCGAGGCCTGCGCGAACGCGAGGCAATCAAGGCAGAAATCGCTGACTTCGTCGCCGGCGTCCTGGACGCTCAGCCCAAGCGCGGTGGCATGCGCCTGCCTGTCCGTAGGAGCGGGGATGTGCGAAATCGCGTGCGCGAGCGCCGCCTGCTGGCTCCACAGGAGGCAAAGCACAAGCAGTGCGTTGATAAATGAGCGTCGTGTCAACATGATCGTACGAGGCGGGCGTCCGGAAGAATTAGAGTGGGCACGCCGCTGAACGTCCCTTGAACAATACCATCATCGGACATCGACGCCAATTCCGCTGCGGTGACACGCAGTTCGAGCGTTTACGCGACAGCGCTACATCACCCCGGGCGCGTACGTCGGCGCAAGGACCTCCAGCGCGTCGAGTTTGGTCGACGGCTCCTTGATCGTGACGCGCCAGAGCGTGCGCGGATCGGCCGGATCGGTCAGCGTCGCGGAATGGAGCAGCGACGCGTTGTCCCAGATCACGACGTCGCCGACGCGGTAGGCATAGCTCAAGACGTACTTCGGCTGGGTTGCGTGCGCGGCCAGCTCGTCGAGCAGCGCGACCGCCTCGTCTTCGGGCATGCCGACGATGCCGTACGAGCTTCCAGAAACGGCATAAAGGGCTTTGCGTCCGGTCACCGGGTGCGCACGCACGAGTGGATGCGTGATCAGTGGCATTTTCGCCTTCTGCTCCGGCGTGAGGGGTGACGCCGCGACGCGGCTCGCGTCGTTCATTTCCTTGCGGTTGCCGTAGTGATGCACCGCGACCAGCGGCGCGATCTTCTGCTTCATGTTCTCGCCCAGATCGTCGTACGCGGCATATTGATTCGCGAACAGCGTATTTCCACCGGTCGCGGGCACTTCGACGGAGTAGAGCATGGTCGCGCGCGCGGGAACCTGCAGATACGAATAGTCGGTGTGGAAATAGGTGCCGGCGTCGGCCAATCCGATGGGCTGGCCATCCTTCTTCCGGTTCGACAGAATCAGAATGTTGGAGTCGACCGGATGGTGAAACTGGTCGATCACATGCGGCTCGGGCGGCCCGAGGCGTTGCGCAAAGGCAACGAATTGCTGCGGCGTCAATCGCTGGTCGCGCAACACGAATACCTGACCCGCAAAGAACGCGCGCTCGAGCTCCGCAAACGCTGCGCCGGAGAGCGGCCGCGACACGTCGGCGTCGTTCGTCTCGAGACCAAAACTGTTACTGAGCGGACTTAAATTCAAGGCGATCTATCGAAGCGATGGGCCGGCTATGGCGCGGGAAGCGCCTTCGTCAACCGCGCGGCTGTGATGCCGAACTCCTGAAGGTCCGCGCCGGCGGTAGTGTCGGTGCTGAATTCGGTGACGACCCCGAGCGGCGTAATCCGTCCGGCCCGGTTAATATTCCTCTCTATGAACCACAGGTTGCCATCGGGGCCGGCCGCGATGCCGCGAGGACTCGCATTGGCGGTGACGCCAGCGCTGAACTCGGTGACGACTTGCGCCCCTGTGCCGCCGGACAGCATGCAAAACGACGCAAGCATGCAGCCGAGGAGGATGCGACAAGGTTCCATGAAGGGGTCTCCAGTATTCGCGGCATTGTGTGCCGCGGCTCGGGCCATGGTCAAGAAGTGCCGATAAGAGCACGCCGAAGTCGCAAGCGCGGTCAGCCGCGTCAA
>JADGRP010000073.1 GCA_017880805.1 Burkholderiales bacterium
CCGCCGCGCGATGGCGAGCCGAGATCGGGCTCGACGCGCAGCGCGTTGATCAGTGCCACGCCTTCGACGGTCTCGCGGGCCAGCTTGCGCGACAGCCGGCCCGGCCAGCGCGTGCTCCTCGCCATCAGAAGATGCTGAATATAATGCATCGACAGCACCAGCGCCGTCGACGGATCGGCCTTTCCGAGGATGTTGATGATGCGGGCCGCGTCGAGCGCGCCGGCGCCAGAGCCGCCCAATGCGGCCGGTACGGTCAGCGCCAGCAGTCCCGCCTCGGACAGCTCGTTGAAATTCTCGAACGGAAAGCTCGCCTCGCGATCATGCTGGGCCGCGCGCACCGCAAATTCGGTAGCGAGCCAGTCTGCGCGCTCGAAGGCAGATGGCGGCGCGTCCGTCGGATGCTCCTTGCGGATGGAACCGCCCTGTGCGCTCACCATGTCGCGTCCAATCCGAGCAGGCCCAGGATGCTCCGCCGCAGTTCCACCAGTTTGGGATCGCCGCGGTGCCGGGGATAGGGACGATCGACGGCGATGTCGGCCTTGATGCGCGCGGGACGGTCGCTGAACACGATGACGCGGTTGGCGAGAAACAGGGCTTCCTCGACATCATGCGTGACCAGCAGCGTCGTGAACCCCTTGCGCTGCCAGAGCGCCACGATTTCGGCCTGCATGGTGATCCGCGTCAGCGAGTCGAGCTTGCCGAGCGGCTCGTCGAGAATGAGGATCCTGGGATCGTTCACCAACGCCCGCGCCAGCGCAACGCGCTGTGCCATGCCGCCCGACAATTGGTGGGGATAGGCATTGCGGAACTGCGAAAGTCCGACCAGGTCGAGGGCCGCGTCGACGCGCTGCCGCTGGCTCTTCAGGATGCCCTGCGCCTCGAGCCCCAACGCGACGTTGTTCCATACGGTTCGCCACGGAAACAGCGTCGGATCCTGAAACACCACGACCCGGGATGGGAAAGGTCCCGTGACCGGATCGCCGTCCTCGCGCAACACGCCGGATCGCGGCGGTTCAAGTCCCGCGACCAGACGCAGCAGGGTCGACTTGCCGCAGCCGGAGGGCCCCAGCAGCGCGATGAACTCACCGGGCTTAACGCTGAAATTCACATCGTCGAGCACCGGAAGCACGCTGCCGTCGATGTCGAAGGCGTGGCTGACGTGTTCGACCTCGAGCGAGGCGCCGACGGCAGGGTAAGTAATCGGCTCGACATAGGCATGCGCTACCATTTGACGACGCCTTTCTGCCAGATCAGCAACCGGTCGCGCGTCTTGAACAACAGCGTGATCGCGCCGGAGCACAACAGCGACATCACGATCAGCGCGGCATACATGTTGGAATAGGCCGCCCAGCCCTGGGCCCACTGCAGATACCAGCCGAGCCCGGCCTTGACGCCGATCATCTCGGCGACGACCAGCACGGCAAAGGACGATCCGAGCCCCATGAACAGGCCGACGAAGACGTGCGGCAGCGCGGCGGGAATGGCGACCTTCAGCACGAGGAAGGACGGCTTGGCGCCGAGGGTTCGCGCCACGTCGTAATAGGCGTTGCTGACGCTCGCCACGCCGGACCAGGTCAGCACCGTGACCGGAAATCCAGTCGCCAGAGCGATCAGGAAGGTGCTTGCGCTCCAGCTCGAGGGAAAGGTGAAGAAAGCAAAGGGAAGCCACGCCGTCGCCGGCAACGGCCCGATGAATCGCAATACCGGATGCACCCAGTAGCCGACGCTGCGCGACCATCCGATCGATACGCCGGTCAGGAAGCCGACCGCCGCGCCGATGGCATAGCCGCCGAGCTGAAGTTTTACGGACGCCAGGACGCTGTCCAGCAACTTGGGAAGGTCGTCGGTGTAGACTTCGATGATGGCCTGCGGCGGCGGAAAGAACGGCAGCGGCAGCCAGGCGAACTTCGCGGTCGCAAGCTCCCACAGGGTCAGGAACAATCCGAGCGCCAGCAGCCACGGCGCACGCTGCTGCAGTCCTTTCCCGAAACGACCGAGCAGACTGCCACTCAGAGTCGCGGCAAAAATTCCGCCCGCGATAATAAAGGCGGCGACGGCGACGGCATGGGTACGCGGCCACTCGCCCAGGTCTTCCCACAACAGGCATGAGAGCCCGAAGGCGACCCATGCCAGGCTTGCGAATACCGCGGCGCCGTTTGCCAGAAATACCTTCGGCAGCGACAGCGGACGTCCCGCGAACGCCGCGCCCTCCTCTACGGATTGCGGCAGCGCAACCACCTTAGACGCCGAATACGTCGACACAGATCCGCTCCGCGAATTTCGCCGTGTCGGTGCTTTGCTTGAAGACCGAGACCAGCTTCAAATCGTCCGCATAGGACTTCAGCTCCTGCTTGAGCACGGCCCCAACCGGATGATGATGATGGGTGTGATAGCGGACCATCGCCTGCAGATCCTCCAGGCTGGCGGTCTTGGGCGCGTAAGGCTGGAACGATGCCGCGGCCTTGTCCGGGTTCTGCGAGGTGAACATCGCTGAATCGAGCAGCGCCTGCGTAACGGCACGCGCGACCTGCGGCTCTTCGCGGACGAGGCTGCCGCGCAATCCGACGATGCAGCAGCTCTTGTCCCTGTACTCGCCGTCCAGATTGGAGGCGACTTCCTTGTAGGCAGGGTCCTTCAGCCAGAGGTAAGCGATCGGGTCGGAAGCCAGGAACGCCTGCACTTCTCCCTTCTCGACGGCGAGCTGCAGCAGGTTGCCCGGATAAGCGCGCCAATCGACGTCCTTGTTCGGATCGATGCCCTGCTTGGAGAGCTGGATCGAGAAGAAGTTCTTGTCAGG
>JADGRP010000333.1 GCA_017880805.1 Burkholderiales bacterium
AGTTCCATATCTTTGTCGGCCCGTGGTCGAGGTTCAGCGAGTGCGACAAGGCGAAGGACTTCCTGACCAAGTCGGGGCTGTCGTTCACGTCGACCGATTTGCCTGCGGGGTCCACCGACAATGTCGTGACCAAGATCGGCAACACGGAGCTCAAGGGCGCGGACGAAGCGCAATATGCGGCAACGCTGAAAGCCGCTGGGTACCCGGCGAGTGCGGACAAGTCCCAGATCAACTACCCGATGACGCTGCTGATCCTGGTCATCATGATGATCTACGTGACGATGGTATACGGACCGATCGCGGCGTTCCTGGTCGAGCTGTTCCCGACTCGGATACGCTACACCTCGATGTCGCTGCCGTATCACATCGGCAACGGGTGGTTCGGCGGCATGCTGCCGCTGCTCGCGACGGCCATGGTCGCCGCCAGCGGCGATATCTATTACGGGCTTTGGTACCCGATCGTCGTCGCGATCATGACGGTGGTCATCGGCGCGCTGTTCCTGCGCGACAACAAGGACCGCGATATCGAGGCGGGCTGACGATCCGCCCTCTCCCGGCCGGCATTGCGCCGGGAACGCGAACCCAAAGGCCCCGGTTTCGATCGGGGCCTTTTTTCATCTAAAGCGAGTTACTTGCGTTATATACTCGGCCCCCGCGGCGGTGCAACCGAGGGCCGAAATGAAGAACAGAATGCGCGATTGGGCACGGCAGCTCGGCCCCGGATTGATCACCGGCGCGGCCGATGACGACCCGTCGGGCATCGCCACGTACTCGCAGGCAGGCGCGCAGTTCGGCTTCCATACCCTGTGGGCGATCGTATTCACCTACCCGCTTATGGTGGGTATCCAGCTGGTCAGCGCCCGGATCGGGCGCGTCACCGGTCACGGTCTCGCGTTCAATATCGGGCGCCATTTTCCCCGGCCGGTGCTCTACGGCGTTGTCGCGTTGCTGGTCATCGCCAACACCATCAACATCGCGGCCGACATCGCGGCGATGGGCGATGCGGTGCGGTTGCTGGTCGGAGGGCCGCCGCAGATCTACGCGGTGCTGTTCGGCATCATTTGCCTGGGGCTGCAGGTGTTCCTGCCGTATCAGCGTTATGTGCGCTACCTCAAGTGGCTGACGCTCGCATTGCTTTCCTACGTCGTCCTCGTGCTCACGATCCATATTCCCTGGCGCGAAGTCGCGACCCGCACCGTTTCGCCGCATTTCGCGCTGACCGCCGAATACCTCACTGTCGTGGTTGCGGTCTTTGGCACGACGATCAGCCCGTATCTTTTTTTCTGGCAGGCGTCGCAGGAGGTCGAGGAGCTCGATGCCGACCCCGACGCAGGCGCGCTCGCGCACTCGCCCGAAGGCGCGGCCGATCACCTGCGCCGGATCAAGGTCGACACCTACCTCGGCATGGCGTTTTCGAATATCGTTGCGTTCTGCATCATCCTTGGCACCGCGGCGACGCTGAATGTCGCGGGCGTCACCGATATCCAGACTTCCGCGCAAGCCGCCGAGGCACTGCGGCCGTTGGCCGGGGAGTTCAGCTTCTTGTTGTTCGCGCTCGGCATCATCGGCACCGGCATGATCGCGGTGCCCGTGCTCGCGGGCTCGGCCGCCTATGCGGTCGCGGAAACGTTCGAATGGAAGCGCGGCCTCGACCTGAAGCTGCTCGAGGCGCGCGAGTTCTACGCCATCATTGCCCTGGCGACGCTGGGAGGCGTAGTGCTGGATTTTTCTCCCATCAATCCGATTCGCGCCTTGTTCTGGGCGGCCGTGATCAATGGCGTGATTGCGGTCCCGATCATGGTTGTGATGATGCTTCTTGCCGACGACCCGAAAGTCATGGGCGATTTCGTTGTTACGCGTCGTCTGAAGGCGCTCGGCTGGCTGGCGACCGGGACAATGGCGGCGGCGGTCGTCGCAATGATTGCCACGTGGTGACTTCGGATCTGCCCTCACCGAGGAACGGCTTGTGCTAGACGTTCGCGGGGTTACGAGCAGCGCGTCACCCGATTCAGATGCTTTAGACGATGCTCGGAGTCAAGGGAGTCGCCCAGCTATCTTCGCGGACGTCGTCGTGCGACAAAAGGCATGCGAATCAAAATTGGAGGCGAGCAAGAATGCAAAAACTAGCCAGTCTCGTTAGCAAGTTTAGCGCCGGTATTTTGCTTGCGGCGACGTGCGGCAGTGCGTTCGCCGACGTTATTGCGGTCAACGGTGCCTTCACGGTTTCGTCGCCAGTCACTACTCAAACGGGACGCGTAACCCGCAATGTGATCCCCAGCAATTGTGCTGCGCCCAAAGCGTTTCCCGGCACGGACGACGTTCTTGCTCACCGTTACAACTCCTATAACTTCCAGAACAACGGCCCGGCTGCCTGCGTCACGGCGATCCTGTCGACCTCCGATGTCATGTGCAGCTCGAATATATATGCCGTCACCTACACCCCGTCGTTCAATCCGGCCTCGGTTCCGACCAATTATCTGGCGGACACTAACTCGTCTACCGGGACGCCGACGGTGCTCTTCTCGCTACCGATGAGCTTCATCGTGCCAGCGAACAGCCCGATTGTCGTCGATGTTCTGGAAGCGGGTGGGCCGCGCACGTGAAGCTACACCCTTCAAGTTTCAGGGCTGGCAAGCGGGCCCATACCGACGCTCTCGCAGTGGGCGCTGCTCCTCCTGGCGGTGCTACTGGGCGGTTCCACGCTGCTCGTCTTGCGCAGGCGCCGCTAGCAGACCGTCTGGTGCCGATGAATGCAGGTGCGCAGGACCTCGACCGGGTCGCGCTTCCACCAATCGTTCGCCGAAAAAATCTCCACCTCATGCGCACCGCGGTAGCCGGCGCGCTCCATCCATGATCGGATCAGCGGCAGTTCGATGACGCCGTCGCCCATCATGCCCCGATCGAGCAGCAGGTCGCGCGTGGGGACCAGCCAGTCGCAATAGTGGA
>JADGRP010000334.1 GCA_017880805.1 Burkholderiales bacterium
GATCCGCAGTCGGAATGTTCTCGATCGCGTCGAGGTCGCCCGAGAGCAGCGCCGCAATGCGCGCCGTATCCGCAGGCAGGATGCGCAGCGTCACCTTTTCCCAGGGCGTGAGTTTTGGCCCGCCCCAGTAGGCGTCGTTTCGCGCGAGTTCGATGCGGTCGCCGCGGGCAAAGCGCACGAGCTTGTACGGACCGGTGCCGACGGCAGCCTTGCCACTGTTGAAATCGTCGGTGCTCGCGCCCGAGGCCGCCTTCTTCGACACGATGAATATCGAGTTTAGGTCGTGGGGCAGCATGGCGTAGGGAGCGGCAGTCTTGAGCTGTATCGTCCAGGGGTCGATGATCTTCTTGGCGACGATCGGCTTGACGAAACCGGTGAACGGACCCGGGCTCGCGGCCAGCGTTGCCGGGCGCTCCAGCGAAAAGATCACGTCTTCGGCAGTGAATTCCGAGCCATCGTGGAACTTGACGCCCTTACGCAGAATAAATTCCCAGGTGGTCGGATCGACAACGCGCCAGGAAACAGCGAGGCCGGGTACGAGGCGCACATTCGCATCCACGTGCACCAGGGCATCGAACACATGCCAGGCGGCGTTGTTGTTGGGTGCGACATTGAGGAAATGCGGATCGAACGAGGTCACGTCGGCACTCAGGCCGATGCGCAACTCGGCGGCATGGACAGTGATCGCGAACGCGGCTGTGACAGCAAACAGGAAGCGCCTGAGTGGCATGTCTTGGTCCTCTATTCCACCCGCCAGGGAGCGCTGGCGGCGTAATCGACGGGCTGGTTTGCCTGCACCGATTATAGCGGAAAGGCCTTGCGCAGGTGACCAGGTGCAGGCGCAATTCCAAGGTGGCTGATCCTTGCTTCGTCAGAACTCGTATTCGATCTGTAAGCGCAGGTTATGGCTGGGCGCACTGGTCGAGGCTCCTACGAGCCAGGCGGCGTTGTAGCGAATTGCCTGACGATTGCCGAGTGCAAGCTTGCCGAACAGGGCGGGCCCGATTCGATGCGAGCGCTCCTCTGCGGGCGCCCAATGATTCCATTGACCGAGTTCGCCAAATCCCTGAAAACCGAATTCGAGCTGCGGCTGCCACCGGTACTTGACCTGCCATTGATAGCCGAACTGCATGGGCAACGCTGCATCGGCCCGGTAATGCCGTTCGAACAGAAGATTCCCGTTCATCTGTACTTTGCCGACTTCGGTTTGAAATAGCGGCCCAAAGCGGAATTCGTAGCCTTCGCTGCGATCCTTCGGCCGCTCCAGCTCGACGATCAGGCCGGTGTCGATGGGGAATTCGCCGGTCTCCGTCAACTGAAACTTGTTCTCCCACTCCCAGGCGTCGAAATGCGTGGACTCGCCTTGCGCGCGTTCGTACTTGCTGTAGAACTCCGTAAACCAGCGCTGGTTTACGCCATAGCCGTATCCAATCGATGCTGCGCTCAACGGGTCTTCGCCGGATTTGTGTTTCCATGCGCCGGATTTGAAATCGATCTCATGCTCGCCATAGGTGACGCTGGGCATGTACACGTAATCAGAGGGACCGAACGCTGCGGCACAAAGCGGGAACGCAGCGAGCACAACGGCGGATGCCATACGGGGTTTCACGTTAAAAGCCTCTCTATCTTTGGCTAGCTGGATTGATCCAGGATGCGGCGTAGGGTTCGGCGCGGGCAATGACGATCGCCGCACCACGTTGGCGGGGCTACTCGGCGATGATCACCCCGGTCGCCGTTTGCGGGTGGAAGTCGCCGAAGAACGGATACCGGCCAGGCGCTAAGGGGCCTATGAAAACTGGAAGCTTCGACTTTCCCGGAACAACTTTTTCGCGATTCAGTTCGTGGCTCTCAAATTCCTCAGCGGTCGCATCCTGGTTATCCACCAGCAACTTGACCTTCTTTCCGGCGGGAATCCGAATCTCCGCCGGTTCGAAGCGGTGATCGCGGATGATAAGCGTGTACTCGAGATCGGCGGCGTGAGCGAAACCTGCTAACAGGGCGAGACATAGAAGCAGACGATGCATGGGAGATCTCCTGGGAACGGTACTATAATGATAATGATTCCCATTCGTAATTGCAAGCGGTTTAGTCAAGTAACCCTGGGGCACGGTGATGATCGATGCACCGCTGGCTTTCCGGCTGGCAATGATGAAGCCTCGCATGTCGAGCAGTCGATCCACGAAAATCCGGACAGGATTTTCGGCGAGGAGAAGAAAGCCAGGCCCTGGAACGCTGCGCCGAAGAAGAAATGATGCCCTCGGTCGCGGGTGGTCTACAATTCCGGAATCGGTAGTCATGGGGAAAGTTATGGGGACTGTCGTTGCGTTGGCTGGTCAGGTCGGCGGCGCAAAGCTCGCCGACGGGTTCCGGCGCCTGCGCGGCAAGGATTTCGCCGTCATCGTCAATACCGGCGACGACCATGATGTCTTCGGTCTCGCATTCTCGCCCGACATCGACACCATGCTGTATACGCTCGCGGGGATCGCAAGTCCCGCAGCCGGTTGGGAGCCGGCCGGCGAGACTTACGCGTTGCACGATATGCTGCACGGTCTCGGCTCGGAGCATCGGGTGCGCATCGGTGATCGCTCGCTCGCGTTGCCGCTGCTGCGCACCGAGGCGCTGCGGGCAGAGTGCTCGCCCAGTCAGATCACGCTCGGCTTCTGCAAGACGCTGGGCATCGAGGCGCGCGTGCTGCCGATGAGCAACGACCCGGTGCGCACGGTGGTGGTCACCGAGGACGGGCATGTGAGTTACCACGAATACC
>JADGRP010000335.1 GCA_017880805.1 Burkholderiales bacterium
CCGTCTTCCACCCAGTCGCGCACCTCGCGCTCGAGCGAGCCGTGGTGGAGCGCGATCTGTCCCGCCCAGTGCGGCCGCGCCGCGAGCAACGCCTGGTACCACGCTTCCGCCTGCGAGCGCACGTTGGTGAAGACCAGCGTCGAGTCGGCGCGCTCGATCGCCGCCACCACGCCGGGCAACAATTTGAGCCCCAGGTGCCCCGCCCAGGGAAAGCGATCGATGGTCGGCGGGATCATGCTGTCGATCTCGATGGTCTTGAGGTCGAGGCCGCGCACGACGCGGGTCCTGGGACGCGCTTCAGGGCCCGCTGCATCGTCGCGGGGGCCATCGACGCCGACCAGGCATGCCAGCGCTTGATCGAGATTGGCGAGCGTCGCCGACAATCCCCAGACAACGATGCTTCGTTGCCGATCGCGCGCGAGACCGCGTAGCCTCGCCAGCGCGAGCTCGACCTGCACGCCGCGCTTGCTTCCGAGGAGCTCGTGCCACTCATCGACCACGATTGCCCGCACATGGGCGAAACGCTCGCGCCAATCGGCGCGCGAAAGCATCAGCGTCAGCGATTCCGGAGTGGTGACAAGGCCCGTCGGCGGACGCCGGTCCAGCCGCGCACGCATTGAATTTGACGTATCGCCGGTGCGCACGCCGACGCTCCAGTGGGGTTTAAGCGCCTTCGCGGCGCGTTCGAGCGCAAGGCCCGTGTCGGACGCAAGGGCGCGCAAGGGCGTGATCCACAGCACGGTCAAAGGCGGCGGCGCCCCTTCGCTGCCGTCCGGGCCGCGCAGCAGTGGCCCGAGCCATGCGGCATACGTCTTGCCCGTGCCGGTGGGCGCATGAATGAGCCCGCTCTCGCCCGCGGCGCAGGCGGTCCACACCTCTTCCTGGAAGGCGAATGGCGTCCAGCCTTGCCCGGCGAACCAGGTGCGCGCCGGTGTGAATGGATCCGTCCTGCGGCCTGGGTCGGCGTCACGCATGCAGGGATTCTACCGATTGGCGCAAGGCCGGCCCGTCGGCCGTAGCGTAGGCGAAGGGTGCGTAACGGATGATCCATAACGGTGCGAGCGTTGCGCCAATACGACACTCATGACATGGAAGTGGGCTCCAAGTCGAGGCAAACCGGGACTTGTGGGTATAGGATATTCAGGGGGCGAGGCATCCAGAAATTGGAGCGCCTTGGTGCGCATAGGAAACACTCTGATAAGGGAACCTAGGAATGCCTAATTTCACGTACATCCGCGCGCTGCGGATCATAAGCGGAACGTTGCTTGGTGTGCTGATGCTGTTTCAGGCGCAGGTTTCGCAGGCTGGACCCAGCCAGGCGATCTTCGCTTTTTCCGGAGTCGGCTTCGCGACGCAGTTGCAAGTCACCGCCGGCGGGGTCACGACGATCGCCGCCACAAGTCGCGGCTGGTACGACGCCGCGGGACCGGTTAATGGAGCCACTGCCACCAATAATTATATTGTGGGTCTTTGCGGCAACGATGCGTGCAACGAGACGCCCGACTCGACGACCAATAATTTTTTCGTGTTCAACAATCTGGCCGCCGGGGCGCCGATCACCGCTGCATCGCTGCTGCTCGACGTGCCGCCGAACGGTGCCACCCCCGGGTATATCAGCATACAGCCGAGCCTGGCCTACACGATCTATGACGTGACGACGCCGATCGCCAGCCTCGGAACCGCAGGCGCGGCGATTTTCACCGACTTGGGCAGCGGCACGGTCTACGGCACTCGCACTTATACGGCAGCCGACATGGGCACCACGACCACGGTTCCGCTGAATGCGGCCGCCATCGCGTTTCTTAACGCGAATCGCGGCGTACCCGTGGCCTTCGGGGGATCCATCACCGTCGTCTCGACGGTGGTACCGGTGCTCGATAGCTGGCCCACTCTGATGTTGATGGCTATGGCGATGGTGCTGATCGCTGGCTTCGGATTTCGCTACCGCAACAAGTTCCTGGGTTAAGCGCGCTCGCAGGCGCCCGCGCCACGCGCGGATGCGATAAGGAAACGGGGCCTCGCGGCCCCGTTTCGTTTCTGGAACTGTTGGAAGCTCGCACCATTACGCCGCCACCTTTTCGACGCTGGCGGTCGCCGGATTGGCCACGCGGTACGCCGCGACCAGCTCGGCTTCCTTCGCCTTGGCCGCTTTCAAATGGCGGTCCTTGACGTGACCGTAGCCGCGGATGTGCTCGGGAATGCTCGCCAGATCGACGGCGATGGCGTGATTGTGCGCGGCAAGCCTGGGCAGCAACTCGTCGAGCAACGCCTCGTAGTCAGTGATCAGTTGCCGCTCCATGCGCCGCTCGGCGCTCCTGCCGAAAATGTCGAACGCCGTCCCGCGCAGGCCCTTCATTGTTGCCAGCAGCTTGAACGCGCTCATCATCCACGGTCCGTAAACGCTCTTTCTTGCCTCGCCCGTCACCACGTCCGGCTTGTTGCTCAACGGCGGTGCGAGGTGGAAGGTCAGCTTGTAGTTGCCTTCGAATTGCGATGCGACGCGTTTGGCGAAATCGCCGTCGGTGTAGAGCCGCGCAACTTCGTATTCGTCCTTGATCGCAAGCAGCTTGAAGTAGTAGCGCGCGACGGCTTCCGTGAGCGCGCTGCTGCCCGGAAGCCTGGCAGTCTCGGCGGTGCGCACCTTGTCGATGAAATCGGTGTAGCGCTTCGCGTACGCACCATCCTGGTAGGCGGTGAGAAAGCTCGCGCGGCGGGTGACCATTTCATCGAGCGACATCGACAGACGCTGCGACTCGGGCGTCTGCTGGGGAATCGCCGCGGCAAGCACGCGCTCCGGCTCCACCGCTGCGAGGCGTCCCCACAGGAAGCTCTGCTTGTTCGATTCGATCGCTGCGCCGTTCAATTCGATCGCCCGCAGAATTGCCGCCTCGGAAAGCGGAATCAATCCACGCTGATAGGCGAAGCCGACCATGAACAGGTTGGTGGCGATGGAGTCGCCCATCAGCCCGGTGGCGAGCTTGGTCGCGTCGACGAACTCGGCGTCGCCCGGAGCCACTGCGTCCCTGATCTCGTGCTCCATCGAGCCCAGCGGAAACTTGAGATCGGCGTTGCGGGTGAAGTCGGCGGGCATCACCAGTGCGGTGTTGACGAGTGCCTTGGTCACGCCTTTTTGCATCTTGGCGATAGCCTCGTATCCAATGCCGGTGAGAATGTCGCACGCCAGCACGAGCTTGGCTTCTCCCGCGGCAATACGCGTCGCGTAAAGCTGTTCCGGTGCATCGGCAATGCGCACGTGCGACACCACCGCGCCGTTTTTCTGCGCGAGCCCTGTCATGTCGAGCACGCTGCATCCTTTGCCTTCGAGATGCGCGGCCATGCCCAGCAGCGCGCCTATGGTCACCACGCCGGTGCCGCCGATGCCGGTGACCAGGACGCCGTAGGGCGCCGCGGTCGACGCGAGCGTCGGCTCTGGAAGCGCGGGCCATTCTCCGGCCGCCGCCTTTTGCGGCTTGCGCAGATTGCCGCCGACGACCGTCACGAAGCTCGGGCAAAAACCGTTGACGCAGGAGAAATCCTTGTTGCAGGAGTTCTGATCGATGGTGCGCTTGCGTCCGAATTCGGTCTCCACTGGCGCGACGGAAACACAATTCGACTTCACGCCGCAATCGCCGCAGCCTTCGCACACCAGCTCGTTGATGACCACGCGTGTGGCAGGATCGGGGTACTTGCCGCGCTTGCGGCGGCGGCGCTTTTCCGCGGCGCAGGTCTGATCGTAAAGCAGAACGGTGACGCCCGACGTATCGCGCAACACGCGCTGCACACCGTCGAGATCGTCGCGGTGGCGGATTTCGATATCGGGAGCGAAATAACCGGACGGATATTTTTCCGGCTCGTCGGTGACGACGACGATCTTTTTCACACCCTCGGCCGCGACCTGGCGCGCGATGTCCGCCGGCGAAAGAGGTCCGTCGATCGGCTGGCCGCCGGTCATCGCCACCGCATCGTTGTAGAGAATCTTGTAGGTGATGTTGACGTTGGCCGCAACCGACGCTCGTATGGCGAGACTGCCGGAGTGGTAGTACGTTCCGTCGCCGAGATTGGCGAAGATATGCTTTTCGTTGGTGAACTGCGCCTGGCCGATCCATGGCACGCCTTCGCCGCCCATGTGGGTGAACGTCGACGTCGACCGATCCATCCAGATCGCCATCACGTGACAGCCGATGCCCGCTGTCGCCCGGCTGCCTTCGGGGACCTTGGTAGAAGTATTGTGCGGGCACCCTGAACAGAAATACGGAATACGCTGCAGGCTGATCTTGGGCTTGGCCAGCGCCGCTTCCTTGGCGTTGATGAACGCCACGCGATTGCGGATCTTTTCCATGGTGCGCGGATGCAGATCCAGCCGCGCAATGCGCTGCGCGATGACGCGCGCCACCATCGCCGGGGTCAGCTCGGAGGTGGCAGGCAACAGCCAGTCGCCGTGCGGGCGCATCCACTCGCCTTTTTCATCGAACTTGCCCACCACGCGTGGGCGCACGTCGGTACGCCAATTGTAGAGCTGCTCCTTCAACTGGTATTCGACGATCTGGCGCTTCTCCTCGACTACCAGGATTTCTTCCAGGCCTTCGGCGAAGTGGCGCACGCCCTCGGGCTCGAGCGGCCACGGCATCGCGACCTTGAACACGCGGATGCCGATCTCGGCCGCGTCGTCCTCGGTGATGCCCAGGTCGTCGAGCGCCTGACGAACATCCAGATAGCTCTTGCCGCTAGTGATGATGCCGAGCCGCGCGGGCTTGCCGCCGGCGGGCGCACCGATGACGATGCGGTTCAGATGATTGGCGCGGCAGTAGTGCAGCGCCGCGTAGATTTTGTAGTCGTGCATCCGCGCTTCGGTGGCGAGAAACGCGTCGGGCCAGCGGATCGAAACACCGTCAGGCGGGAACGGAAAGTCGTCGGGCGTGATCAGCTTGACGCGATCGGGGTCGATTGTGACCGACGCCGAGCTTTCGACGGTGTCGGAAACGCATTTGAAGCCGACCCATAGGCCCGAGTAACGGCTCATCGCCCAGCCATGCAGGCCGAGGTCGATGATTTCCTGCACCGACGACGGATACAGCACCGGCATCATGGCGGCCGAGAACTGGTGATCGGATTGATGCGGGAGGGTCGACGATTTCGCTGCGTGATCGTCGCCTGCGAGGACCAGCACGCCGCCGTGCTTCGACGTGCCCGCGAAATTGGCGTGCTTGAACACGTCTCCGCAGCGGTCGACACCCGGACCCTTGCCGTACCACATGGCGAATACGCCATCGTACTTGGCGCCGGGATACATGTTGACCTGCTGGCTGCCCCAGATCGCGGTTGCTGCCAGGTCCTCGTTCAATCCCGGCTGGAACTGGATGTGCGCCTTCGAAAGAAACTTTTCCGCGCTCCACAGCGAAAGGTCGAGCGCGCCGAGCGGCGAGCCGCGATAGCCGGAGACGAATCCGGCGGTGTTCAGGCCGGCCAGAACATCGCGCTGGCGCTGCAGCATCAGCAGGCGTACCAGAGCCTGAACGCCGGTCACATAAACGCGGCCGGACTCGAGCTGATATTTGTCGTCGAGAGTAACGTGGCGCAGCGCAAGCGCGCTGCCGGAAGAAGGGACCATCGAAAGGACTCCAAGAATTTTGTTCTGGATTGCGCGGTCACCGGGTATGGGCCGCCACCACGATGCCGCCGATTGTGTCGGCGACACGTTACGAGGCGCGGATTCTACGCTTTAGACCGCAGGGCGGCAAATGCGTTGCGGCTGCTTGCATAGCGCCTTACGAAAGTGCGTGACGTCCGCATTCATAATTTCGTCATTCCCGCGAAAGCGGGAATCCATCGGCTTTTTGACGCGTGTCGAAATGGATTCCCGCTTTCGCGGGAATGACGGGAGTTACGGGGCTACGGAGACGCAGCGTCGGCATAGCCCGCACATCGACCGCTAAGCTGCTGCGGTGGTCGCGGCATCGAGACGGTCGAGCCAAGAGCGCATCCCCATCGCTTTGTA
>JADGRP010000336.1 GCA_017880805.1 Burkholderiales bacterium
GCCGTCCTGTGCCGAAACGATGATGTCGGCGCACAGTGCCGCGGGCGAGGCAACGAGGCCGAGGCTCAGCAACAGCCCTGCCGGAATGCTTGATCGGAACGAATGCATGGACGTCCTCCCTTTTGTTGCTTGTATGCGCGGTCCTTGGCCGAAGTGGGGCGGGGCCAACGTGCCCTCAGACGGCAGCGCTGCGCGCGCGGTTCCGGTTCTCATGGGCCGCTGGCGCGCGCGGACATCATAACAAGTTGCAGCGGCAATGGCGCGGGCCCGCGCGGTTACCGGTCCATGTTACTCGGCGGTAACGCCGGCGGTCTTGATCACGTTTGCCCAGCGCGCGAGATCGGTCCGGATAAGCTCGGCGAATTGCTCTGGCGTGCCGGTGACCGGTTCTAGGCCCTGGCTCGAAAGTGTCTCCCGCATTTCGGGCGCATTCAGGACCTGTGTGATGTCCTGGTTGAGCTTGGCGATGATTTCGCTGGGCGTCGCGGCCGGCGCAAGCAGCCCGTACCAGAAATCGACGTCGAAGTCGGGATACCCGGATTCGGCGAACGTCGGAATCTCGGGCGCCACGCGCGAGCGCTTCGGTCCTCCGACGGCGATTGCATTGATCCTGCCCGCTTTGACTTGCGGCAGCACCGCATGCAGCGCGTTGGACATCATCGCAACGTCTCCTGAAATCAGCCCGGTGATCGCCCCGGCCGATCCCTTGTACGGAACATGCAGCATGTCGATACCCGTCATCGTTTTGAAGAGTTCGGTGGCGAGGTGCTGCGGCGTTCCCACACCGGGCGACCCGTACGCCAGCTTGCCGGGGTTGGCCTTGGCGTAGGCGACGAATTCCTTGAGCGTGTGCGCGGGGACCGCAGGGTTGAGCGTAAGCGCCATCGTTCCGACTGCCATCTTCTCGACCGGAGCCAGGTCCCTGATCGGATCGTAGGGAACGTTGCGATACAGACTGACGGTCATCACCAGCGTGTTCGCGGTGATCAGCAACGTGTAGCCATCCGGCGCCGCTTTGACGACCATGTCGGTGCCGATGTTGCCGCTCGCGCCCGGACGGTTGTCGATGATGACCGGCTGGCCCCAGCGTTCCGACAACTTCTGGCCGACTGTGCGCGCAAGAATGTCCATGCCGGTTCCGGGAGTAAACGGAACGATGATTTGCACCGGTCTGTTCGGATACGGCGCGGGTCCGCTATTCGACGGCGATTGCGCCGATGCGCCGCACGCGAGCAAGCCGACGCCTGCAAATGCCAATATCCGCCTCAGCGATTCCAGGAAACTTCTCATCGTCTTCTCCTCCGTGCCCCACGGACTCTCATGAATCTAGCCATGCGCCGAGACATGACCGCGAAACGTTCATAACCTGAATTGTCGTTGCCGCGGCCGCGCTCACTTGCGTTCGGTCAGCGTTTCGCGGTGGTATCCCGCGATGCGCTTGTAGCCGTCGGAAAGCGCGGCAAGCTCCTTCGGGCTGATGACATCGTCGATACGCGCGAAAGGCCGGTCTCCGGTGCGCTCGAATACCTCCCGCAGTATCGCATCCGGCGGATTGGAGCGATTTGCCTTGACCACGTTCGATGTCGCTTCGAGGCGTGCACTTTCATAGGCTTCGAGCGCGCTGGCGACGTCGTCGTGCATGGAAAGACAATCTGCCAGTGAGCGGGCGTCCAGAATCGCCTGTCCCGCGCCGTTGGACCCGCGAGGATACATCGGGTGCGCGGCGTCGCCCAGAAGCGTGACCCGTCCCTGGCTCCACCACGGCAGCGGGTCCTGGTCGATCATGGGAAATTCCAGAATCGTATCGGCGGCGCGTATAAACGCTGGAACATCGAGCCAATCGAAGTGCCAATCCTCGTAGGCGCCAATGAAGTCGGCGAGTGCACCGCGGCGATTCCAGTCACGTTGCACATGTTTGGGCGTTGCCAGCTCCGCGACCCAGTTGACGAGCTGGCGGCCCTCGGCGTCGACCTTGTCGCGAATCGGATAGACCACGAGTTTGCCGGTCGCGAGCCAGCCGGCGCGGATCATGCTTGCGCCCGACAGGATCGGTTCCCATACGGTGACGCCGCGCCACATGTTGACGCCGGAGTACAAGGGTTCGCCTTCATGCGGATGCAACTGCTTGCGGACGATCGAGTGCAACCCGTCGCACGCGATCAGCACGTCGCCTTCCCGCTCGATCGGCGTGGCGCCGGACGCGGCGTCGATAAACCGGGCGCGCACGCGCGCCGCGGATTGCTCGAAGCCGATGCACTTGCAGCCCATGAAAAGACGATCCGGGCCGACGCGCTGCCTGAACGTTTCGAGCAGCAGTTGCTGCAAGTCGCCGCGATGAATCGAGAATTGCGGCCAATCATAGCCCGCGTAGCGGCCCGAGGGCTCGCTGTAAATGCGCTGACCGAAGCGATTGAAAAACACAGACTCGCGCGTGGTCACGGCGAGATTTGCCAGCGAGTCTTCCAGGCCGAGCCGGCAGAGATCCCTCGACGCATGCGGAAGGATGTTGACGCCGGCGCCTATCGGTCTGATCTCGGATGCTGACTCATAGACACGCGACGCAATTCCGGCCTCGTGCAAAGTCAGTGCGAGGGTCAGACCGCCGATGCCGGCGCCTACGATAATCGCTTCCATACCGAATGTTGATTCCGCGTACCCGGGTCGTGTTGCTGCGTCAAGTAATCGCGCGCGCGACGTTGCTGCACGCTGTCGTTGCGTCGCGATCGATCGCTGAGGGCCATGTTCCGCGGTCCGGATATTACCGCTTCGTCGGAGATTGTTCTAAAATTCCGCAATGGTGCCGACGAGCTTATGTCAGGCGCGGCAGGGGCCGTTGCTCGACGGGCCGGCGAAGGAGAGCGCGATGCAGGTTTCACGATTCCCGCATTCCACATGGTTCGCCCTCGCAATCGCGGGCGTGACCTTTTCCGTACACGATTGCTTTGCGGCGCCGGCGCAACCCGTCTATTTCGGCGTGTCGCAGGGCGCGCATCCGCACGATGTTGCGGCGGTGCCGGCGCCGGACGGCCCGGTGTTCTACACGGCCCAGTCCACTGGCAAAGTCGGTGTGCTCGATCCTGCGAGCGGCAAGACCGAGGAAATCGCCCTCGGTCCGCGCTCGGCGCCGCACGGTGTGATCGTCGGGCCCGATGGCGCCGCATGGATTACCGACGGCGGGCAAAACGCGATCGTGCGTTACGATCCAAAAACACGCGCGGTACGCGTATGGCCGCTTCCCGAAGACACCGGCTATACGAATCTCAACACCTTGACCTTCGATAAACAAGGTCGGGTCTGGTTTACGGGACAGAGTGGATACTATGGCCGCCTCGAGCCCGCAAACGGGGCAGTCAAGGTGTGGAAGGCCCCGCGCGGCAGCGGCCCGTACGGCATCACCACCACGCCGAAAGGCGAAGTATTTTACGCGTCGCTGGCTGGCAATCACATTGCGCAGATCAATACCGAGACCGGCGACGCGACCGTCATCGAGCCCCCGACCAAACGGCAGGGCGCACGCCGCGTATGGTCAGATTCACGGAGCCGGATCTGGGTGAGCTACTGGAACACCGGCCAGGTGGGCATGTACGATCCAGCCACGCGCGCGTGGCGCGAATGGAAGCTGCCCGGTAGCGCGCACGCCTACTCGGTCTGGGTCGACGACAAGGACAAAGTCTGGCTCACCGATTGGAGCATCAACGCCATCGTCCGATTCGATCCGCTCACCGAAAAATTCGATAGTTTTCCTTCGGACCGGGACCACGCCAACGTTCGGCAAATGCTGGGGCGTTCGGGCGAAGCCTGGGGCGCCGAATCAGGCTCGGATCGCCTGGTGATGATACGGACGCAGTAAGCTCACGCGCGCGCTATCGCTTACCGTACGCGAGCTCGTCCTGGCCGGAGGCGCCCTCTACGGACTGTTGGTCACCGCGCATCGGATCGATGCGACGAGACGCGCCGTCCCGTGCCACCGGCGGAGCGAACAAGGCCTCCATTTCGCGGCGCGTGCGATACGCGGGCAGGCCGGCATCAATGGCCACGTCATTCCATACCAGCGTCTCGCCTTGTCGCACCGCGCGCACCAGTTTGACGTTGTGAGCGAGGCCCAGCGGTAGCCCACCAATGGCGAGCGACGTAGTCGCGGGCAGGAGCTTGCCCCAGACCGTATATCCGCCTTCGCCGTCGAGCAATTCGCCGGGCGCGAGATCCCGTTTCGCGGTGGCGACGACGTCGGCGTTGAAACACGTCGCTGCGCCGGTCGCTTCGCCGCGCAGTCCGACCGATGCCACCGAGATCCCGACCTCGAGACCGATCAGGTGCCACCGTTTGTAGAGGCACGCGTAACGGCCGCTCTCGTCGGTGCGTACCATATATTCCTTGAAGCAGTTGCGGATGTATTCGGTGTCGCCTTCGAACACGACGAAGACTCCGAAGCGGATGTCGTAGCCGATGGTCCTGCCGTCGCGTCGAAGCGATGAAATCACCTCAACCTGGCCTTTCTGCTGGAGAACGCCTCCCTCCGCGTGCGGACGACAGATCGACGGAATATCGTCGATCGACCCAGGCGGATAGGTGAGCCCATCCGGAGGCGCGGCCAAGCCGGTCGCGTTGCACACGGCGGTGCTCTCGATCGACGGTTTCGATCCGTCCAGAAACGAATTGAACATCTTGGGATTGAGGCCTCCTGTCGACGCCTGCTCGGGTGTCAGACCGTAATAGCCCCACACCGTTTCCGGCGTGGATTGTGAGAAATGCGGCAGCCACTTATGGCCTCGCCCGGCCGCCACCACGGCGAAACCCGCGGCGCGCGCCCAATCGACCAGGTCGCAAATGAGCGCCGGCTGGTCCCCGAACGCCAGACTGTAAATGACGCCGGCCTCGGCGGCTTTGCGCGCCAGCAGCGGGCCGCAGAAGGCGTCGGCTTCGACGGTCACGTTGACGACGTTCTTGCGCTGACGGAATGCTTCCAGGCAATGCTCTACCGCTGCGATCGGATTACCGGTGCATTCCACCACGATGTCGATTGCAGGATGGCGGATCAGCGCCTGCCAGTCGTCGCCGACATGCGTTGTCCCGTGACGCAATGCATCGTCGAGCGACGGCGCACCGAAGCGCTCCGGCGCCCAGCCGACGCGCTGAAGATTGATGATCGCGCTTGCCGGCGAGAGGTCCGCGATTACCGCCAGATGAACGCCGGGCGTCTTCGGCACCTGCGCGAGGTACATCGCGCCGAATTTGCCGGCGCCGATCAACCCGACGCGAAGCGGCCTGCCTTCGGCGGCACGTTTCTGCAATCCGGCGTACAGGCTCATGCGCTCACGCTGGATTCAGGCAGCGAGACTCGTGTCACCGGCTTGCTGCGGCGTCCCGTTTTTCCATGGCAGCGCAACATCGTATTCCTTCAGCAGACAATCGTCCGGCAGGCACTCGATCGGCGTGAAATCGCGGTGGGCGATGTATTCGGGACGCTTGAATCGGCGAATGTGGTTGGATACCGCGCACAGGCTCAGGTAGACGCTGACTCGATTCCACGGCGACAGGTTGGAGGTCGATGCGTGAACGAGGCACGAATGAAACAATATCATCGATCCCGCAGGACCCTTGGGCGCGACGATGCCGCCGCGCGCGACCAGACGAGCGATGGTGTCGTGGCTGATGGTCCACAATGGATAACTGGTGGTTGAAGTGTCGTGGGCGGCGTCGATCATGCCCAGTCTGTGGCTGCCCGGAATAAACATCAGCGGGCCATTGAACTCGTTGACCTCGTCCAGAAAAATCGCGACGTTCATGGCCCGCGGCTCGGGCATTTCGTCGTCGTTTTTCCAGGTGCCGAAATCCTGATGCCATTGCCAGACGTCGCCGTCGAAGGCCATCTTGCCGTTGATCTTGAACTGATGCATATACACCGGCTCGCCGAACACCTGCATCGCCGGTTCGATCATGCGCGGGTGGCGGGCGAGCCGCGCGAATGGGGCGCTGTACATATGCGCGGCGAAATTGGTGCGCACGGAATCGCTGCCCTTTTCGCGCACGTTTTCCTGCCGACGCTCGGCGTAAAGCCGCGGCACTTCGTCGAGCAAGACCGCGATTTCATCCGGGTTGAACAAGCTGGGAAAAAACAGGTAGCCGTCGCGATCCAATCGCGACCTTTGCTCCGAGTCGAGTTGCATTGCGCCTCCCTGTCTGTTCCGGTCCGATTCTATCCGTTATGATCCACGGCTGCGAACTACCTCGTCGATGTCGTGTTCGAGTTCGCAATTTGCTTCCGGCCCAAAGATCCGGCGCTATGGGTCATTATCGGCGCGACCCACGCCGGCCACGCTGGACAAGAATAGCCACGAACGGAAAGGAAAGGAAATGATTGGATTGCGGGAGCGATTCGGCCGACCGTTGCGTCTCGGACTGATCGGCGGCGGCCCCGATGCATGGATTGGACGCATGCATCGCGGCGCCGCCGAGATGGACGGATGGTGGCGCCCTGTGGCCGGCGTCTTTTCCAGCGACGCGGCGCGTTCGCGTTCGAGCGGCGCGGCGATGGGTTTCGATCCCCGGCGGAGCTACGGCGACGTCGATGAAATGCTGCGCCAGGAACGGCTGCGTCCCGACGGCATCGACGCGGTGGCGATCATGACGCCCAACGATACGCATTACCGGTTCGCGGTCGCTGCGCTCGACGCCGGACTCGATGTCGTCGGCGACAAGCCGGTGACGCACGATTTCAGAGAGGCTTGCGATCTGGTCGCACGCACCCGCCGCGGTGGACGAATATATGCCGTCGCACACGGCTATTCGGCGTATCCGATGACACGCTACGCCCGCCGGCTGGTGCGCGATGGCGTGCTCGGACCGGTCCGGCTGGTGCAGGTCGAATACATTCAAAGCGGCATGGCGACCCGCGTGGAGGAAGGGCCACGGAACAATCGCTTCCGCTGGATTCTCGATCCCCAGCGCAGCGGGCTAGCGTTGGTGATGAGCGCCATCGGTTGCCATGCTCAGCATCTGGCGAGCTTCGCTTCCGGACTTGGCGTTGCACGCGTCGTCGCAGATGTAGGCGCGCTGGTTCCGGGCCGCAAAGTCGTCGACTATGTTTCGGCCTTGCTCGAATTCGACGGCGGCGCACGCGGCACATTCACCGTTACGCAGGCGGCTGCCGGCGGGGAAAACGACATTCGGCTGCGGATCTACGGCGACAAGGGAATGCTCGACTGGTGGCATCGCGAGCCGAGTTATCTGCGGCTCGCGTTGCAGGGCGAAGCCGCGCGCATTATCGGCCGCAGCGACGCGTTTCTGCCGCCGGAGATTATCGCCGCGGGACGCAGTCCGCGCGGGCACCCCGAGGGCCTGCGCGAAGCATTTGCCAATATTTACGCGGAGGTGGCGCAGGACCGTATGGCGCGCAACTTGGGCGAGCCCGTCCCGGAACTGCTCTATCCTCGCATCGAGGACGGTGCGCATACCATGGCATTCATCGAGGCCTGCGTCGCGTCGCACGCAACGCGCGCATGGGTCGACGTGGCAGGCCTGCCGGCTCAGTGAGCTTCCGCCCGAGCGCACCGTTCGGACCGAGGTTCCGCGGTTTACCCGGCCGCAGGCACGGTCCACGCGGCTATTCGTCCTCGACTTTTGCGCGCGCCGATTTGATCTGACCGCGCCGCACCTTGGAGTCGACGCGCCGGCGTTGCGAGCCCCGCGTCGGACGTGTCGGTTTGCGAACGCGAGGCGCATCGGCGGCTGCGTCCACCAACACTTGCAGCCGCGCGAGTGCGTCGTCGCGATTCTGGTCGAGGCTTCGGTGGCGCTGCGCCTTGATGATTACTATGCCTTGCGCCGTGATACGCCGATCCTTGGTTGCGAGGAGCCGCTCCTTGATTGCCTCCGGAAGCGTCGACGCGGGTATGTCGAAGCGCAGTTGCGCCGCGCTCGACACTTTGTTGACGTTTTGGCCGCCGGCTCCCTGGGCCCGGATCGCGGTCCACTCGATCTCGTCCGCAGCGATCGCGATCATGCGCGGGGGAACATCCGCCGCCACCCGTCTAGGCCAAGCCGGCGCAGCGTTTCGATGTTGCGCTCGAAGATCGCCGCCGCATCGGGAATTGCCGCCACCGCGCGCTCGACGCTGGCTTCACGAAGCAAATGCAGCATCGGGAAGGGCGATCGGTTGGTGAAGTTGCCGATATCGTCGGGTGTGGTGCCGGCGAATTGATAGCCCGGGTGAAAGCTCGCGATCTGAATCTCGCCTCGAAATCCCAGCGAATCGATCTCGCGATCGGCCGCGTCGAGAAACGCGTTGTAGTCCGCAAAATCGGTCAGCACCCGGGGATGAATCAGCAGCGTCGTCTCGCACAAGTGCACGGGCGACGAAGAGAGCGCCGAAAGTTCATGCGCCAGGTCCCTGAGCAGTGCATCTTCGTCGACTGCGGCACTGACGCTGTAGCGAATGCGATCGCCGGTGTAGACAGCCTTGGCGAAGGGACAGAGGTTGAGGCCGATGACGGCTTTTTCGAGCCAAGCGCGGGTGTCGGCCAGAACCGCTTCGGCCTCCGGCGCCGACAGTTCCGTGGTCACGACGCGTTGGTCGCAGCATCGTCGGCTGGCGCCGCCGCCTTGCGCCAGACCGTGGCGAGCCAGGGCTGCTGCTCGCGAGGCAATCCGTCGGGACGATAGAAGTGCTCGAGCTCGACAAAGCCCGCGCTCGACACATAGCGCCGCCAAGTCTCGATTCGATGATAGGCGCCGTATCGGCCACGATTCCATCCTTCCTCGTCGTTGCCGTGCGGATTCGAGCTGAAAAGGACTCCGCGCGGCTTCAGCGTCGCATGCAGTTCGCGCAGCACGCGTGGCAACTCCTGCGACGGGACGTGAAACAACGCCGCGTTTGCAAACACGCCGTCGAATCGGCCCGGCGGAAGGTCCAGTTTGAGAAAATCCTGCTGCCACACTTCGCAGCCGCAGTGATCGCGTGCCATCGACGCAAAGCGCTCGACTCCATCGAGACCGATCGCGGTGTGACCCAGCTCGGCAAAGGTTCTGAGGTCGCGGCCGGGACCGCAGCCGAAGTCAAGTATCGTGAACGGTGCCTTCCCCTCGAGGTTCTGCAGAAGGGCCTGGATATTCTGGGTGACGTCGTGATTGCGCGTTCCCTCCCAGAACGCGTCGGCGCGTTCGTCATAGTGCTCGAGCGTGCGGGCGACGATCTCGGCCACTTTGTCGGGCTGAAGCTTGATTTCCACGAGGCGGACGCCAGCGCTACGCGCAATGTCCCGGCCCGACGTAGACCGGGTCCGGACGCGAGAACCAGGCATGCAGCAGATGGTAGACCATGAGGTAGTTCTTTTGCTGAAAGCTCGCGTGCGAAATGCCCGGCATGACCGTGAACTGCTTGTCCGCGCTGGGCAGCCGCTTGAAAAACTCGATCAGGTCGTCGAAAGCAGCGATGCCGTCGTACTGGCCGCGAAGGATCAGCGTCGGTGCCGTGATCATTGCCGGGTCGACGATGGGGAGCCTCGAGCACATGTCGATATAGGTCCCGTTCGGCATCGAATCGTCGAGCGCGAGTATGGCGTCGGCAAAGGCGTCGACCACGCGTTTCTCCGCGGTTTCCGGATGGTCGCGCTCGAAAATCGAATAGACGAAGGCGCGGTCGATCGGGCGGCGCTTCTGGGCCAGGAACTGGGGAAGCTTCTTTCGCCGCTGCTCGAGCGTGGGCGCGCCTTCTCCTGTCCACACGAACGCGTCGAGCGCGAGACGCGACACGCGCTCCGGATGCTGCTGCGCGAACAACGCGGCGCGCAATGCGCCCGACGAGATGCCGTACATCATGATGCCGCGGCCGTCCCGCGCGGCGGCAATGTACTCCGTTGCGGCGGCGAGGTCGTCGGCGCCGTTGGCGATGTCGCAGAAGATGTCTCGCGACTTGTCGGAGCGGCCATAACCTTCCATGTCGACGCTCCAGCACACGAAGCCGCGGCGGGCAAACCAATCCATGACCGACGAATCGGGCTTCCCGGGAACGCGCAGGTCGAACGTCGGCTGCGACGCCATCGATGAGCCGTGAACGAACAGAATCGCGGGTTTGCCACCGGACGAGCCGACGAATTTTTCCCAAAGGAAGAGGCTCACGCGGCCTTTGCGCGTCCAATGCTCGACACCGGTCACTGGCGTATCCGCGGGAGCGGCGTCTGGCGACAAGACTGTCCGCTCGTCGTCCGTTTGCTCTCGTGCTGAGTCGCTCATTTCGGCCTCGGGAATTGGATGCTGGACGGCTGGGCGGGGGCTCGGCCCATGCGGATCCTGGTCATGCTTAAAATTTACCTAAAGATGAGCGCGGGAAAGTCGCGGTACGAATCATGACATCGAGTGTGGCAGGTCGACAAAAAGTTCTGCCGATCATGACGATACTTTGATCGACCCTAGTCGACCGTCGCACCCGTTTCGCGCACGATCTTCGCCCAGCGATCCTTTTCCATATGGAAGAACGCGCCGAATTCAGCCGGCGATGATCCAACGACCTCGATGCTGGCGTTAGCCATGTAGCGCTTCACTGCATCGGTTGCGAGCACCGCGACAAGCTCTCGGTAGATTTTGTCGATGACCGCCGCGGGGGTCGCTTTCGGCGCCAGCAATCCCATCCAGACGTAGGCTTCGTAACCCGGTAGGCCCGCCTCGGCAACGGTCGGCACGTCCGGAAGTTGTGGCGCTCGTTTTGCGCCGGTGACCGCCAGCGCGCGGAGCCTTCCGCTTCGAATATGGCCGAGCATGCCAGCCATGCCCGGCATCGACATCTGAACCCGTCCGCCGACCAGATCGGTCGTCGCCTGACCGCTGCCGCGATAGGGAATGTGGTTCATTTTCATTCCCGTCATCGATGCGAGTAGCGCCGCGAAAAGGTGCTGGCCGCTGCCGTTGCCTGA
>JADGRP010000337.1 GCA_017880805.1 Burkholderiales bacterium
AGCTCAGCGCCGGCCTTTTCGACGGCCTGCACCACTTCGATGTTCTCCGTCAGCGTATTGAATGCCGCGTGGTGGATCAGGCACAGCTTGCCGCCCGCTTCGTCATGCGCCCACTGCGTAAATTGTACGTATTCGGGAATGGTAATCGCGACTTCGGACACGAGCAGCGTGCCCCAGAATCCGTATTCGATTTCCTTGCGGATATCGAAACGTATTCCCCGTTCGTTCAGGCTCCTGAGATCGCCGGTATACGATGGAATGACGACGTTGGCGACCCCGCGCATGTTTTCCCGCGCCCATTCCCGTGCTTCATTTTTCTGGTAGCGAACCATGTCGAATACCTTTCCGATCACTGCGCCTGGATGCCAACCGTCTTCGCGATGACTGCTTGTCGGGCGATGTCGTTCCTGAGGAACTCCGTGAACTGCTCTGGTGAGGTACCAGTCGGAAAGTAGTCGCTCTCCGCGAGGAATTTGCGCACTTCAGGCGTTGCGAGTGCCTTCATGGCCTCGGCGTTCACGCGACGCACGATTTCGGCCGGCACTCCAGCCGGGAACCACATCCCGTGGTAGCACGTATAGTCGTAGCCCTTCAGTCCCCCTTGGTCGAACGTCGGCACGTCGGGCATCGTCGGCAAGCGCCGTGGCCCCGCAATGCCTAGCGCGCGCAAACGGCCCGCCTCGATGTATGGTCGCGCGACAGACGGGGTCACAAAAATCAACTCGACATGCCCGCCGACCACATCGCTGAATGCGGGCGGGTTGCCCTTGTAGGGCACGTGCGTGAGCTGGATGCCGGCCATCGCGGCGAACAACGCGCCGGTGACATGCTGGGGGCTGCCGACGCCGGCCGACGCGTACTTGAGCTGGTTCGGCCGGGCCTTGGCAAGCGCAATGAACTCCTTGATCGAGCGCACCGGAACCGACGGATGGACGACCAGCAGGTTCCCGGACGTCACGTCGATCTGCGTGATCGGGGCAAAGTCGGCGATCGAGTCGTACGGCAGCTTCTTGTAGTAGGACGCGTTCGACGAGAACGAACAGTTGTTGAACATAAGCGTGTAACCATCGTGCGGCGCCTTCGCGACAAAGTCGGTGCCGATTGTTCCGCTCGCGCCACCGCGATTCTCGATCACAAACGGCTGACCCATCGTCTCCACCAGACGTTGCGTGACTACGCGTGCAAGGACCTCCACCGGGCCGCCAGCGGCAAAGGGCGTGATCACGCGGATCGGTTTGGCTGGATAGCCGGCGGGTTGCGCATCGGCCGCGGCCGGGAGCGTGGCGGCGGCCGCGGCGACGAGCGCCGCGCCCAACCGTCGGATCACACGATAATTACCGTGCAGTAAGATTTCCATGGCAACTCCTGCTGGTCAATCCGGCGATTCACGCCGGGCAGCGTAGATGGGCCAGGCCGTCAGGCCACAACCCATCGTTTCACCGTTTCTGCAAGTTGTTAAATCGCCGTATCGTCAAACCGGATTGCGGCCGACGAAGTACTCGCTGTCGGGATCCGTCGTCGGACTCAGCCCTGACTTCTGCAGGCCCTCGCGCAGTACTTTCATGTGGCGATCGACGATCTTCATCGTCGGCTGGCGCAGCGGACCGCCGTTAAAGCCGGAGAGCCAACCCTCGTACTTCCACACGTGGCGATTGATGAAATTGGTTGCCGACATGTAGCTATTGGCGACGAACTTGTGCGCCATGCGGGCCGGATGAATCTGCCAGAAAATTTTCATCGCATCGTCGAACTTCCCTTCGTTCATCATCTTGAACATGCGCGGAACCGAATTGCCGTAGTATTCGCTATCGCTGGTTCCCATGAATTGCATCGGCACCAGACCGGCGAGCGGTATGCCGTCCGCTTCGACCGGGAAGGTCACGACGACGTCCTTCGAATGGTTCTTCCAGGCCTGGACAAAGCCCGCCACGGTCGGCATTCCGGATTCGGCCTTGATCGCGACGATGTTGGGAATGTCCCTGATCATCTGCTTGACGAGCTCCGGATCCATGCCGGCCGGATGCACGCGCTCGAATCCCCACAGCGGCACGGGGAAAATAATCACGCCCAGCCGCGTCGCATCGCAGAACGACTTGGTGTAATCGTAAATCTGCTTGCTGGTGGTGGCGTAGAAGTTGGCGGGGTACGACAGCAGCGCCAGATCCGCGCCCGCTTTCTCGGCAGCCTGCACCGCTTCGATGTTCTCCTCCAGCGTATTGAATGCGGCGTGGTGGATCAGCGCCAGCTTGCCGCCCGCTTCGTCGTGCGCCCACTGCGTGAACTGCACGTATTCGGGAACGGTGATCGCGACTTCCGACACCAGCAGCGTGCCCCAGAATCCGTATTCGATTTCCTTGCGGATGTCGAAACGTATCCCCTTCTCGTTCAGCTTCTTGAGATCGCGCGAAAACGACGGAATCACCACGTTGGCGACCCCGCGCATGTTTTCCCGCGCCCATGCCCGTGCTTCATTTTTCTGGTAACGAACCATAGTGAATGCTCCCGATCATAGTTAGACAAATTCAAAATCATCCAAAACCGAAGTAACCACAAATGACTGCGGATAAGTTCAGCCGCCCCACAGCTTCAGCATTCGATCAGCGCCGCCACGGAAGAACCATACGATACACCATGCAAGTCAGGGGCCGCGAGCGGTCGGCGGAATTGATCAGGATTTCTCCGGTTTATTATTTCCCCTTGACCGACAGACCGACCGGCAGACGCGTCCCCAACCCGCGCTGCCGTGCTTTTTCGAAACACATTTCAGAAACCGCGATATCCTGCAATGCGGAGCCAACCGACTTGTACAGCATGATATTGCCGGCATGCTGACGGCCCGCGCTGCGGCCTTGCACCAAATCCGCCAACGATACTATCTTGGATTCGAAATCCACACCCGCTTGACGGGCCGCCAGCATGTCGCCCGTCTCATGCATGACTTCGTCCGGCACGTCGGCGACGATCAGCTCGGCCCGGCGGATAACTTCCGGATCGACCTCAAACTGCTCGGGCAACGTGGAGCCGATCGAGACCACCATCGTCCCGGGCCGCAGCCACGCGCCTTCCAGTATCGGAGTTTCGTCGCGCGACCGGGCGGCAGCGATGATGAGGCTCGCTTGCGAAATAGCGGCGCGTGCGGAATTCACGGCGCGACAATCGATTTTCAGTTCCTGCGCAAATTTCCCGGCAAAGTCGTCGCGGCTTTTCGGAGTGGGGCTGAAAACCGTCAGCGACTCGATCTGCCGCACCGTCGCAAGCGCGCTGACGTGGGCCCTGGCTTCCTGCCCCGCGCCCAATACGGCCACGTGTATGCCCTCTTTGGGCATCAAGCGGTCAATCGCGACCGCGGTCGTCCCCGCCGTTCGCAGCGCGGTGATATGTTTGCCGTCGAGCAGACATACCAGCTCGGCGGTCTCCTGATCCCACAGTGGAATCAGGTAGCTCGACCGCGGCGTTCGCGCGCGGCCGATAATCTTTACGCCCATGTAGCGGCCCGAAGAAGACATCGCGGCCAATACCCGCAACCATGCGCTGCCCTTGCGCGCGACCACTCGCGGCGGTGCCGCTCCAGGATCGTCCGGAGAGCGATAGGCGGAAGCCAGGCACGCGATAACATCCGGCCACTTCAGGATCTGCTCGGTATCGGCTTCGGACAGGAACAATAATTGAGTGGACACGGTCTGGATTAATCCTCACTAATCACCGAGCGGGCTCAGGGCCATCGTCTATGTGGTGGTGGCGGTTATCGACGACGATCCGCTGTTTCAGCGCCTCGCGGACGCATGGGCCAGGAGCCGGCTGATAACAATCAGCGCGGCGCCCTCGCCTACACCTTACGCCTTGCGCCTTGCACCTTGCGCCTTACACCTCACTACTTGACCGCGTACGGATTGACGGGCGAGCCGACCCCGCCGGTGATCGGCAATGCGGGAGCGACGAACATGAACTCGTAGCGCTTGTCCTGCGCGCAGTCTTTCGCGAGCGCGCTGAGATCGAAGATCTCTCCGACCGTGAGTCCCATGATCGGGATCGCGATCCAGTGCCACGGCTGGTTGGTGTCCTCGAACTGGTTCGGCCGCACTTCAGCGCCCCAGGTGTCCGTGACAATTGCCGCGACTTCCTTCTTGTGCAGCCAGTCGAGCGTCTCGAATGCCAGCCCCGGCGCGTCGCCGCCCGAGTAGCCGTCCCAGTTCTTGTCGGCGAACTTGCGCTCGACCTGACCGGTGCGCACGAGCAGGAAATCGCCGCGCCTCACTTCGACGCCGAGCTTTTTGGCCGTGTAGTCGAGAATCTGGTTGGTCACCGCGAATCCGTCGGGCAGCCATTTCCTGCCGAGCGCCTGCGCCACGTCGAGAAGCACGCCGCGACCTATCATTTTTTCCTTGGTCTTCTCGATGCCGCCTTTCATGGCACCGGCGCTCGTCACGTTGCGGCAGTCGTAGCCGTTCCACATTTTTTTGTAATACATGATGTGGCCGAGACCGTCCCACTGCGTGCCGCACTGCAGCGGCATGATGATGATGTCGTCAGTGCCGTGGATCTTGCGGTGCTCGAGCACGCCCGAATAAGCGTCGGTGCCGGTGCGCGTCATCAGGTGGATCGGATTGAAGCGGCCGAGCGCCGGATATTTGGTCTTGGCGCCCTGCGG
>JADGRP010000338.1 GCA_017880805.1 Burkholderiales bacterium
CGCCGAGTTGACCACGCCGAGCACGATCGACGGCAGCACCAGATGATGCAGGCGATCGCTCAACGGCACGCCGGGATCGCCGTAGCCCGCGACGGGAAACCAGCCGAGGCTCACGGCGAATATCTGCATCAGGATCAGGCCGAACCAGAAGCTGGGGATGCTAGCGCCCAGCATGGCGAATCCCGAAAAGAACTGATCGATGGTTTTGCCGCGCCAGACGGCGGCGATGATGCCGCAGGGGACGCCGATCAGCGTCGCGATGACGATCGAAAAGAGGGTAAGGAAGAAGGTCGGCTCGGCGCGCTCGAGCAACGCCTGCGTTACCGGCCGCTGCAGAAAGATCGATTGGCCCAGATTGCCATGGACCAGCTCGCCCAGCCAATAGCCGAATTGCAGCGGCAGCGGCTTGTCGAGCCCATAGGATGTGCGCAGCTTCGCGATGTCGGCCGCGGTCGCCTGATCGCCCAGCATGACCGCCGCAGGATCGCCGGGTGCGAGCCGCGTGATGAAAAAGACGATGGTGGCCACCAGCAGCATCACGATCACCATGCCGGCGAAACGCGAGGCGAGATACCGGGTCATGCCGTGGGGCTGCAACCGAATCTTCCGCTTAGGCGAAGCTTAACTGCGTCATTCCCGCGAAAAGGAGCCCGAAGGGCGAAGTTTCGAGGAACGGCCAAGCGGAAATCTTTGGTGTAAGCCGACGATGATATGAATCAATCCCAACGAACGAAGCTCACTTGTCCAGCCAGGTGTTCCAGAAAAATGGCCATGGCATCGCCACGTAACCCTCGAGCTTCGGCGAACGCGCAGTCACGCTGTTGAAATAACCGACGCGAATGTACGGCACCTCGGTGAACACGACCGCCTGCACGTTACCCCACAGTGCTCCGCGCTTCTTCGGGTCGGCTTCGGCGTTGAGCGCCGAAAGCGCTGCCTCCTTGGCCGGCGAGCTCCACCAACCCGGCGCGCCATCGCCTAGCTGCGGCGGCGTCAGCGTGGGATCGGGCAGCACGGCGGAATGCGTGATGTAGATGTCCCACAGCGCGGGATCGTTGCGACGCTGGATGAGCGTCGACCAGTCGACTACCTGCATGTCGATCTTGAACCCGGCCGCCTTGAGATTTTCCGCCATCACCAGCGCCATCCGATAATGGAAGTCGTATTGCTGACTGGTGAGAATCTTGATCGGCGTGCCGTCGTATTTGCCGTTTGCGACCAGCGTGGCCGCCTTCTTGGCGTCGCCCTTGCCGTAATTCTCGGTGCCGGCGGTCGAATAGAACGGAGTGTTCTTGGCGTAGTGGCTGGCCTCCGTTGTGTAGAACTTCGGATCGCCGAAGCCGGCACCCATCATGTCGGCGTTGTTGAGCGCCGCCTCCACCGCTTGGCGCAGCGTGACGCTGGTGAGCGGTCCCTGCTTAGTGTTCAGCACCAGGTACGGAAAGCCGAACGGCGAGGTCAGGACGGGCTTCACGTTGGGCGCGTTCTCGAGCCGCGCATACGACTCGACCGGCAGCAGGTCGGCAAACTGGTATTGCCCCGACAGCGATCCTTCGACCCGCGTGTTCGCGTTGGGCACGGGAATGAAACGCAGCTCATCGATCCATGCTTCGCGCTTGCCGGCGTAGCCACTCGCAGGTTCCTTGCGCGCGCTGTAACCGTCGTAGCGCACCAACTGCACGTACTGGTCCGGCTTGCGCTCCTTGAACATGTACGGTCCGGTGCCGATGAATTGGGTGAGCGGCGTGGCGATCGAGTCCTTCGCCATGATCGCCGCGAAGCCGTTCGGCAATGCCAGGTGCGCGAGCAAGGGCGCGTAGGGGCGATTGAGCGTGATGACAATGGAGTTCGGACCCTTGGCCTCGAGGCTTTTGATCTCCTTCGCCACGGCCTTGCCGCGCGGCGCGGTGTCCAGCCATCGCTTCAGTGACGCGACGACATCGTCGGAAGTCATCTCCTTCCCGTTGTGAAACTTGACACCCTTGCGCAGGGGAATCGTATAGACGAGGCCGTCCTTCGAGATCGCCGGCATGCTCTCCGCCAGCATCGGTGTCACGTTCCAGTTGGCATCGAAGGTGTACAGCAATTCGTAGATGTGCTGTGTGATGATGCCAACCAGGTCTGCGGTCGACGCCATCGGATCGAGCGTCTGCGGCTCGCCGATCATGGCGATGTTGGCGGCGCCGCCCTTCGCGGGAGCCGCCAGCGCGGAGTCGGTCGCAACGGCTATCGCTGCCGCTGCGGCCAGGGCGACCACCGCGAGGCGGGCGCGGAACGTTGGAGTTGTGTGACAACGCGTGCTGCGGATGGCGGTGCGAAACATGGTTCCTCCTCCTTGGCGGAATGGCAGGTCCCGGTGGTGTTCCGTGCGGACTGAGCTGGCGCACCGGAATTGGTGTAATTAAATTACATCCGGCGGCGAGTCTACGCCCTTTTGGAATCGCGTCAAGGGCGCGGCCGATGCGCGCAGCACCATAGGGCAAAGTCCCGGCGCGATGCCGCTGGACGCTCCGCTCGCCCGGTCCACGGGAATCCGATAAACTGTAATTTAATTTCACCCGCGTCGCGTTCGTGGCGAGCCGATCGTGCGTCCGACGCGACACAACTGACCTTCGGAGGATCCAATGAGTGTCCAATTCCTGGGCGGAACCCGCACTGGCGCAGGCGGGCAGTCGCTTCCGTTCTCGCCGGCAGTCACGGCCGGGCCGTTCGTGTTTGTGTCGGGACAGGTCGCGATGGGTGACAACGGCGAGCTCGTGCCGGGCGGCATCGAGGCGCAGACGCGGCAGACGCTGAAAAACGTCGAAAAGGCTCTCGCGCTCGCCGGGTGCACGCTGAAAGACGTCGTCAAGTCCACCGTGTGGCTGGACGACGCGCGCGACTTCTGGACCTTCAACCGCGTCTACGCCGAATTCTTCCCCGAGAACAAACCGGCGCGATCGACGACGCAGGCGACGCTGATGATCGATGCCAAAATCGAGATCGAGGTCATTGCCTACAGAGCTTAGCGAATGGACGCTCTCTGCAGCTTGGTCGAAGTCTTTCTCGTCAAGCTCGATCGCAGTACTTAGCGGAGTTACGTAACGCCCAGAACCGCTTCCGCCGCGATTGCCACCGCTTCCCGCGCCGTGTTGACGTGCCGCACGCCCTCCACGTCTGCCGCACCTTCGAGCCCGATGACAAGTTTGCCGAACTGCCGCCCGAGCGCGACTTCGGACAGCGTGCCAAAGCTGTCGCCGATCGCGATCAGGCAGAACGACGCGCGTGCGACCAGCGCGTTGCGCGCTTCGCCGATGCCGGTGGCGATGGCCACGCTGACGTAGCGATTCGCGGCCGCGGGGTCGGTTTCCGGCAGCAGCCCGATCGACAATCCGCCCACGCGCGCGACACCTTCGCACACCGCCTGCATCACGCCCTGACGGC
>JADGRP010000339.1 GCA_017880805.1 Burkholderiales bacterium
GTGCGCATGAACGACGAATTCCAGCGCCCCATGTGGCAGCACGGCATCCAGTCCGCCTGGGGACTTTTATGGTCGCGCCCGGGTCTCGACGCCCGCGCGCGCAGCATCGCGACGCTAAGCGCGCTGGTTGCGCTCAACGTGCCCGACGAAATCGAAAAGCACGTGCGTGCCGCCGTCAGCAATGGCCTTACCGAAGTCGAACTGCGCGAGCTGCTGCTGCATCTTTCCACCTATTGCGGATTCCCCAAAGCCGCCGCGGCGTTCAAGATCGCAAGCGCGGTGATGAAGGAACCCAAAACGAAGAAACGGGCGAAAGCAAATGCTCGCGGTCGTAAGATGCGGCGTGCCGGTGCATCGATTCGATGAGAAACGGGAGTAGTTCATAACCAGCGGCGAGTTGGTTGTGGCAGAGTAGCTACAATGGACCTGTGCAAGGAACTGCGCCATCGGTAAGCCCGCTGCGGCGATTCCAGGCGGCGGCGAAATTCAAGTTCCATCGCAGTGCTCGGGAAATCCGACACGAATATCGGGCTGATGTAAGAGCGCGCCGCGGCCGACCAACGACAAGGTCTCGAGATTGAATACACCAACCCATACTCAAGGCGCGGAAATCCAAATCGAGGATACATATCCGCTGTTCCCGCTGCAGCATGGCATGTTGGTCAATGCTTTGCTCGAACCGGGATCGGGAGTGGATATCGAGCAGTTGCTGTGCGAACTGCACGAGGCGCTGGATGTGGCGGTCTTCCGGCGCGCGTGGCAATGCGTCGTCGCTCGACATCCGGTGTTACGCACGAGTCTTCGCTGGGACAATCTTGATGAACCGCGGCAGGTAGTGCACGCACAAATCGAGCTGCCTTGGGAAGAGCAGGACTGGAGTGCGCTCGACGCCAATCAGCGCGGAAAATGTTTTGCGGATTTCCTGGATGGCGATCGCCTGCGCGGTTTCGATCTGGCGCGTGCGCCGATGTTCCGCCTGACCCTGTTGCGCTATGGGGAAGCTGAGTTTCATCTCGTCTGGACATTTCACCACACCATATTGGAAGGCCGGTCATATCTGTTGGTGCTGCGGGAAGTCTTCGCGTTTTATGAAGCCTCTCGGGACGGTCGCGAAATCAGCGTGCCACTGCCTCGACCCTACCGGGACTACATCGACTGGATCCGACAACAGGATTTCGGCAAAGATGAGTCATTCTGGCGGGAGATGCTGAAGGGATTTACCACGCCTACGCCACTGGCTGTCGATCATGCGCCCGACATCTCCGGCGACCGCAGACCCGGACACGGATCTTGCGAACTCGTCCTGTCTGCGCCGATTACATCCGCTCTGCGTGTGCTGTCCCGGGCAAATCAACTGAATCTCAATACTATCGTGCAGGGCGCATGGGCGTTGTTGTTGAGCCGCTACAGCGGCGAAGCAGACGTGGTGTTTGGAGTCGTTCGCGGCAATCGTCGTTTCACGATCGAAGGCGCGGAAGCGATGATCGGGCTGTTTCTCAACACGCTGCCGTTGCGGGTGCATGTCAATCCAGAGGCGGCGCTACTGTCGTGGCTGCACGAGGTGCGCCGGCAATGGACGGCGATGCGCGGGCACGAGCACACGCCGTTGGCGAGGGTGCAGGGCTGGAGCGAGGTACCGGGCGGCACGTCGTTATTTCAAAGCACGCTGATGTTCGAGAACTACCATTTGGACACGATGTTGCAAGAAGAGGGCGGCGCCTGGTCCAATCGTCGATTTCGGCTCTTTCTGCAAACCAACTATCCCGTCAGCCTGGCGGCCTTTGACGGGGCGGCACTGCGTCTTAGAGTCGATTTCGACCGCAGCCGCCTCGATGACGGCGCTGCCTGGCGGATGCTGGGCCATTTGCAGACATTGTTCGAAGCTATCGTGGCCGATCCGGAGCAGCGCGTCGGTGAACTGCCGCTGCTCACCGAATCCGAACGCCACCAGCTGCTGGTGGAGTGGAATGACACGGCCGCCGACTATCCCAGGGATCGCTGCCTTCACCAGCTCTTCGAGGCACAGGCCGCGCGCACGCCTAAGGCGGTGGCGGTGATGTTCGAAAACCAGCAGCTCACCTATGCCGAACTCAACGCGCGCGCCAACCAGCTGGCTCGCCACCTTATCGCTCTGGGGGTGGGGCCAGATGTGCTCGTGGGAATCTGCGCGGAGCGCTCGCTCGAATTGATGGTTGGCTTGTTAGGCATCCTCAAGGCGGGCGGCGCTTACGTGCCAATGGATCCGGGCTATCCCCAGGCACGCATCGCTTTCATGCTGACCGATACGCGAGCCCCGGTGCTGCTCACGCAGCAGCGGCTGCTCGGACAGCTGCCACGCCATGAGGGACATGTCGTGTGCCTGGATAGCGACTGGGCCACCATCGGTGTGCAGAACGACGCCAACCCTGCGGCGGCCAACATGGCCACGGGGCTTGCTTACGTAATTTATACCTCGGGTTCCACCGGCAGGCCGAAAGGCGTGTGTATCACTCACCGTGGACTGGTCAACTATTTGACGTGGGCCGTAAATGCATATGCTGTGACCAGCGATGCTGCCATCTCCGTCCATTCGTCCGTCGCGTTCGACTTGACCGTTACCAGCTTGTATGCGCCGTTGCTCGCGGGGGGAACGGTTTGCCTGCTGCCCGAGGAGCAAGAGGTTCAAACGTTCGCTGCGGCGCTGATGAATACCGGCGCCAACTACAAGCTGATAAAAATCACCCCTGCGCACCTCAGCGTGCTCGCGCAGCAAGTCCCGGCAGAACAGGCGGCGCAACTTGCACGGGTGCTCGTTGTCGGTGGCGAGCAGTTAAATGCGGAAGCCATATCGTTCTGGCGCCAACACGCAGCTGACACGGTCATCGTTAACGAGTACGGACCGACGGAAACCGTGGTGGGATGCTGCGCGTACACGGTTACGCCTGATACTCCTTCACGCGGCCCGATTCCGATTGGCCGCCCGATCGCGAACACGCGGATCTACATTCTCGACCAGCACGGCCGCCCAGTGCCCGTGAACGTGACCGGAGAGCTATATGTAGGCGGAGACGGCGTCGGGCGCGGCTACCTTAACCGTCCCGAGCTGACCGCGGAGAAATTTCTGCCTGACCCGTTCTCCACCGTGCCCGGCGGGCGGATGTATCTCACGGGGGATCGCGCGCGCTATCTTGCAGACGGCAACGTCGAATTCCTGGGACGTACCGACGATCAGGTAAAGATCCGCGGTTTCCGGATCGAGCTGGGCGAGATCGAAGCGGTACTCGCCGAACACGCCGCGGTGCGCCTGGCCGTGATCCTTGCGCGTGAAGACTCCCCCGGCGACAAGCGCCTGGTGGCCTACGTGGTGCCCGCCGATCCATCATTCGCGGATGTCGAGGCGCTGCGCGCTTTCTTGCGCGAGCGCCTGCCTGAATACATGCAACTGGCGGCGTACGTGGTGCTGGAGAGTTTGCCGCTCACGCCCAACGGCAAGGTCGACAAGCGTGCCCTGCCGGCGCCGCAATATGATCGCGACAAACCCCGCGACGCGTTGGTTGCTCCGCGCAACGCGCTCGAGGAGGTGGTCGCCGAGGTCTGGCGAGACGTGTTGAAAATCGAGCGCGTCAGCGTGCACGACGACTTCTTCGAGCTGGGGGGGCAATCGCTGCTCGCGGTCCAAGTGCTCGCGCGTATCGCCAGGCTCCTGAAGGTCGAGTTGCCGCTGCGAGACTTCTTCGCGACGCCGACGGTGTCTGCGGTGGCGGCAGCGGCGCAGAAGAAGCTAGGCGCGGGTAAAGCACAAGAGACCGCGCCGATTGCGGCGGCGCCCCGCAGCGGGAATCTGCCGCTATCGTTCGCGCAGCAGCGGCTGTGGTTTCTTGACCGGCTGCTGCCGGAGAAGTCCGCTTACAACATTCCTGCGGCATGGCGACTGCAGGGGCGGCTCGAGGTGCCGGCGTTAGAGCGCAGCCTCAATGCGTTGGTGGCGCGCCACGAGGCGCTGCGGACGCGCTTTGCCGTGTGCGAAGGCGAGCCCGTGCAGGTCATCGAGGCACCGCACGCGATGGCGCTGCCGCTCGCTGATTTGAGCGCGATGGAGCCGGACGAGCGTGCGGCGAGAGAACGAGAAATCGCCGATAGTGCGGCTCGCCAGCCCTTCGACCTGGAAGCGGGTCCGCTGCTGCGCGCGCGGCTGCTGCGCCTTGCTCCTGAGGAGCACGTGCTATTGCTCAACGTGCACCACATCGCCTCCGACGGCTGGTCGATGGGTATCATCGAACGCGACCTGTCGGCGGATTACGCCGCCTTTTCCAAGGGGCGCGAGTCGCAGTTGCCGGAGCTGCCGATTCAATATGCAGACTACGCAGTGTGGCAGCGCGAGCGGCTGCAGGGCGAGGTTCTTAAAAGTCAGCTCGATTACTGGAAGTCGCAACTCGCAAATATAAATACGCTTGAACTCCCCACCGACCGGCCGCGCCCGCCGGTGGCCAGCTACGAAGGCGCGCACCTCCACTTCGATCTGCCCGCACCGTTAACGGAAGCGCTCAAGGCGCTGTGCCGGCGCGAAGGGGCGACGCTGTTCATGACGCTGCTTGCGGCCTTCCAGGTGCTGCTCTATCGCTACAGCGGGCAGCCGGACATTGCGGTGGGCAGCCCGATTGCCGGGCGCGGGCGCAGCGAGTTGGAGGGATTGATCGGGTTCTTTGTGAACACGCTGGTGTTACGTACGGACCTGTCGGGCAATCCGCAATTTCGCGAATTGCTCGCGCGCGTGCGCGAGAATTCGCTAGACGCCTATACCCATCAGGATCTGCCCTTCGAAAAGCTCGTCGAGGAGCTGGCCCCGCCGCGCGACATGAGCCGCAATCCGATGTTCGACGTCATGTTCGCGTTGCAGAACGCCCCGGGCACAGCGCTCGCGCTCGAGGGCGTAGAGGTGAGCCTCCTGCCACTCCAACGCTACAGCGCCAAATTGGATCTCACCCTGGTGGTGCAGGAGTCCGCGCAAGGTTTGCAAGCGAGCTGGGAGTACGCGAGCGATCTTTTCGATGCCCCCACTATCGATCGCATGGCCAGGCATTTCCAGGCGCTGCTCGAGGCGGTCGTGGCTGATCCCGGGCAACGCATTGGCGAACTGCCGCTGCTCACCGAATCCGAACGCCAGCGGGTTCTGGTGCAATGGAACGACACGGCAGCCGACTATCCCGGCGACCGCTGCATGCACAAGCTCTTCGAAGCACAGACCGCGCGCACGCCCGAAGCGGTCGCGGTAGTGTTTGAAGATCGCGAGCTGACTTATGCCGAGCTCAACGCGCGCGCCAACCAGCTGGCCAACTATCTCATTGCCCTGGAGGTGGGGCCCGAGGTTTTGGTGGGACTCTGCGTCGAGCGTTCGCTGGAAATGGTAGTGGGGCTATTGGGCATCCTCAAGGCCGGTGGCGCCTACGTGCCGCTGGATCCGGGATACCCGTCGGAGCGGCTGGCGTTCATGCTGGAGGACACCGGAGCGCGGATTGTGCTTACGCAGGGCAAATATTCAGCTGCGTTATCGTGTACCGGTGCCCGGGTAGTCTGTCTGGATCAGGATTGGCCGGTGATCCAAGGCCAGAGCACCGAAACGATCGTGAGCGGCGCGGGCGCCGAGAACCTGGCCTACATGATTTACACCTCAGGGTCCACGGGCCAACCGAAGGGAGCAATGATTCCGCATCGGGCGGTCGTCAACCATCTACGGTGGATGCACGGGAAGTTCCCGATGAACGAACGGGATTGTGTATTACAGAAGACGCCTTTCAGTTTTGATGTTTCGATGTGGGAATTCTTTGCGCCATTGTCGGTGGGCGCGCGACTGGTGATGGCTCACCCTGCGGGACACCAGGATCCGGCTTATTTGGCGAACATGATCGTTCGACATCAGGTGACTGTCCTGCAGCTCGTACCGTCGTTACTGCGCATGCTGCTGGACACACCCGAATTCAAGAGTTGCCACAGCTTGCGCCATGTCTTCTGTGGCGGCGAAGCGATGACCGGGGACATCGCACGGCGTTTTTTTGCGACTCTCGGTGCGGACCTGCACAATATGTACGGACCGACCGAAGCCGCCATTGATACACTTTCTTACACGGTCCCGCGTGAGCACATCGATGAAGCCGTTCCCATCGGCCGGCCGGTGGCAAACACGCAAGCCTACGTGCTCGACGGTCATGGCCAACCCCAGCCCATCGGCGTACCCGGCGAGTTGTATCTGGGGGGCGGTCAAGTGGGACGCGGTTACCACGGCCAGCCTGAACTCACAGCGGAGAAGTTTCTGCCTGACCCGTTCTCCATCGTGCCGGGTGCGCGGATGTATCGCACGGGTGACCTCGCACGCTACCGGCCCGATGGCAACATCGTGTTTCTGGGGCGAACCGATTATCAGGTGAAGATACGGGGTTACCGGATTGAGTTGGGCGAGATAGAGGCGGCGCTGGCCCGGCTTGCGCAGGTGCAAGAGGCCGTCGTCGTGGTTCGGGAAGACGAGTTGGGCAATCGCTCGGTGGTAGCGTATGTGGTTCCCGCCGCCGGTCAAGCTAATGCGCCGCGCGATTTGCGCAGTGTTCTTAAGCAGAATTTGCCGGACTACATGGTGCCGTCGGCGTTTGTCATGCTGGACACGCTTCCGTTGACACCCAGCGGCAAAGTGGACCGGGGCGCGCTACCGGCGACGGACTCCGCGCGTCGGCTTAAAGCGGTGTATGCGCCGCCGCGCACCGAGTGGGAATTGAAGCTGGCGAATATCTGGCAGAAGGTTCTGCGAGTCGAAAAAGTGGGCGTGGACGACAACTTCTTCGACCTCGGCGGTCATTCACTGATGATCGTCCAGCTGATCCACGAAATCAACCGAACGCATAAAGTCAGTCTCAGCGTTCCGGAAGTGTTCCGGAATCCGACCGTGCAACAAATGGCAGCGATGATCGATAAACAACCGCCAACAAGCAAGCGACAACCGTCGGTTATTCAACTGCGGGAAGGGCGGACTGAAGTTCCCGTGTATTTTATTTACGCCGGACCCGACGAGTTCCGCCTCGCGCAGTGGATTGGCGGGAGCCATCCGGTGTTCGGAATCGACGTGCCGTGGCCTTTGGCATGGCGTAACGCGGTGTCTGAAAACCGAAGATCTGCATTTCCCACCATGGACCAATTTGTCGCTCCCTACGTGGCAGCGTTAAGTGCCCATGCACGATCGTCGCCCTGTGTGCTGGCGGGACACTCCTTTGCCGGGCTGATCGCCTTTGAGGCGGCCCATCAATTCCAGAAACGTGGCGGTAAAGTGGAAATGGTTTTCCTCCTCGATAGCTGGGCCAGGGTTCCGAGTCCATATCAAGTCGCATGGCACAATTTATGGGATTGCTGGAAGCCGGCATCGGACGGACTGCGGGAAGATCAGCACGCACGCTCGACCATAGCGCGCGTGCGGCGTTCGTGGCGTATCACCCGTTGGCTGTTTGGGCAGGCAAAGAACAGGCTACGGCCGTTCTTCAGCCGTCCCAAGTTGAACCCGAACGACTTGACTACTTCGTTGGACGAGCAGGGGATGCTGCTGCCCGGGTGGCTTGCGACACGATTGCAGAAAATGCTCCAGAAGTCCTACCACCCGCGCCCGCTGAACAGCCGGGGCACCCTGTTTCGTGCGGACTCGCAGGATGAACGCGCGGCCGTCCATGGAATCGACGAAAGCCTGGGTTGGAAGAACCTGTTCGCAAGAGGCCTGGAAATCATCCCGATAACTGGCGATCATCTTTCGATAATCCGTGAACACGATTCGGTCCTGGCGCGGGAGCTGGGTCAGGTGATGGAGCGGCATTGGCCAAGCGCGCTAGACCACGACGACGGCAAGGCCGTAGAACCGCGGCAAGTGGATCGCGCCGTCAAAGCTGAATTCAGCGAATAGAAGCAGAATAAGGCAGACCCATACGTCTTCTCACAGGTGATACAGGCTCTCGCTACGCCGCGACCTCTCCCTCCGCGGCAAACTGCAGGCGCGCCAGATGCGCGTAAAGACCGTTCGCACGCAGCAGTTCTTCATGCGTGCCGACGGAGTGTATGCGGCCGCGGTCGACGACGATAATACGGTCGGCGTGACGCACGGTCGCCAAGCGATGCGCGATGACGAGCGTGGTGCGGCCGCTCTCGAGTTTTTCCAGCGCCGCCGCGACCAGACGCTCGCTCTCGGCATCGAGCGAGCTCGTCGCTTCATCGAGCAATAGTATCGGGCGATCGGCGAGCAAGGCGCGCGCAATCGAGATGCGCTGGCGCTGTCCGCCGGACAATTTCACGCCGCGCTCGCCGAGATCCGTATCGAATCCCTGCGGCAGGCGCTCGATGAATTCCATCGCCTGCGCCGCGACGCATGCCTCGCGCACTTCCGCATCGCTTGCATCGGGACGGCCGAAACGCACGTTTTCCGTGACGCTCGCGGCGAAGATCACCGGATCCTGCGGCACCAGCGCGATCGCGCGGCGCAATTCGACCGGATCGCAATGCCGGATGTCGGCGCCGTCAATCAGGATGCGGCCGGACACGGGATCGTAGAAGCGCAGGATCAACGCAAACACCGTGGACTTGCCCGCGCCCGAGGGACCAACCAGCGCGACGCGCTCGCCCGGACTGATGGTGAACGACACAGGTCCCAGCGCCGTCGTCTCGGGACGCGTCGGATAAGCAAACGTTACTTCGTCAAAACGTATCGCGCCGGTCACGCGCGACGGCAGCCGGATGACTGGCTCTGCGACCACCAGCGCGGGCTTGACGTCGAGCAGCTCCATCAACCGCTCGGTCGCGCCCGCCGCGCGCTGGATCTCGCCCCACACTTCGGAGACGACGCCGGCGCTCGCGGCGACGATGGCCGCGTAAAACACGAACGCCGACAGCTCGCCCGCGGTGAGCCGTCCTTCGAACACATCGTGGCCACCGATCCACAGGATCACGCCGACGGCGCAAAAGCCGATCAGCATGACGAGCGAGATCAGCCACGCCTTCACGCGGATGCGGTCGACGCCCGCGTCGTATGCGGCCTCGGTCGCCGCCGCGAAGCGTTCGTTGGTGCGCTCTTCGTGGCGGTACGCCTGCACCGTGCGGATTTCGTGCAGCGATTCGTCGATGTGCGCTGTCACGTCCGCGACGCGGTCCTGGTTCACGCGCGACAGGCGCCGCACGCGCCGTCCCATGATGAGGATTGGAATCAGCGTCGCCGGCACGCCGAGCACGATGAACGCGGCGAGCTTGGCGCTGGTGGCGAACAGCATCACGAGCGAACCCAGCATCATCAGCCCGTTGCGCAGGAACATCGACACGCCGAAGCCGATCACCTGGCGCATCTGCTCGCTGTCGTTGGTCAGCCGCGAGGAAATCTCGCCGGTGCGCGAAGCGTCGAAGAATGCCGGCGAGAGCGTCAACACGTGCGCGAACGCGGCCTGGCGCACATCCGCGATCACGCGCTCGCCGACGCTCATCATCAGGTAGAAGCGCGTCCACGTGGCGACCGCGAGCAGTATCGACACCGCAACGACCGCACCCAGCGCGA
>JADGRP010000074.1 GCA_017880805.1 Burkholderiales bacterium
CTCATCGGCGCCGCCATCGCTCGCGATGCGCAGCACCGCGTCTTCGAAGCGCCTCGCGTAGCCTGTCATGTCGAACAGCGCGGATGTCCGCCCCTGGCTTCGCAATCGCGCGGTCAAATCCTCGAGACGCCCGCGATCGCGCGCCAGCGCCAATGCGATCGATTCGTAATCCTGATGCGAGCTTGCGATCATCTCCGGCAGACCGGCCGCTCTCACCTGCGATGCCGACGCGCGCGCCGCCATGCTGCGTCCGGCAATGGTGAGCACCGGCAGGCCCGCGAACAGCGCATCGTTGACGGTCGTATGCGAACCGAACGGAGACGTGTCCAGATACAGGTCGGCCAACCGGTAACGGGCGAGGTACTTCGGCATGGGCTCGCTCGACGCAAAGACCAGCCGCTCATCCGCGATCCCCCGCCGCGTCGCCTCGCTGCGCAAATTGGCCTGAGCCTCCGGACGCATCGGTCGCAGCCAAAGGACGCTGCCATCGACGCTTGCAAGGAGTCGAGCCCACAAGTCGAACATCTCGGGCAAAAGCTTGTAGGGAGCCGCCTGCGAGATGAACACGAATGCATCCGCGGGAAGACCATAGCTCGCGCGCGATGGTAAAGGACCGAGAACACGCTCCGGGTCGCTCGGGATGTAGCACTCCGCAAGCGGCAACAATCGCTCCTCGAAATTTGCCTGTTCGCTCGGAGGCGTCGTGTAGGCATCGGTGATGACGTAATCGTAATACGCAGCGCCGAGCGTTCCGGCGTATCCGAGAAAATTGATTTGCACCGGTGCCGGCCGCGCCGCAAACACATCGGGGCGCGCATACGAAGTGTGGCCGGTGAGGTCGAAGAGGATCGCGATCGCGTCGTTGCGAATTACGGCGGCGATCTGGTCGGTGCTCATGCGCTCGACCTCGCGCAAACCCCGGGTCGCCTTCGCCACCCGGGCGCGCATCGGAGCCGCGGCAGCCGCCTCAAGCGCGTAAGCGTAGACATCGAAGCGATCGCTATCGAGTCGCTCCAGAAGCCCGATCAGCAAGCGTGTTTCCGGGTGCTCCTGAAAGGCCGCTGACACAAAACCTATTCTCAGGCGTTTGGCCGGCGAAGCATTTACCGCGGACGCTTCCGGTCGCGCTCCGTGAGCTGCCGGCCACGCAAAACTTCTGGCCGCGGCCAGCTGCAGCGACGGATCGTCACAGAGTGCGAGAAAGGTAAAAGGAGGAACGGTCTGTCGCGGACGCCGGTCGAGAGCCACAAGTGCCCTGACCCCCTCGACGATTCGCGCCTTCCGAGAATCGAAATCGTGCCAGTCCGCGAACTGCAGATCGAGATCGAGCGATTGCGCCGCGACCTGAAGGCGATCGGGATCGAGCTCTTGTGCCCGCCGCAACAGCGGCCGCGCTTCATCGTATCGCACCAGCTCGTAGAGCAGAAAGCCCAGATTCGCGAGCACTTGCGGCGAGTCCGGTTGCAACAAAAGCGCGCGGCGAAAGCTCTCCTCCGCAGCCGTGCTGTTCTGCGTCGACTTCTGGCACACGCCGCGGTTGTTCCAGACGTCCGCCGGCGCGGCGGGTGCGCCGGCGACGAGGCGATCGTATTGCTCGAGCGCTTCGCCGTAACGCTCCTGCACGAATAGCAAATGCGCCAGATTGGCGAGTGCCGCGATCTCACCCGGACGTCGCGCCAGTACGTCGCGATAACAGCGCTCGGCACGAGCCCGCTCGCCGACCGCATCGAACTGCAACCCCAGGTTGACAAGCACGCTTGGGTTCCCAGGCGAAAGCTTCAACGCGCGTTCGAAAACCGCGATCGCCGCGGCCGGCTCATTGCGCGATCCCAACTCGTTGCCGAGCAGGAACAGCAATTCCGCATGGCGCGGCTCGAGTTTCAGCGCCGAAGCCCGGTCGACACGCGCCTTCGCAACGTCGACCTGCCCGCCCGCAAGCGCGGCGCGGGCTTCAGCCAGCAGCGTGTCGGCAGAGACGGGCGGCGACAAGAAGTGTCAGTAAAGCGCAGGCAGAACAGTAGCGCGCGGTTTCGGCACGCTCATCGGGCGTTGGCGCCACCACGCTACGAAAAGAGATATTTACGCTGCGCATCCCAACCTTCCTGGGGCATCCGCTTGAATCCGCTCTTCGCGAAGAGCATCCATCGTCCCACGACGAAGGCGAGCAGGACGTTGGCTTCAGGCACCGGATCGCCGGTCCATGCGCCACCCGCCTGGGCGATCTTGAGCGACTGGCGAAGCGACGCCTCGATGCGATCGTAAAGCTGATTCATGCGGGCCTGAAGGCGTTCGTCTTCGTTAACCAGAGCGTCGCCGATGAGCACCCGCGTCATCCCGGGATTTTTCTCCGCGAAGCCGAGCAGCACCGTCACCATCTGCGATGCCTGCGCCGCCCCGTCGGTCGACTCGGTGGTGATGCGGTTCAACAGCGAAAAAAGCGTCGATTCGATGAACTCGATCAATCCCTCGAACATCTGCGCCTTGCTGGCGAAGTGGCGGTATAGCGCTGCTTCGGAAACATCGAGGCGCGCGGCCAGCGCCGCGGTGGTGATCTTCTCGCCGCGGGGAGACTCCAGCATCGTTGCAAGCGTCTGCAGTATCTGCAGGCGCCGCTCGCCAGGTTTGCTCGCCATCCCGTTCTCCCTTTTTGCAGTCGGCGGTTGGCAAACGCGCCCGCCGCGAATTGTCCGTCAACCTGCCTTGATCATCGTGCCGACGCCCTCGTTGGTCAGGACTTCCAACAGCAGCGCGTGCTCGACCCGCCCATCGATGATGTGCGAGCTCTTGACGCCGTTTCTGATCGCGTCGAGCGCCGAGCCGATTTTGGGCAGCATCCCCCCGTGGATGGTGCCATCGGCGAACAGCGCTTCGATCTCGCTGGCGGTCAATCCGGTCAGAAGCTTGCCGTTCTTGTCGAGCACGCCGACGGTATTGGTCATCAGCACCAGCTTCTCCGCGTTCAGAGTCTCGGCAAGCTTTCCCGCGACCAGGTCGGCGTTGATGTTGTAGGCCTCGCCTTCCTTGCCGACCCCGATGGGCGCGATCACCGGAATGAAGTCGCGCGAATCGAGCAGATTGATCAGTTCCGGGTCGATCTTTTCGATCTCACCGACCAGTCCGATGTCGATAAATTCGCCGTGATTGCTCTCGCTTTTCAACAACATTTTGCGCGCGTGAATGAACGCACCGTCCTGGCCGGTGAGGCCGACCGCACGTCCGCCATGCTGATTGATCAAGCCGACGATTTCCTGATTGAGCTCGCCCAATACCATTTCGACGACGTTCATGACTTTTTCGTCGGTCACGCGCATGCCCTGGCGAAACTCGCTGCGTATGCCCATCGTCTTCAACAGATCGCCGATTTGCGGGCCGCCACCATGCACGATGACCGGATTCATGCCGACCAGCTTCAGCATCACGACGTCACGCGCAAAACCAGCCTTGAGAGCGGCTTCGGTCATGGCATTGCCGCCGTATTTGATCACGATCGCCTTGTCGTGAAAGCGCTGGATGTACGGTAGCGCTTCGGCCAGGATCTGGGCCTTGAGGGCGGCCGAGGCGGCCTCGATCGGCATGACCAACACCTCTCTGAGCAGGGACACGACGGGTTGCGGACGATTGTACCGGAACACCAGGAACAAAACACAGACGCCGCTTCTTAGACGAGTAAGCCCTAACTGGCGACGTGTGGAACGCGTTGTATCGAACAACGCATTTTGTTATCTTGGCGGATGCTTAAGGAGTTGCCGGACCCCATCGATGCCGGCCCTGACCGTCGCGCGCGCGCCACCCAGCTCCGGCATCGCGGCGACGTCCTGCTCACCTCTCCAGTGTTCACCGTGCTCGAACGTGCCCTTTCCGCGGCGCAGATAGAGACGCTGGCCCATGAAGTTATCGGCGCCACCTGCGCCGCGGCATTGCGGAGCTGACGGTGCGTCTTGCGATCGTGCGCCAACGTTACGCGCCTTATGGCGGCACCGAGCGTTTTGTCGAGACCGCATTGGAAGCGTTGCTCGAGCGCAGCATCGCCATTTCGCTCTATACGCGGCAGTGGCCCAACACCCGGCTCCAGCTTATCGAACCGGTGCTGTGCAACCCGTTTTATATCGGCCGTCTGTGGCGCGACTGGAGCTTCGCTCGCGCGGTATGCGGTGTCGTCGCAAAAAAGGCGCCGGAATTGGTGCAGTCGCACGAGCTTCTGCTTTGCTGCGATGTGTATAGCGCGAGCGACGGCGTGCATCGTGTCCGGCTCGACGAAGGGTTACACAATGCGTCGGCATTCAAGCGCTGGCGGGTCGAGTCGAGTTTCTACCATCGATACGTGCTGGGCATCGAGCGCCGTCTGTTCGCAAGTCCCTGGCTGCGCGCTGTCATCTGCAATTCAAAGATGGTTCGCGACGAGATTCACGAACGCTTCGGCTTCAGCCTGGAGAAGCTGCCGGTGATCTATAACGCCGTCGACAGCGACATTTTCTCGCCCGAGCTGAAACAACATCGCGCCGACGTGCGGCAAAAGCTAGGCGTGCCGGAGTCGGCAACGATCTTCCTGCTCGTTGGTTCCGGATACGCACGCAAGGGAGTGGCGACCGCGATCCAGGCACTGGCAAAGCTCCCCAGCGATACCTATCTGATCGTCGTCGGCAGGGATAAGTACAGACGACGCTACAAGCGTCTTGCGCAACAACTCGGCGTGGGGCGCCGGGTGGCGCTTCTGGGCGTGCAGGACGACCCCAAGCCCTTCTACGGTGCGGCCGACGTCTTCGTTCTGCCGACGTTGTACGACCCGTGCCCACACGCCGCGCTGGAAGCGATGGCTTGCGGCTTGCCGGTTGTGACCAGCACTAAGTGCGGAGCGGCAGAACTGGTCACGGAAAACGACGCAGGTCTGGTATGCGCGGCGCAGGACGTCGATGCGCTGGCCCGGCACATGATGACGCTGACCGATGAGGAGGCCCGTCGTTTATTGGGTGCGCGTGCACGGGAAGCGGTGCTTCCGCTGACTCCGGCGGCGATGACATTGAAGTTGGTGCTGCTGTATCGCGATCTGATCGCGGCGGCCGCCGCGGCCAGGGACGGAGAAGAGAAGCCCGCTGCGCTATAATCGGGGGCACTTTGCTTACGCGCCGGCAGCGACGACCAACGCGCGCATCCATCGGCTCTCAATCGATTTCCCCATCGATTTCCCCATCGGTTTCCCCATCGGTTCCCCAGTGGCACCCAGTCTGATTCTTTATCGCCGCTTGCTGCACTACGTCCGTCCCTATTGGTGGGCGTTCGCCCTTGCAGTCGTCGGCATGGTCATCGTCGCTGCCGGCGACGTGGTCATGGCGTACATGGTGATGCCGATCATTCAGAGACTTCAGAATCCGGACCCGGCGATGACGGTGCAATTGCCGCTCGCGGTGGTCGCCGTTTTTCTCCTTCGCGGACTGGGTTCGTTCATGTCCGAATACGGAATGGCGTGGACCGGCCATAAGGTCGTCTTCGACCTTCGACGGGAGATGATCGACCGAATGCTTTCGCTTCCGACGCCATTCTACGACGCGCAGTCGTCGGGGGAGTTGATCTCCAAGTTCACGTTCGATGCCTATCAGCTTGCCGCCGCAACGTCGTCGGCGATCACGACCGCGGTTCGCAGTGCGTTGACCATCGCCGGCAGCTTGGGCCTGCTCTTCTGGCTCAACTGGCGGCTGACCCTGATCTCGATCGTCGTCATGCCGCCGGTCACCGCGGTGATCCGCTACTTCAGCCGCCGCTTGCGCCGGGTCGCGCGCGACGTGCAGCAACGCACCGGCGCGATCACCCACGTACTGGAGGAAATCGTCGGCGCGCAGCGGGTTGTAAAAATTTTCGGCGGCCAGGATTACGAGCGCAAGCGCGCGGTCGCCGGAGCGAACAAGCTGCGCCAATCGATGAGCAAGCAGTCGTCGGCGAGCGCAGCCAGCCCGCCGTTTCTGCAGTTCGTCGGCGCCTGCGTCGTCGGATTCATTGTGTACATTGCGCTCAAGCAAAGTGAGGCCGGCGGCTTCGACGCGGCGCGATTCACGACCTACGTGATCGCGCTCCTGACCCTTATCGACCGCCTGCGGTCGATGTCCGGAGTCAACGCCAACATCCAGCGCGGCCTCGCAGCGGCGGAAAGCATTTTCGGATTGATCGACGAGGTGCCCGAACAGGACCGCGGCACCGTCGTCCTCGAGCGGGTGCGCGGAGAACTCAGATTCGACCGCGTGTCGCTACGCTACGCCGGCTCGGACAAGGACGCCCTGCGCGAGGTCAGCCTTGTGATCGCTCCCGGCCAGCGTGTCGCGCTCGTGGGGCCTTCGGGCGGCGGCAAGACGTCGCTGGTCAATCTGATCCCGCGCTTCTACGAGCCGAGCTCGGGCCGAATCACCCTCGACGGTGAAGGCATCGACGAGCTGACGCTATCCAACCTGCGCAGCCACATCGCGCTGGTGAGCCAGGACGTGACGCTCTTCAACGACACCGTCGCCGCAAACATCGCGTATGGCGCAATGTCCGGCGCGCCGCGCGATGCCGTCGAGCGCGCCGCCGTCGCCGCGCATGCGCTCGACTTCATTCAGGCTTTACCGAAGGGTTTCGACACTGTCGTTGGCCAGGACGGCATCCGCTTGTCCGGCGGTCAGCGGCAGCGTCTTGCGATCGCGCGAGCGATTCTCAAGAACGCCCGGATCTTGATCCTCGACGAAGCGACGTCGGCGCTCGACTCCGAGTCGGAGCGACATGTACAGGCGGCAATGGACGCGCTCATGCAGGGACGCACCACCATCGTCATTGCCCACAGGCTATCCACCATCGAACGCGTCGACAGCATCGCGGTGCTCGATGCGGGGCGTGTCGTCGAGCAAGGCACGCACGCGGAATTGCTTGCGCGCAATGGCATTTACGCCAAGCTCCATCGCATCCAGTTTGCAGCAGGGACCGCCCTCGTCTGAGGGCCGGGCGATGCGCATTCTGCATATCGGGGCGGAGTCCATTCGATTCATGGCAAATGATGTCCAACTCCCCGCGGTCGCTGATGCAATCGATCTGCGTCTCATTCACCGAGTCTTGGTCATCAAGTTGAGGCACCATGGAGACGTTCTGCTGACATCGCCAGTATTTTCCGCGCTTAAGCGGCTGGCGCCTCATCTCGAACTGGATGCGCTGGTCTATCGCGAAACCGCCGAGATGCTTGAAGGTCATCCGGCGATTCGCCGGATACACACCATTGATCGTGACCTGACGCGCGCAGGAGGGTTCCGAAGCGTGCGGGCCGAGCTCGGGTTGTGGCGCGATCTGCGCGCGCAGAGCTACGATCTGGTGGTGCACCTCACTGAGCATCGCCGTGGCGCATGGCTGGTGCGCCTCATCAACCCGAAGTACGCAGTCGGGCCCGAACGCAACGAGCGGGGCTGGTTTTGGCGGACGAGCTTTACTCACCGCTACCTGGTGCCGAGAGCGACCTCGCGTCATACCATCGAAACCAATCTCGATGCGTTGCGGCGAATCGGTATCTGGCCCGGCGACGACGACAAGTCGCCGGTGATGGTGCCGGGACCCGCAGCCGAGGCACGTATCTCGCACCTGCTGCATACGCTTAAGCTGACTCGCAAGCAGTTCATCGTGGTCCATCCGGGATCCCGCTGGCTCTTCAAGTCATGGCCGGCGAAATCAACGGCGTCGTTGCTCGATCAGCTCGCCGAAGACAATTGGCCAATCGTCGTCACCGGATCACGTGACCCGGCGGAGCGCGCACTCATCGATGCCATTCAGGCCTCGACGAAGGCGCCGGCTGTTGATCTCGTCGCCCAACTTTCGATTCCCGAACTGGCGGCGTTAATCGGTAATGCTCGCCTTTTGATCGGTGTCGACTCGGCGCCGATGCATATCGCTACCGCGATGCGCACGCCAGTCGTTGCGATTTTTGGCCCGAGTGGGGAGGCCGAGTGGGGCCCGACCGGCGTTTTGAATCGCGTGGTCGCATCGACGGAGCACTCCTGTCGTCCCTGTGGCAACAACGGCTGCGGTGGCAGCAACATCTCCGATTGCCTCGTGAAATTGCCAGTGTCACGCGTCATCGGCGCAGTTCGTGAGGTGCTCGCTACCATCGACGACGACACCGCGACGTGAGACTGGGCGTCATTCGGCAACGTTATACGGCTTTCGGCGGTGCGGAACGCTTCCTCCAGCGGGCAATCGATGCGTTGCTCGAGCGCGGGATTGCTGTGCGGATTTATACGCGAGAGTGGCCGGCGGCTCGAACCGGCCGTTTGGAGCCGGTCATTTGCAATCCCTTCTACCTTGGCCGTCTGTGGCGGGACGCGAGCTTCGCCCGGGCTGTGCGGCAATCGCTGGCGCAAGACAGACCGGAGATCGTTCAATCGCACGATCGCATTGAAGGTTGTGACGTGTTTCGCGCAGGAGATGGCTTGCACAGGGCGTGGCTCGAGGAGCGCGTTCGCATTGGCGGCAAGCTCGAGCGGATTTCGATAGCGGCCAATGCTTATCACCGTTTTGTGCTCGACGCTGAAGCTCGGCTATTTGAAAGCCCGAAGCTCAAGGCCGTAATCTGCATTTCGCAGATGGTCGCCGAAGACGTGCGTCGGTATTTCCCGATCGACAGAAGCAAGCTGCACGTCATTTACAATGCAGTCGATCCTGACACCTTCGGGCCCCAGGTGCGGGAGAACAGGCCCGAAACGCGGGCACGTCTGGGGCTGAAGGGGTCTCACTTCGCCTTCCTGCTGGTGGGCTCCGGCTATCATCGCAAGGGCGTTCCGACGGCAATTCGGGCGCTTGCGCGCCTGCCGCAGCATGTGCGGTTAATCGTCGTCGGCCGCGAAAAGGTCATGGCGCGATATCGAATGCTGGCGAGTAATGCAGGCGTTTCCGCACGCGTGATCTTTGCGGGTCCGCAGCGTGATCCGCGGCCATACTACGGAGCCGCGGACGCATTCGTGCTGCCCACGCTGTACGACCCTCTATCGAACGCGGTTCTTGAGGCCATGGCGTGTGGCTTGCCTGTTGTGACAAGTACGCGTTGCGGCGCGGGCGAACTGGTAGTCAGGGAAAACGCAGGTTGGCTTTGCGATTCCACCGACGACGCGACATTTGCCGAGCGCATGTCGCGGCTTCTCGATCCAGCGGAATGCGAAAGGATCGGCTCGCGCGCGAGGTCGGCCGTCGCGCCATTGACACCCCAGTCGATGACCGCGCAAATGCTCACGCTTTACGAAAACCTGCTTTCGTTGAAGCAATGAATCCAGCCTGACATGTGCGGGATTGCGGGATATTTCGGTAGTCGCACGGTGGGTCCTGCGACCGTGGAGCGCATGTTAAGCGCCTTGCGGCAACGCGGCCCCGATGCCGAGCGCGTGCAAGCCTGGGACGCTGGTCTGCGTCCAGCATCCTTACCGGCGCCGAATGCGTTGCTGAACACGCGTTTGGCGATCATCGATCCCCGGCCGGAAGCCGACCCACCGATTGCGAATGACGCCGGCGATATCTGGATCGCCTACAACGGCGAAGTCTACGACTGGAGTGCGGATGCCGCGATACTGAGGAACGAAGGTTTTCATTTCCGTACCCGCTCCGATACCGAATTCATTCTGCATGCGTATGAGCATTGGGGAATTGACTTCGTTTCACGGCTCCGCGGCATGTTCGCCATCGCGATTTGTGACCTTCGTCGCCGCGTGGTTTTCATGATCCGCGACCGTTTCGGGCTCAAGCCCATCGTATATGCGCATCGAAAAGATGGATTCGCGTTCGCGTCGACGGTGCGCGCGCTGCTTCCATGGCTGCCTTCCGAGGCTCGTGCTTTTTCGCCGAGCGGCCTCGATGCATATCTTGCTCATCGAACCATTCCGGCGCCGCGCACGGTATTCGCCAACATTGCGAGACTGGCTCCCGCGCATTACTTACAGTACGATCTGACCACGGGTGATGCTTCGAGCATCGAGTATTGGCGCCCCGAACGATCGCCGGAACACTGGCTGCCGGCCTTTGATGCTGCGATACGCATGCGTACCGTCGCCGACAGGCCTTTGGGGCTTTTCCTTTCGTCCGGCGTCGATTCAAGCGCCATCGCTTGCCGACTCGCGGCAATGAATTTTCAGGGATTGCAGACCTTTACCGCTGCGTTCCCTGGCACCTCGTTCGACGAAAGTGCGGAGGCCCGGCTGACGGCGCAGAAGCTCGGCCTCTCCAATCGCGCCGTCCCGATGAACCTCCGCATTACCGACGATTTCGAGCGCATCATCGCGGACCTGGACGAACCGTTTGCCGATCCGTCGAGCGTGCCCACGTGGTATCTGTCCCGAGAAGCTACGCGACACGTGAAAGTCGTGCTCGGTGGCGACGGCGGCGATGAGCTCTTTGCCGGCTACAAGCGGTACGCGAAACACATGCGCACAGGCTGGCGGCATGGCCTCCGATTGCGGCGCGCGCGACCACCGGCCGGCATCAGCGGAACTGCGTGGCAACGCCTCGTCGAAGAATTGCGGCTTGACTGGGCTTCGGCCTACGTGCTGCGGTTTTCCGGGTTCACGCCAGGAGAAAGGCTCTTTCTCGCGCCCAATTACGACGTGCAGCCTCATTACTGGCGCATGCCGCCCGGGACCTCCGCCATCAATCTGGAAACGCTGCTCGAGATCGATCGACTCAATTATCTGCCCGACTATATTCTTCGAAAGGCCGATCTCTGTACGATGGCCCATGGACTCGAGATGCGCGCGCCGTTTCTTGATCATCGCTTCGCTGCTGCAGTGCTGGCTTTGCCGACTGCAACGCGATTCACGACTCCTGCAAAGAAACTTTTTGCATCGGTGCTGGAACCGTTGGGCGGCGATGATCCTTTGACCCGAGCCAAGCGGGGATTCAATCCGCCTATCGAGGGCTGGCTGAAGTCCGACCTCGCTCCGCGTCTGGCTGGGTTGGGCGAGCGCTTGCAAGATGCCACGTCAGGGCAATTGTCCAGGCACAGTATCGACGCTCTCATCGCAACGTGGGCGAGCGGCCAGAAACGATTTGCGGAACAAGTGTTGCAACTCGTCATCCTGGACGAATCTCTGTCGCAACTCGCGAAGCTTGCTCGGATCGATCAGCATGACTAGTCGGGGCCCTTCCCGATGGATTGTGCTGCCGCTCGCGGCAGGCCGGATAGCGGTCAGCGCAATCGGTCCCCACCGAACCGCACCGCGCGTACCTCAGCGCGTGCTGATCGCGCATGATCTTCTGCTCGGCGACACCATCATGTTGACGCCGCTGCTGGCGAAATGCCGCGAGCGATGGCCGTCGGCGGATATTGTCATGACCTGCATGCCTGCTTACTGCGGGCTGTACGCGATGTGCCCTTATGGGGTCCGCGTCTTGCCCTACGATCCGCGAGACGTGCGCTCGCTGCAGCGGCTGCGTGCCGAAGCGGCATTCGACCTTGCGCTTATCCCTGGCGACAATCGATATTCGTGGCTTGCGCGCGCACTCGGTGCACGGTGGGTGGTGGGTTTCTCCGGTGCCGATGCACCGTACAAGGACTGGCCGGTCGATGAGCTGCGAAGCTATCCCGACGTGCCGACAGCGTGGGCTGATCTCGTCGCCGGTCTGATCGACGGCCCGGCACCGTCACGCTATCGCCCGACCGATTGGCCGGCGCCACCCGCAGTCGCATTCGAAGCGACCACTGAACCGTACTGCGTGATTCACGCCGGCGCGAGCAGTGTGCTCAAGCGGTGGCCGGCGGACAGATGGGCCGAGGTCGCGCGGCGGCTCGGAAGCCTGGGGCTACGCATTGTGCTCAGCGCAGGGCCGGGTGAAGCGCACCTGCTCGACGAAATCGATGTCGACCGAGTATTTACGCGCTTTGGCGGCAATTTGTCACTTCCGCAGATGTGGCATCTACTCGAACGTGCCAAGCTGTTGATCGCTCCGGACACGGGAATCGCGCATCTTGGGCGCGTCGTTGGAGTGCCGACGCTCGCGCTATTCGGACCTGGCTCCGCCGTGCTCTCGGGGGCAGGGGACTTCTGGCGCGACAGTCCTTTCATGGCTCTCACCATTCCAGATTTTCCGTGCCGGGACCAGACCATCACGATGAGGCGAGATATCCAATGGATTCGGCGGTGTGAGCGACTCATGGGAACTGCATCCGGACAATGTCCAGAAGCGCGCTGCATGCTCGCGCTTACGATAGACGCCGTTTCGCACACCGCGATTGAGTTGCTTGCGGCCCCGCAAATCACGCCGCGCCGACATCTCCTTCAAGCCGGCGCGTGAGAGCAGAAATTGTGGCCGCATCGTCGAGACCAGCGCACCTCAGCCGCGGCGCCTGGCGAGCAGGGAAATCGCGGGCACCGGAACTGCCGGTGACACAGCCGCGACGGGCGGCGCGATGGGCACCGATGTGCTGCCCGGCGGAGCGTATTCCGGAATCCATTGTTTGAGCCAGACGCGAACTTCGCCTTCTCCCGCAGCACGGTCTCGCTCCAGCCACGCCACCATTTGATCGACCGCATCGCGGTTTCCCGGGCGCGCTTGCGCGATGCGCAGTTTGGGATGTGGCGTCCGCAACGTCTCCTCTCCCGTGGCAAGCGGCTCCTCGAACAATTTTTCTCCGGGACGCAAGCCGGTGAACGCGATCCGGATGCGGTCGGGATCGGCGCCTGAAAGACGAATCATGTCGCGCGCCAGATCGACGATTCTTACCGGCTCGCCCATGTCGAGAAGCAGCACCTCGCCGCCCTTTCCCATCAGCCCCGCCTGCAACAGGAGCTGTGTCGCTTCGGAAAGCGACATGAAATAACGCGTGATCGACGGATGCGTCACCGTTACCGGGCCGCCGCGGGCAATCTGCTCCCGGAAACGGGGAATAACACTGCCGGTGCTTCCGAAAACGTTGCCAAAGCGAACGATGACGAACTGCGTCGTGCCGTTTTGCAGGCTCTGGCAGACCATTTCCGCCATGCGCTTCGACGCTCCCATCACGTTCGTCGGATTGACCGCCTTGTCGGTCGACACCAGCACGAACTTTTCGACCCGCGCCATAACCGCAGCGCGTGCGAGCACCCACGTGCCCCACGCGTTGTTGCGCACCGCTTGCCAGGCATTGCTTTCCTCCATCAGAGGCACGTGCTTGTAGGCAGCGGCGTGGAACAGGACGCTGGGGCGTTCGCTGGCCAGCACCTGATCGACCAGCGCCACATGCTTGACATCGCCGACCAGCGTTGCCAGCGGCAACTCGGGAAAATCGTCCTGCAACGACTGCTGAATTTGATAGAGCCCGAATTCGGACTGATCGAGCAGGACCAGCCGCGCCGGCCTGAAGTGCGCGATCTGGCGGCAAAGCTCGGCTCCGATCGATCCGCCGGCGCCCGTGACCATCACCACGCGCCCGCCGAGCCACTCGCCGAGTCCCGCACTGTCGAGCACCACCGGATCGCGGCCGAGAAGGTCGTCGAGCTCAACGTGCCGGATCGTAGTCAGCTGCGAGCGGCCGCTGATGAGGTCATCGTATGAGGGCACGGTCAATGCTTCGACACCGGCCGCGGCACAGAGCTCGGCTACGCGCCGGCGCACGCCGTGCGCCGCAGAAGGCAACGCCAGGATCACGGTGCGGACCCCGAAACGCTTGGTCCACAGCGGCAGCTCGGCGATCGGACCCAGAACGCTGATATTGCGCAGTAGCCGACCCTGCTTCGCCGCATTGTCGTCGAGCAGGCCGACGATGCGCCATTTGCGGCTGTGCGTGAGCTCCTTAGCGAGGCGCGCGCCTGCTTCACCCGCGCCCAGAATCAGCACCGGCTCGCCCAGCGCCGCCAGCGGGCTGTACAGCCGATGCTCTTTCCAAACACGGTAGGTGAAGCGACTTCCGGCCATCAACAGAATCAGCACCGGCGGGTAAAGAATGAGCACGCTGCGCGGCACCACCGAGGTCATCTGCAGCATGACAAGCACTACGGGGACCGCGACCGCGCCCAATCCGACCGCAATCACGATGCGCTGGAGGTCGGGCAGGCTGGCAAAACGCCATAGTCCTCGATACAGACCGAACGCAAGGAAAATACCCGCCTGCAAGGGCAACACCCAAGCCAGCGTCTGCAACATGTCGGTGAGCTGCGGCTCGTGCAACTCGAGATTGAATCGCACCCAAAACAGGCCGATCCAGGCGAGTGCCGCGGCAATGATGTCGTGGCCAAATGCGAGCCAAGCCCGCCAGTTAGTACTTACTTTCATCAAGCCCTATGCCCCTTGCGCGCCAATAATACCCGATTGCACCGAACAATAGCGCCATGACTGCGCTCCAGAGCGCCAGCAGCGATGGCCCCGCGGCAGGTGCCCGGAAAAGCGCAAGGAGCGCCGACGCAGCGGTGCCCATCATCAACGCTCCGTAAAGGACAAGTGTTCCGCGATGACCGAATCCAAGTTGAACAAGCTTTTGGTAAAAATGTTCCCGATGCGCTTCCCAGATTGTGGCACCGCGCAGCCCGCGGAGCACCAGCGTCACGCTGGCGTCGGCAACAAACGGCAGAAAAACGAGCGGCGGAAACCATCCCGGCCAAGTGCCCCCATACCAGCCGCTGATGCCGAACGTCGCCGCGACAAAGCCGAGGGGAACTGCTCCGACATCGCCCATGAAAAGCCTGGCTGGCGGGAAATTCAGCACCAGGCAGGGTGCGATTGCGGCCACGAGCGCCCAAAGGATAGTCGCGTCGCCCGCGCCTGCCATCGATGCCGCCGCCGCATACGCTCCAAAACCAATCGAGGCCATCGCGAGCGCCAGCCCGTCGCTCCCGTCCATGAAGTTGAACAGGTTGGCCATCCAGATTATTGCCACAATCGCTACGAATGGGTTGACGGGCGCCTTGGAGAGCCAAAGCCAGGCACACGCCGCCATCATTTGGACCAACAGGCGCACCGCCACCGGCACGCCGTAACGATCGTCCCAGAACGAAACCATGATGATCAGCAGCAGCGGCGCGAGCCAGGGTTGCGGAGCCGCCAGCCACGCAGTGCCCAGCAACCACCCGGTCCATAGGGCCAGCCCACCCCCTCGGGGGACGGGCCGGCAATGCAGCGAGCGTTCGTTCGGATGAGCAGTGGGAAGCCGTCCGGGGCGACGCAGCAGGAACAGGCTTGCCGAAGCGATAGCGACGGCCAGCAGCGCCGGCAATGTTGATAGAGCGGGCGGGAGGGCGATCATCGGTGTCTGTTTGCATTTAAGCACCGGCTCCGCCGCGATTTTGTCGGCAAGCTATTGTTTGTGCCCATTTTTCGGCCCGCTCACTTGCCACATGCCGAGTGGCCGCGACAGAGTGAATTATACCCACGCCGACGCTCGAAATACGTTGCGGCAAAACCGGCTGCCTTGTTGCAATTAAGCAACAGGAATCACGGGGGTTTTGGGGGTCGCGGGTTTTAGCTTGCCAATGGATTCGCCGCTTTGGCACAATTGAGTCAACTTCTCGTTTACCTCGTGAGAAGGTTTCCGACGACAGGCGCAAACGCTTTTTCTGCTGCTTGCCAATTTAATCGTATTAGAGGAGAGATTCCATGAATAAAAAGCTCGTGGTTCTTGCCGTCGCCGGCGCGTTCGCTTCGCCGCTGGCTGTGCAAGCGCAAACCGCGAATGTGACCCTGTACGGTCGCGCGAATGTCGACCTGGAGTTCATCAAAGGCGCTACTTGCTCCAATGGTGCAGCTGCAGGTGGTCAAGGTGGGGGCGCCGTTCTCAAAGCCTGTTCGACCGGGGTCACCTCGACCTCAGACCCGCTCAACGTGATCAGCAATCCGACCGTCGTGCGCGCTAGCAGCAACTCGTCGCGTTTCGGGATGCGTGGCACCGAAAGCCTGGGTGGTGGCCTGAACGCCGTTTTCCAGCTCGAGTCGAACGTGAGCTGGGACTCCGGCAATTCCTCCGGTAGCAGCATCGCCAGCCGTGAAACCTTTGCCGGCCTTCAAGGCAGCTGGGGCAAGGTCACGTTAGGCAAGTTCCTGATGCCTGAAGACGATATGCATCCGATCTTCGGTAACGCGCCCACGTTTACGACGTCGATCCTGTCGACCGCCGACATCTGGGCCCAGGGCAACCTGAGCAAGGGCCAGGGCGGTTTTGACGCTCGTCCGGGCAACAACCTGCGCTACGACTCGCCGAACGTTTCGGGCTTCACCGGCGCGCTGCAGTATTCGACACGCGATTCGTCGGGGAACGCGGGGATTCAGACACCGTTCGGCGGCGATAACGGCGACCATTTCTCCGAAATGCGTCATGCCTACGTCCTCGGCGGCAACGTGATCTACTCGAACGGCCCGATCCAGGCTGGCGTTGCATTCGAAACCAACCGGAAGTTACGTCAATACACGTCCGATGTTTTCGCAACCGCCGGCGTGGCCGGGACCAGTGCCGGAAATCCGTTTAACGCAGACGATACCGACTGGACGATTACCGGCGCGTATGACTTCGGCACCATCATGCAGGGCTTCGGCCTGCGCATCGCCGGCGTCTACGAGCGCACCAAGTACGACACGCCGACCGGCGAGCTGAAGCGCGATTTCTGGGGCGTTTCGGGCACCATTCCGGCGGGTGGCGGAAAGGTATACCTGTTCTACGGCCAGGCCAGCGACGGCAAGGGCGCTGCGGCCAGAGGCGAGAATGTCGGCTATGTCGTCAAGGGCAGCGATACCGGCGCCAAGCAATGGGAAGCGAGCTACACCTACAATTTGTCGCCGCGAACCGCGCTCTACGCAGGTTATGTCAAGCTGCAAAACGAGTGCAAGGGACCGTACTCGTTCAACATCAATGGGTATGCGATCGCCGTGGGACAGGAAAACGCAGCCGCGGGAAGCGCTGGCGCGTTCTGCAGCGGCAAGCCCAGCGGTGCAGTGCTTGGTTTCTTGCACCTGTTCTAAAAACGTACCCAAGCAAGTTCGATACAACAGGGTTTGAAGTGATCATGCGGGCGTCCTCTGGACGCCCGTTTTTTTTGCATCTCGTATGATCGGGAACGTGAGTGCTGCGAATCGCCGTGTGGACGACCTTGCAATCCCGCTTTGTGACAAACTAAAGCTTGGGCTAGCGTGGTGACACTTTGACCACTGACGACCTCATCACCGGTTTCGATCGTGCGTTGCGCACGCTGACGGGCACCGTGGCTCAAAAACGGCGCTATCCCGCGGAAGAGGGTCCGGAAGACCGGCTCTCTCCCGAGGAGCGACGTCATGCCGCCGGCTTGATGCGGGTCAATCACACAGGCGAAGTCTGCGCCCAGGCGCTCTACAGCGCGCAGGCGCTGGTCGCGCGCGATCCGGAGATCCGGCGCCGCTTCGCGTTGGCAGCGCGCGAGGAGGAAGACCATCTGGCGTGGACGCAGCAGCGTCTCGCCGAGCTTGGCGCGAGGACCAGCTACGCGAACCCCTTCTGGTACGCGGGGTCGTTCGCGATCGGGCTTGCCGCCAGTATCGGCGGCGACCGCACCAACCTCGGATTCGTCGTCGAGACCGAACGGCAGGTCGAGGAGCATCTGACGGAGCACATGGCCGAGCTGCCTCAATCAGACGCGCGAAGCCGCACCATCGTCGCCGCAATGCGCGACGACGAGGCACGGCACGGTGCTTCCGCGCGCGAGGCGGGCGCAAGCGAACTGCCCGGGCCGGTCCGCGTGCTGATGCGCGCCACGGCGAAGCTGATGACGATCACTGCGTACCGCTTCTAGCCCGCAGCTCCTGCGGTACACTTCATGAATGATTCGATCCCGACGGCGTGCAGAACCGGTCGGCGCGTGCGCGCAGCGCGTCACCTGCGGAGATGCGCCATGCAACGCGGCTTCGCCGCGCTGATGTGCGCCGGCGCCATCGCCATGGCGGCCGCGCCTGCACACGCGCAACTCGCCAATCTAAAGCTCTACGGCAGCCTCAATCTCGATCTGGAGTTCGTTGACGGCAGGCAGAGCGACGGGTCCAATCCGACGGTCAACCGCGTCAGCAGCAATTCTTCGCGCTTCGGCATGCGCGGCGTCGAATACCTAGGCGGCGGCTGGAATTCCATCTACCAGTTCGAATCCTCCGTCCAGGCGGACACCGGCGGCTCCGCGCTGGCATCGCGCGAGACCTATGTCGGGCTGCAAGGCGAGATAGGGACGTTCAAGCTGGGCAAGTTCCTTACACCCTACGACGACATTCATCCCATCTTCGGCAACGCGCCGACGCTGACCACCTCGGTGCTGTCGACCGCTGCCCTGTGGGCGCAGGGATCGCTGACCAAGGGCCAGGGCGGCTTCGATGCCCGGCTGGGCAATTCGATTCGCTACGAGTCGCCCACCGTGAATGGTTTGAGCGGTGAGCTCCAGTACTCGACGCGCGATTCTTCGGGCAACGCCGACGGGGCGGCCGGCGACAACGGCGACCATGTTTCCGAGCTTCGCCACGCATATGTTGTAAGCCTCGGCGGCTTCTACAGCAACGGCCCGGTCGATCTCGGCATTGCCTACGAGCGCAATTACAAGGTTCGCGCAACCGGCAGGCACGACGACGCGTTCTCGGTCAGCGGCGGTTACGATTTCGGCGCAGGAAACAGCGGCGTTAACGTGCGGCTCGCCGGAATTTACGAGCGGCTCAAGTACGACACGCTCGGCGGCGATATCACGCGCGATTTCTACGGGATCTCCGCGACGGTACCGGCTGGCGGGGGACTGATCTACGCTTTTTGGGGCCGCGCCGACGATGGCCGGGGAAGCGCGCCCGCCGGCACGCAGGTCGGTGCACTCGCCAATGGCCCTGGAACCGCGAGCGAGCAGTGGGAGCTGAGCTATACCTATAACCTGTCGCTGCGAAGCCTGGTCTACGTCGGCTACGTCAGAATCGACAATCGCGCCAACGCGGCGTACACCTTCAATATAAACGATTACGCGATTGCGCCCGGCGGCAAACCATCGGGCCTGGTTCTGGGCATGGCGCACTTCTTCTAGGCGTCAACCCTCGGGCAATCTCTTGCCCGATCGTCGGTGTCGCCAGGCGGCTAGGCAAATGAGGGCGGAAGCTCGATTTGCTTCTTCCACGCGCCCAATGCCTCGATCCGCGCTTCGCGGATCTTTGCCGGCAAATCCGGCATGTCGGCGTTGCCGCGCGCAATCGCGCCCGCGTCGACGGCCTTCACCACAGCCAGCGCCAAATTCATCCATTGCGCCGGTGCGTAGCTTTCATCGGAACGGCCCGGTCGCGATACTGCATCGGCGGCGCAGGCCCGCAACAGCCATGCGAGCCGTTCCGGTCGGCGCAAGGCGTCGGTTGCCATCAGCAGATCGAGCAGGGTGGCGGGTCGCAGCTCCGAGGCGCGGTGAACCGTGCCGTGATAGCGGGCGGTGAGCACCGCCAGCTCGCGACAATCGGCAGGAGCGCGCAGCCGCTCGCTCATCGCTTCCGCCAGGAGAACGCCTTTCTGCTCGTGCCCGATGTGTCGCGGCCAATCCGCGCGCGCTGTCGCGCCCTTGCCCAAGTCGTGGGCAAGCACCGCATAGCGCACCGGAAGCGCGTCGTCGGCGGCAGCAGTGTAATCCAGCGCCTGCAGCACGTGGACACCGGTGTCGAGCTCGGGATGATGCGCCACCGGCTGCGGCACGCCGAACAGTGCATCGACCTCGGGCAGCAATTGCTTCAGTGCGTCGCAGCGACGCAGCACTACGAAGAAACGCGAGGGATGCGACTCCATCAGCGCGCGCGCGAGCTCCTGCCAGACCCGTTCAGGCGTCAGCGTCGCGATCTCTCCGCCGCCGGAAATCGTGCGCATGAGCGCCTCTGTCTCCGGTGCGACCGCGAAGGCGAACCGCGCTGCGAAACGCGCGACGCGAAGCACGCGCAGCGGGTCTTCGGCAAACGCGGGGCTCACGTGGCGCAGAATGCCCGCACGAAGGTCGCGCTCGCCGCCGTAGGGATCGATCAGCGTTCCGTCGGCGTCGCGCGCCATGGCATTGATAGTGAGATCGCGGCGCCCCAGATCTTCCTCGAGTGTCACGTCCGGCGCGACATGAAAGGTAAAGCCGTGATAGCCGCGGCCGCTCTTGCGCTCGGTACGCGCGAGCGCGTATTCCTCGCCAGACTGGGGGTGGAGAAACACGGGGAAGTCGCGGCCGACGGGCCGAAACCCTTTAGCGATCATTTCCTCGGGAGTTTCACCCACGACAACGTAGTCGCGATCTGAGATCGGGCGCCCGAGGAGCTCATCGCGCACCGCGCCCCCCACACTATAGATTTTCATGAATGCCGCGGCGGGCGACGTTTCATGTCGACGTCACGCTTAGTGTGCTTACGCGACGCGTTTTCAGCGACCGCTCTGCGCGCGAAACTCGTCGTAGCGGCTCTTGATGGCGCCCGTCGCCAGGTAGGCCGGCGCGACCGCTTCCAGCGCGGTGGCCGCAAACCCGAATTTCGGGGGCATGCTGCCGTCGCAGACGCTGTCCTTCTCCATCGAGGCCAGGTTGTCACGGCTCATCAACGGGCCGGGCAGCCACTCCAGCACGCGTGCCTGCAACTGGGACAAACCGCGGCCGAGCGGCACGATCGGACGCTTGTATCCGGTCAGCTCTCCGACATAGGCGACCAACTCGCGCAGCGTGTAGACCCTGGGTCCGCACAAGCTGAAGCGTTGCTGAAGCGCCGCGTCGTCGTCGATAACCGCTTCGAACGCGCGCGCGACATCGCCGACGAACACCGGCTGAAACTTGGCCTTCGCGCACGCCAGCGGGATGAAAGGCGCGAGCCTCTCCAGGCTGGCGAACAGGTTCAGAAACGAATCTTCCCGACCGAAGATTACCGACGGCCGGAAAATTGTCCACGCAAGACCCGAGGTCGCGACGAGCGCTTCGGCTTCGCCCTTGCTCCGCAAATATCGACTCGGCCCTTTCGGGTCGGCGTTGAGCGCGCTCATCTGAAGCAGGCGCGAAACGCCCGCCGCGCCGCAGGCGGCGACGAGCTTGCGCACGAGCTCGACATGAACGCGGTCGAATTCGCCGCGACGCGGCTCGTTCAGGATGCCGATGAGGTTGACGACCACCGACGCGCGCCGCGTCAACCGCGCAAGCACGGCTTCATCGTGTACGTCGGCCTCGACGACGTCGACGGTCGGAAGCAGAATCAAATGTTTGGCGCGCTCGCGCTGCCGGGTCGGAACGATGACCCGCCGTCCGGAGGCGACCAGTCGCGCTACCAGGTGCCGGCCGACGAAGCCGCTGCCACCGAGCACCAGCGTCGCAGTGTCGCTCATGGCGAATCTTTCGTGCTGTTTCCCGAACGATCCGGCACATCCTCGACCAATGTGCCGTTCGCGCCTCTGGGCGTCACCACGCCAAGGCGCTCGCGCAGCGCAACGTACGGAAGTCCGAGTTGCGCTTGATAGAACATCGCATTGGACAGGACTTTTTTCACGTAGTCGCGCGTTTCGTTGAACGGGATGGTTTCGGCGTAGATCGCGCCTTCCATCGGCGCCGCACCGCGCCATGCTTGAGCGCGCCCGGGGCCCGCATTATACGCCGCGGTCGCGAGCACCGGCATGCCGTCGAGCCGAACGAGAACATAGTGAAGATAATAATTTCCCATCTGCGCATTGAGCTCGGGCCGATCGAGCGAGGTAACGCGATAGTCGGCGCGCCCGATCTGACGCGCGACCCAACGCGCCGTTGCCGGCATGAGCTGCATCAGCCCCACAGCGCCGGCGCTCGACATGATGTCGGCGACGAAACGGCTCTCCTGTCGGGCCAGCCCGAACGCCCATGCTTCATCGATCTGGTTGTCGCGCGCGGCGGCGCCGATCTCCGCTCGGTACGGCGTCGGATAACGAAGCGAAAAATCGTGCCGCCGCTGCGTGCGTTCAGCAGTGTTGATCGATCGGTCGTACAAGCCATTGCGGCGCGCAACCTCGGCGGCAAGCAGCAAGCTGTCGTCGTCGAGCGTCCGCACGACATAGAACCATTCGCGCTGCGCTTCGGGACGCAGATCGAGCGCGGTCAGCCGGATGACGCGCTGGACGTCGTCCCTCGCGCCGAACGCCGCCAGCGCGGACGCATCCGCCAGCAACGGTTCGCTCACCGGCATGACCGCCGCGCCGAGCGCTTCGGCGGCCAGAAATCCGTAGAAGTGATGCTCGGTGGCAAGGCTGCCGTAGAGCCGGGTCGCATCGTCGCCCTTGCCGGCAACCGCCAGCGCGCGCGCTTTCCAATAGCGCCACGCCGGCTCCTGCGCCTGCTCTTCCGGCATTGCGTCAATCGCACGCGCGACGTCGTCCCAGGCGAGCACACGCAGCGCCGCGCGCACGTGCCATGCTTGCTGTTGGTCGTTTTGCGACGCTCCCTCGGCTTCGCGATACCAGGCGTTTGCCGACGGCAATAGCTGGCGCGCCGCGTTGTACGCGACGAGCAGATTGCCGTACCTGCGCTCGGGGTCCGGAACGCGCGAGCGCCATTTCGTCCATGCGTCGTGCGCCGATCCGGCGTCACTTCGAGCGGCGCGGTCCAGCGCGTAGAGAGCAAGCTCGCGGCCACCGCGGGACGCCCAGCGGAAATCGCCCTTGGCCAGCGCCTGCGCGGGATTTCGCTCGACACGGGCGACCTCTGGTTGCGGCGGCCGCTCGTTCGCAGGCAGCCAGTCCAGCAGCCGGACCGCCAGCCGGAACGTGCCTGCTTCGTGCGCCTGGCGGTAGCGCGTCCAGACGTCCTGAGACGTGAGCTTGCCAAGCGCCAGGAGTGCCGCAAACAAAGGCTGACACGATTCCGGCTGCTCCTGTCCACTGAACCAAAGCGGCCGCGCCGAATCGAGCGCCGCGTCTCCGTCGCGGATGCGCTGCCACTGCATCGCATAACAAGCGAGCTCGGTATCGTCGCCGGCGCGCCCGGGGAACTCGGCCGCGAACAGCGTCCATTGTCCGCGCTTGCCGAGCGATTTCAGCCATTCGACGCGCAGGCGATCGGCGAGCGGACCGCCTGCGCGGCGTGTCAGGAAGCTCCGGACGCGATCGGGATCGGCATCGTCCAGCTTCAGCCGAAGCTGCCAGTATTCCACGTACGATTCGAGCAGATGACCCTTGAGCCTAGGAGCGAACTTGTCGAGCTTTGCTGCGTCGCCGGCATGGAATGCATCGCGCGCCATTGCAAAGTCGGCGTCGGTCGGCTCGGCGCGTGCGCCCTGCGCTGGAGCCAGAGACAAAGTCATCGTCAGCACCATGAGAGCGCTGCAACCGGCAAAGTCGAGAAGCGAGCGAATACGCATCGTCGGCATTATCGCTCAGCATCGATAATTGTCATCGGCCGGAATGAATGCATCGGACAGGCAATCGCCGAAAGTGTTCGTCGAATATGCCTCGACGTCGATGGTAAAATCTGCAACGTGGCGGGGCGGCGCGCCGGTCCGTTTGTTGGAATATGCGAAGGACAATGATGGCTCGACAGAAGAGTTCACCCCTGGTCGGCGTCGTGATGGGCAGCGACAGCGATTGGGAGATCATGGAGCATGCGGTTCTCCAATTGACTGCCTTCGGTGTGCCGTATGAGGCGAAGGTCCTGTCGGCGCACCGAACGCCCGACGACGCGTTCGCATACGCCGGAAGCGCGGCGTCGCGCGGGCTCGCCTGCATCATCGCCGGTGCCGGCGGTGCCGCGCATCTGGCCGGAGTTCTTGCCGCGAAGACCATGTTGCCGGTGCTCGGCGTCCCGATGCCATCGAAGTATCTGCGCGGCGAGGATTCGCTGCTGTCGACCGTGCAGATGCCCAAGGGCATTCCGGTGGCGACTTTTGCGATTGGCGAGGCGGGGGCGGCCAACGCCGCGCTATTCGCCATCGCGTGGCTCGCGCGCAACGATCCGTCGCTAGCCGCCAAGCTCGCCGATTTCCGCGCCAGGCAAACCGCCACTGCGCGGGCGAAGACGCTGCCACCAAAAAAGAAGTGATATCGGCCGGGCTTGTCGAGAATTGCGAAATTGTGTGACGCTCGAATCCTCAATTTCGTCATTCCCGCTCATTTTGGTAACTGAGCGGGAATCCATTTTGCTTCAACGGTCAAAATGGGTCCCCGCTTTCGAGCGGGACGACGAGATATGAAGGAGGTGTCACCTATTTTGGTAAATTCCCAGCAGGCCGGATCACTTCCGTTTCGATGCGTCGCGCTCGGCGCCTGCCGGCAGGCTCGCGACACGCGTCATCTCGGCGTCGGTGAACTTGCAGCCCTGAGCAAGGTAGTCGGCGGCCATCGCGGTGGCGTCGGCGCCCCAGAAAAGTTCATCGCCGATAGTCAGCGTCGGGACGCCGAATACTCCGCGTGCGATCGCGTCGTCGGTATTTTTCCGCAGCGCGTCCTTGACCTCGGGAGAGGCGATGCGGATAGCCGCGTCCGGCACGTCGAGCTCGCTCATGAGCTCGGCCCATTCGATCGGCAGGTCTCCCAGACGCCCGTCGCGCCAGACAAAACGGAAGATGCGCCGCACCGTGGATGGCTCGCAATCCGCGGCGATCGCGAGCCGCAGCAGTGACAGCGGGTTGAACGGATGCACGGCAGGGAACTTGAGCGGAATGCCGAGTTTCGCCGCCTGCCACACCACGAAGCGGTAGGTAAAGCGGCGTTTGGCGGCGATCTCGGCGGGACCCTTGTGGCCGTGCGCCTTGAGCAAGCCCGCGAACAGCACCGGCCGGTAGCGGATCCTGATCGAGCGCTCGAGCATCGGCAGTTGCTCGCATTGCAGGTACGAGAACGGGGAGACGAAATCGAAATACCAGTCAGCGCTCGGCACTGTCGTCCATCCGTTCCTCCATTCGGGCCTCGATCGCGGCACCTAAGTTCGATCGTCGAGCGTCGAGCGCGGCGATTACCTCGCGCTTTTCCGTGGCCGAGAAGTCGATCCACGCTGCAATCTCCTCCAGCGTACGGAAGCATCCGCCGCACAGGCCGGTAACCGAATCGATGATGCACACGCTGGTGCAAGGAGATGCGACGGCTGCGGAGGCAGAAGCTCGGTTCATGACGGACTCGCGCTCGCCAGCGGCTCCTTGGCGTCGAGCGCACGCGCCACGCGCGACGCCGGACTACGTCCGAGAAAATCGCAGATGAAACGTCCGGCAATCCGCAATCCGGTCATATCGACACCGGTTTCGATATCCAGTCCGTTGAGCAGGTACAAAACGTCTTCGCTCGCCACATTGCCGGTCGCACCCCTGGCATACGGGCAGCCGCCGAGGCCGGCAACGGAGCTGTCGAACGTGGCGACGCCGAGCTCCATTGCGGCGTAAACGTTGGCAAGCGCCTGGCCATAGGTATCGTGAAAATGGCCCGCGAGCTCCGCGATGGGAACCGCCGCCGCGACAGTGTGCAAGAGCTGTTGCGTCTTGCCTGGAGTGCCGGTGCCTATGGTGTCGCCGAGCGATACCTCGTCGCATCCCATTGCTCTCAGCGCCGCCGCGACGTCGCGCACGCGCGACGGCTCGATATCGCCCTCGTACGGGCAGCCGAGAACGCAGGAAATATAGCCGCGAACACGCACGCCGTGAGTCTTCGCCGCCGCGGCGACGGGTTTCGCGAGCTCCAGACTATCGGCGATGCTGCAGTTGATGTTCTTCCGGGAAAACGTTTCCGACGCGGCGACGAACACCGCGACTTCGTCGCAGCCGGCAGCAAGCGCCGCCTCGAAGCCCTTCAGGTTCGGCGTTAGGACCGGATAACGCACGCCGTTCTTGCGTCGGATCCTCCCCATCACCTCGGCGTTGTCCGCCATTTGAGGCACCCATTTCGGCGAAACGAAGCTTGTCGCCTCGATTGCGGGCAGGCCGGCGTCGGTCAACCTGTCGATCAGTCCGACCTTGATCTCCGTGGGCACCGGCGACGTTTCGTTTTGCAGTCCGTCTCGTGGGCCGACTTCTACCATGGTGACGCGTTGCGGGAGTTTCATATCGCCTAGTAAGAGCGTGCGCGGTCGACAACGCCGCTTACCGGCAATCCTGCCTCGAGTCGCCGGATCTTGGCGGCGATCTGGGCGACGGATTCTTCGATCCGTGTCACCGCGGAGACGTGTGGAGTCACGGTGATGCACGGATGATGCCAGAAAGCGTGCGACGGCGGCAAAGGCTCCTCTTGAAAAACGTCGAGTGTGGCGCCGGAGAGTGCTCCCGAATCGATCAGCGCGAGCAGATCCTCGTCGACCAGCAACGCACCGCGTGAAACGTTGACGACATAGGCGCCCTTCGATAGTTGAGACAGCGTCGCGCGGTTGAGGATTCCGCGGGTCTCGGCGGTAAGCGGCAACATGCACACAAGTACGTGGCAACGACCGAGAAACTCCTTCAGCTCGGCGGTGCCCGCGAAGCTCCGCACGTCTGGAATTTGTTTGCGCGATCGGCTCCAGCCGTCGACCGGAAACCCGAAAGCTGCCAATGCGGCCGCAACTACGACGCCGAGCGAGCCGATTCCCAATATGCCGACGCGAAAGCCGCTCTTGTCGAGGCGCCGCCGCGGCTGCCATGCGCCTTCACGCTGCGATTGCGCGTAGACGTCGAATTCGCGGTAGCGGCGCAGCACCGCGTACGCGACGTACTCGACCATTTGTTCCGCCATTCCCGCGTCCACGAGCCGAATCAGCGGCACGTTTTCAAGGGACCGCGGCATCGACTCCAGGCCATCGACACCGGCGCCCAGATTGAAGATGGCTTTGACGCTGTCGAGTTTTGCGAACAACCCGGGCGGCGGCTTCCACACGAGCGCATAGTCGGCCGCGGTAGTGGTGTCGTCCGGCCAGGTGCCGATGCTGGTTTCGGGCATTGCGCGCGACAAGGCGTCGACCCAGGCGGCACCGTTGCTGGCGGCCGTGTAAAACAAGAGCTTCACGCCGCGGACGCTGTCGCGTCGCTGGCACCGACATCGGTTGCGTCGACGTCTATAAGGTCCACGCCTTCGCTCACCTGATCGCCCTGGCGGTAGTGCACCGCGCTTACCGTCCCTCCCGCAGGCGCGGCGATCGTGTGCTCCATTTTCATCGCTTCAAGAATGATGAGCGGTGCGCCCTTTGCGACCGCGTCGCCGGCCTTGACCAGCACCGCCACGATCGTGCCCGACATCGGCGCGGTCAAGTGTCCGCCTCGAAGCTCGTCTACGGACGCGTGCGCAAGGGGATCGACAAGCAGGAATTTTTGCAGCTGCCCGTCGACGAACACGTAACGCTGGTCCCCAAGTGGCACCACGGTTGCGGAAAGTTGCACGCCATCGAGAGTGATCGCCATGCCGTCGGCGCGCCTGCTTGCGGTCGCCGTCAGATCTACGTCCACAGCGCCCGCGGCACCGGCGATACTGACCAGGATATCGCCTCCATTCGTCCGCAAGCGCACTTCGTGGGTCAGGCCAAGCGCTAAGTAGGTAAGCGAAATCGCGTGGCTGGCCGAGTTGAGCCACCACGGATCCGGATCGTGCCAAGGTGAAAAGCGGTCTTCGGAAGCCTGCGCTTGCTGCTGTGCCACCTCGACCAGCCGCAGGAATTCGCCTATTGCAGCGACCGCCAGAATCTGAGGCGAAGGTGCGGCGGGCGGTGCAAGTAGTTCTGCCTGGTGGCGAGCAATAAGTCCGGTATCCAGACGCGCGTTGGCGAACGCTGGATGCGCGACAACGCGCTGCAGGAATGAAATATTGGTGGTCACTCCGGCGACCTGGTAACTCGCAAGCGAGCTTCGGAGCCGGCGCAGTGCGCTTGCGCGATCCTCTCCCCAGGCCACGAGCTTGGCGATCATGGGATCGTAGAACTGGCTGATCTCGTCGCCCGCGCGTACGCCGGTATCGATGCGAACGAATTCCGAGACGGGAGGCGCCGCCAGGTAAGCGATCCGTCCGATCGACGGCAGGAAGCCGCGTTCGGGATCCTCGGCGTAAATGCGCGCCTCGATGGCGTGTCCGTAAAAGTCCAGCGCCTCCTGCAGGAGCGGCAGCGGCTCGCCCGCGGCAACGCGCAACTGCCATTCCACGAGGTCGAGCCCGGTGATCATTTCGGTGACCGGATGCTCGACCTGCAGTCGCGTGTTCATCTCCATGAAGTGAAACAGCCCGGTCTTGTCGACGATGAACTCGACCGTTCCGGCACCGACGTATCCGATGGCCCGCGCCGCCGCCACCGCCGCGGAGCCCATTTCGTTTCGCCGCTCGCGCGTCATTCCCGGCGCAGGCGCCTCCTCGAGAACTTTCTGATGCCGTCGCTGAACCGAGCAGTCGCGTTCGAACAGATGCACGCAATGGCCATGCGTGTCCGCGAAAACCTGCATCTCGATGTGTCTTGGTTCATCCAGGTACTTTTCCAGCAGCATCTTGTCGTCGCCGAAGCCGGCTTTCGCCTCCCGTCGCGCCGAGGCCAGTGCCGCCGCAAAATCCGCACGCCGCTCGACGATGCGCATGCCCTTGCCGCCACCTCCGGCAGATGCCTTGATGAGCACCGGGTAGCCTACGCCGTCAGCCTCCCGGGCAAGCAGCGCATCGTCCTGGTCGGCGCCGTGATAGCCGGGCACGAGTCGCACCCCGGCTTTGAACATGATGCCTTTCGATTCGGATTTGGAGCCCATCGCACGAATGGCGGCTGGAGGCGGCCCGACAAAGACGAGCCCCGCCGCGGCCACCGCCGCGGCGAATGCTTCGTTCTCGGACAGGAAGCCGTAGCCGGGATGGATCGCCTGGGCGCCCGACGCCACGGCGATTTCGATAATTCGATCGCCGCGCAAATAACTCTCGCGCGGCACTGCCGGCCCAAGACGATGCGCTTCGTCGCATGCGCCGACGTGAAGCGCGCCGGCATCGACGTCCGAATACACCGCGATGGTATGGATTCCCATGCGCCGCGCGGTGCGGGCGACGCGGCAGGCGATTTCGCCGCGATTGGCGATCAGGATACGGTCAAACATCGGCCGACTTTCCCGTCGCGGCCATACCGTTCGCGCCGGTGCCGCGCCATCCGTGCGATGCGCGCGAGATTCGCGCCGATACTGCGCGGATGAAATGCCACAACTTCGGCAGCAGCCACAGCGATGCGACGATGAGCATCGCCAGCACAATCAGCAGCGCGACCGGATGCGCGAGCGCGAGATAGAGCAGGATGCCGACCAGCAAATCCTCGCCAAACGACGCCGCCCAGTTCGAAACCGGCTCGGGCGAGGTGTTGATCGCCAGTCGCGCGCCTGCCTTGGTGAAGTGACTACTGGTCGCGAGCGTTCCGCCGAGGATCGCTGAGGCCAGCATCCATGCGGGCGGCGAATCGCCGAAGACGCTTGCCGCAAGCACGGCACCCGCCGGAATGCGTATCAAGGTGTGCACCAGATCCCAAACCGAATCGAAGCCAGGAATCTTGTCGGCGAAGAATTCCGCAGCGACCATGAAACCGGAAGCGCAAAGAACCAGCGGATGTGAGAGCACGCGCAGATGCTCTGGAATTTCGAACCATCCCGCGTAACCAACGGCGCCGACGACAAACAGAACGGCATAGAGCCTTACGCCGCTGGCCCAGCCGAGCGCCGCGGCGAGCGCGATCAGTTGCAGGGTGTCGAGATGATCCATCGGTGTCGGCCGTTCAATTTTCCGGCGGAACCCAGGCGGGCTTGCGCTTGGCCAGGAACGCGGCGACGCCCTCCTTGCCTTCGGGCGTGGCCCGCACGCGTGCGATACGTTTGGCGGTGTCACCGATCACGCCCTGGTCGATGGGGCGCTGCGCGACGGCGCGGATCAGCAGCTTCGCTTCCGACTGCGCCTGCGGACCGGCGTCGAGCAATGCCGCAACGACGCGGTCGACCGCGGCGTCGAGCTCCAACTCGGGTACAAGCTCGTGCAGCAGGCCGAGGCGGCGCGCCTCGTCGGCCCCAAAGCGCTCCGCGGAAAGAAAATACCGCCGGGCGGCGCGCGCGCCGATCGCCTCGATCACGTATGGGCTGATCGCGGCCGGAATCAGGCCGAGGCGCGTCTCCGACAGCGCGAATGTTGCGCCGGGCATGCCGATCGCGATATCGCAGCAGGCGACGAGGCCGACTCCTCCGCCATATGCGGCACCGTGCACTCGGGCGAGCGTCGGCTTCGACATGTTGTTCAATGCCGAGAGCATCGCGGCCAGGGCGTTGGCATCGGCAAGATTCTCAGCGTACGAGAAGCCGGCCATCTTTTTCATCCAGTTGAGATCGGCCCCGGCGCAGAAGCTTGTTCCCCGGCCCTCGAGAACGAGCACGCGAATGCTTGCATCGGCGTCGAACGTTCGCACGACGTGCGTCAGCTCCGCGATCAAGGTCTCGTCGAACGCGTTGTGAACGTCGGGCCGGTTGAGCGCGACGCGTGCTACCGCACCGCTGACCACTACTTCAAGCGTCGAACAAGTGGCTGTGGGATCGGCCATGGCCTACATCCGGAAAACGCCGAACCGGGTCGCCTCGACCGGCTTGTTCAGCGCGGCCGAGATCGCGAGCGCGAGCACCTTGCGGGTGTCGGCGGGGTCGATCACGCCGTCATCCCACAAGCGTGCGCTGGCGTAGTACGGGTGGCCTTCGCGCTCGTATTGCTCGCGGATCGGCGCCTTGAACGCCGCCTCCTCGTCGGTACTCCAGGCAGCACCCTTGGCTTCGATCACGTCGCGGCGGATCGTCGCCAGCACCGTCGCCGCCTGCTCGCCTCCCATGACGGAAATGCGCGCGTTCGGCCACATCCACAGAAAGCGCGGGTTGAAGGCCCTGCCGCACATGCCGTAGTTGCCGGCGCCGTAGCTGCCGCCGATGATCACGGTGAACTTGGGTACCTTGGCGCAAGCCACCGCGGTGACAAGCTTGGCGCCATCCTTGGCAATGCCACCCGCCTCGTACTTCTGGCCGACCATGAAGCCGGTGATGTTCTGGAAAAAGACGAGCGGTATGTTGCGCTGACTGCACAGCTCGATGAAGTGCGTGCCTTTGAGCGCGGACTCCGAGAACAGCACGCCGTTGTTGGCGACGATACCCACGGGATAGCCCCACAACCGCGCGAAGCCGGTGACCAGCGTGGTGCCGTAGCGAGCCTTGAATTCGTCGAAATCGCTGCCGTCGACCAGACGCGCAATGACCTCGCGCACGTCGTAGGGCTTCTTGATGTCGGCGTTGATGACGCCATAGATCTCGTCGGGTGCAAACAGCGGGTCGCGTGGCGGGACGACGTCCAGCGTCAACGCTTTCACGCGGTTAAGGCGGCCGACGATCTGCCGCGCGATCGCCAGCGCATGATGGTCGTCTTGCGCAAGATGATCGGCGACGCCGGAGATTCGCGTGTGCACGTCGCCGCCGCCCAGCTCCTCGGCACTGACGATTTCGCCGGTCGCCGCCTTGACCAGCGGCGGCCCGGCGAGAAAGATCGTGCCCTGCTCGCGGACGATGATCGACTCGTCCGACATCGCCGGCACGTAAGCTCCTCCCGCGGTGCATGAGCCCATCACGACGCTGATCTGCGGGATGCCTTCCGCCGACATCGTCGCCTGGTTGTAGAAGATGCGTCCGAAGTGGTCGCGGTCCGGAAAAACGTCGGTTTGATTGGGCAGGTTCGCGCCGCCGGAATCGACCAGATAGATGCATGGCAGGTTGTTCTCGCGCGCGATGTCCTGCGCACGCAGATGCTTTTTCACGGTCAGCGGGTAATAGCTGCCGCCCTTTACCGTCGCGTCGTTGCAAATGATCACGCATTCGCGGCCCGCGACGCGGCCTAGCCCGGTGATGATGCCGGCGGCGGCAATGGTGTCGTCGTACATGCCGTACGCGGCGAATTGCGAGAACTCGAGAAACGGCGAGCCTGGATCGAGGAGCGAGCGCACGCGTTCGCGCGGCAGCAGCTTGCCGCGGCCGGTGTGACGTTCCCGCGCTACGGCACCGCCGCCTTGCTCGATCTCGACGACCCGGGCTTTCAGGTCGGCGACCGATTCCGCGAGCGCATCGCGATTCCTGGCGAACGTGGGATCGCGTGTGTCGAGGCGGGTTTCGAGGACCGGCATGGTTTGCTCCGCTATCGCGTCACTACTGCCGAGGGCAGCGGATGGCCCGGCATCAACGCGTAGGGGTGCACCCAGTGTGGCTCGCGCCTGATGCGTTCCAGCCAGTCGCGGATATTCGAGTACCGGTCCCAGTCGACACCGATCTCTTCCGGCCAGAACAAATAGCCGCACAGCGACAGGTCGGCGATGGTGAGTCGATCGCCGACGACGTAGCGACGCTTGTCCAGGTGCGCGTCGAGCACGCCCCAAGCAGTCTCGGCGCGTCCGCGCAGGTAGGCGAGCACGGCGGGATCCGGATCCTTGACGAAGGTGCGCATGAAACGGAGCGTCGCCGTGAAGCTCGTCAGCTTATGGTTATCCCAAAGGAGCCAGCGCAATATCTCGCGACGTTCGGCGGGGCCTTCGGCCCCGAAACGCCCGAGCGACTCCGCGAGATAGTCGAGAATGACGCCCGATTGCGAGAGCCGGATTCCGCGATGCTCGAGCACGGGTGCTTCGCCCATGATGTTGATGTCGCGAAACGCACTGCCGCGCGTTTCATCGTGGAAGTAGTCGACGAAACGCGGCCCCCAGTCGGCGCCGCCAAGCTGCAACGCTAGCGCGCATTTGTACGCGTTGCCCGATTGCGCAAAACAGTAGAGCTCGTATTCGCCGACTTGCGCGCTCCATGAATCGGTTGGGGCTTTGCTGAGGTCCCTCACTTCAGGCTCCATCTCACCAACCGCCGGTGGCCAGCCAGCGCTCGGCCTGATCGAACCGGTCCAGACCCCAGAACGGCTCCTCGTCGACCACGATGAAAGGAGAACCGAAAACGCCGCGCGCGATCGCTTGCTCGTTTTCCTGCTTCAACGCATCCTTGACAGCGGGATCGTCGATGGCGGCACGCGCTGCGGCAGAATCGACGCCGCATTTTGCGGCGATCGCGACCGCGATGTCCGGCGCCGAAATGTCGATGTCGTCGACGAAGAACGCCCGGTAGAGAGCGTGAATCAGATTGACGGCAAGCGCCGGGCCACGCTGCTTCTGCCACAGAACGATGCGCGCCGGCGCCTGGCTCGGAATTGGAAACTTCGAAGGCATGCGAAAAGCTTCGACGCCGTGAAATCGCGCGCTGCGCGCCATGTCGCGCCTGGAGTAATCGCCTTTGAGCGGGATCATGGTCAGCGGCGCCGCGCCCGTCTGCTTGAAGATGACGCCGAGCATGATTGGGTGCCAGTCGACGCCGCGCCCGTGCTTCGCGGCCAGCGCCTCGATTTTCTCCGACGCAAGATAGCCGTAGGGCGAGGAAAAGTCGAAGTAGAAGTCGATCGGTGCGGACATTTTGCTTCCTCGACTATGCGGCCAGCGCGCGACCGATGACCATCCGCTGGATGTCGCTCGTGCCTTCGTAGATCTGGCACACGCGCACGTCGCGGTAGATGCGCTCGACCGGAAAGTCGGCGACGTAGCCGTAACCGCCGTGGATCTGGATCGCGTCAGAGCAGACACGCTCGGCCATCTCGGAGGCGAACAGCTTGGCCATCGATGCTTCCTTGAGGCACGGCTGTCCCGCGTCGCGCAAGCTCGCCGCGTGCCAGACCAGTTGACGCGCGGCTTCGAGCGCGGTCGCCATGTCGGCGAGCCGAAAATTCACTGCCTGATGGTCGACGATCGTCTTGCCGAAGCTCGTTCGTTCGCGAGCGTAAGCGAGCGCCGCCTCGAACGCGGCGCGGGCCATCCCGATAGCCTGCGCCGCGATGCCGATGCGCCCCGCCTCGAGATTGGCAAGCGCGATCCGGTAGCCTTCGCCTTCGCGTCCGAGCAGATTCGTAGCCGGCACGCGACAATTCGCGAACACTACCTGCGCGGTGTCGGACGCTCGTTGCCCGAGCTTTTCCTCGACCCTGTCGGCACTGTAACCACGTGTCTCGGTGTCGACGATGAATGCCGATATGCCCTTCTTGCCGGCGGACTTGTCGGTCACCGCGAACACGACCGCGATGTCGGCGGTTTTGCCCGAGGTAATGAACTGCTTTACGCCGTTGAGCACGAAGGAATCGCCGTCGCGCTCCGCGCGGGTGGTGATGGCGCCCGCGTCGGAGCCGGCGTGCGGCTCGGTGAGACAAAAGCATCCGATCTTGGCCCCGCTTGCCAGCGGCTTCAGGTACTTTGACTTCTGGTCGTCGTTGCCGAACGCGAAAATCGGCCCGCAGACCACCGAGTTCTGCACGCTGAGTATGGTCGACGTGGCGCCGTCACCGGCGGCAATTTCCTCCAGAGCCACGGCGAGCGAGACGTAGTCCAATCCCGCGCCGCCGTACGCCTCCGGTATCACGATGCCGCATGCACCCAGACCCGCGAGCTCGCGCAGCGCTTCGCGCGGGAAGATGTGGTCGCGGTCCCATCCGCCCGCGAATGGCGCGAGCCGCTCCTGCGCAAAAGCGCGCATGGTGTCACGCACCATCCGCTGCGAATCGTTCAGCAACACAGGAGGCCCATCGTCACCGTCACTTTGTCTGAGGCTGGCCTCGTCTTCCTTCGCTGGATCCCGCCGAAAGCGCAACGGGCCGCGGCTGCCGAAGTCATTTGCGCGAGTCGACCGCAAGGCGCAGCGCGATGCCGGCGAGAACGATGCCGAGCACCCAGCGCTGCATCGCCGCCCATAGCGGGCGGCGCGCGAGCCAAGCCGTGATCGCGCTTGCAGCAAGCACGAAACAAAGGTCGCCAACGGTGTTGATCGCGATCTGCAGGAACCCGAGCATGAGGCCTTGAAGCAGCACGCTGCCGCGGGTCGCGTCAATGAATTGCGGAAACAGCGCCAGATAGAACATGGCGACCTTGGGATTGAGCACGCTGGTCAGGAGGCCCATGCGAAACAATCGCACCGGCGGATCCGGGGGCAGCGCCCGGGGCGAGAACAGGTCGCGTCCGCCGGGCCTCAACGCGTCCCACGCGAGCCAGAGGAGGTACGCAGCGCCCACGTAGCGCATCGCGTCGTAGAGAAACGGCACCGTCAGGAAAATCGCCGACAGCCCCAGCGCCGCGGCAACGACGTGGAATACAAATCCGAACGATGTTCCCGCCAGCGATACGATGCCGGCGCGACGTCCCTGACACAGCGTACGCGACACGAGATAGAGCAGATTGGGTCCGGGCGTGAGCGCCAACAGCAAGCACGCCAGAGCGAACAAGGCCAGACTTTGAGTGGAGGGCATCAGCGATGAGTCTCCATCACCACGGAATTTCCTTGCCCGTGTAATCGAAAAAATGGCCGCTGACAGGCGGTCCCGCGTCTTCGATGACGGCGCGCATGCCGGCGACACTTGTCTCGGCGTCGATATCAGCGCCGGCTCCGCCCATGTTGGTCCTGACCCATCCGGGGTGAAGCGCAATCGCTGTAACCCCGCGCGAGGCGAGCTCCAGAGATACCGCCTTTACGACGGCGTTCAGCGCCGCCTTGCTTGCCCGATAGAGGGCGCTGCCCGCGTTGCCCATTGCGCCGATGCTTCCCATTCGACTCGACACGTAGGCGATCTTGCCTCCCGGCGGCATGCAGTCGGCGAAAGAGGAGGAGATCCACATCGGCCCCAACACGTTGGTGCGCATGACCTGGTCGAAATCGGTCTGCGTTATGGCCTTCAGTACCGGCGCGCGCGCACCGGAGACGCCCGCGTTGCAAACGAGCAGGTCGAGGCTCGTCCCGGCCAATCGTTTCGACGCCGCGGTGACGTCGGCGGCCTGCGTCACGTCCATCTTCATGACTTCGGCGCCAACACTGGCAAGCTCATGGGCCGCATCGGGATCGCGACAACAGCCGAGCACCCGCCATCCGTCGCGCGCGTACTGACGGGCGAATTCGAGTCCCAGTCCACGATTCGCCCCGGTGATCAGCGCCAGCGGCATGAACGTCAGGCAAGCTCGATGGCGAGCGCAGTCGCTTCGCCGCCGCCGATACACAGGCTCGCCATGCCGCGCTTCTTGCCCAGCTTGCGCAAGGCCCCGATCAGCGTCACGACGATGCGCGCGCCGGAAGCGCCAATCGGATGTCCGAGCGCGCATGCGCCGCCGTGGATGTTGACCTTCTCCGCGGGCAGGTCGAATTCCTTCATCGCCGCCATCGTCACCACCGCAAACGCCTCGTTGATTTCATAGAGATCGACATCCTTCGGTGTCCACCCGAGCTTGGCGTAGAGCCTGCGCATCGCGCCGACCGGGGCGGTCGTGAACCAGCCGGGTTCCTGCGCATGCGTCGCGTGGTCGAGAATGATCGCGAGCGGCGAGAGTCCCCTTTTTTCCGCGAGCGAGCGGCGCATCAGAACCAGCGCCGCGGCGCCGTCGGAAATCGAGCTCGAGTTCGCCGCGGTGACAGTGCCATCCTTCCTGAATGCGGGCTTGAGGCCGGGAATTTTCTCCGGGCTTGCCTTGGCGGGCTGCTCGTCCTTGTCGATGACCCGCTCACCTTTGCGGTCGGCAACCGTCACCGGCGCGATTTCCCAGCCAAACGAGCCGTCATTGTTCGCGGCCAGTGCCCGCGACAGCGAGCGTATTGCGAATTCATCCTGCGCCTCGCGCGTAAACTGAAACTTGTCCGCGCATTGTTCCGCGAAAACGCCCATCAGCTTGCCCTTGTCGTAGGCATCCTCGAGCCCGTCGAGAAACATGTGATCGTAGACGGTGCCGTGCCCCATGCGCATGCCGGAGCGCGCCTTGGGCAGCAGGTAGGGCGCATTACTCATGCTTTCCATGCCGCCCGCGACCATGATGTCGGCGCTTCCGGCAATGATCGCGTCGTGCGCGAGCATCGCCGCCTTCATCGCCGAGCCGCACATCTTGGAAAGCGTCGTGCAGTTGGTGGACAGCGGCAGGCCGCCCTTGATAGAGGCCTGCCGCGCGGGCGCCTGTCCCTGGCCAGCCATAAGGCAATTGCCGAAGATCAGCTCCTCGACATCGGCAGGTTTGATACCCGCGCGCTCGATCGCCGCCCTGATCGCGACGCCTCCCAGGTCACTCGCTGCCAGCGTGGCGAAGTCGCCCTGAAAACCTCCCATAGGCGTGCGCGCGGCACCGACAATGGCGATGGGATCATTTTGCAAAACGTTTCTCCTCGGTGTGGTCGGTGTAATCGACCCGGGCACCCGGCGCCGCTCGCGGCGGGCCCTGAGCGTATAGACGCGTTACTGCGGCGATCAAGTGCCCTTGCTAGTCCGCAGCCGTATCGCCCGCAATGCCCTTTTGGCGATTGCGCCGCGGCCGGCGCACAAGCTCTGCATTGCAGTCGGGGCAGATTCCGTTTAATGCGTTGGCGCAGGTCGCGCAGAAAGTGCTTTCGTAGCTGCAGATGAACGCGCCATCTTCGTCGGGTGCCAGCGGCCACGCGCATCGTTCGCATCGTTGGCGCATTTCGAGAGCCATATCGTCCCTATTCGTCCTTAGTGCTACTTCGTCTCGTTGAACAGTTCCCGGCCGATCAGCATCCGTCTGATCTCGGACGTGCCCGCGCCGATCTCGTACAACTTGGCGTCGCGCCACAGGCGCCCGGTCGCATACTCGTTAATGTAGCCGTTGCCACCGAGCGCCTGAATCGCCTCACCCGCCATCCATGTCGCTTTCTCGGCTGCGTAGAGTATCGCACCTGCGGCGTCCTTGCGTGCCATCTCGCCGCGATCGCATGCCTGCGCCACTGCGTACACGTACGCCTTGCATGCATTCATCGTCGCGTACATGTCGGCGAGTTTGCCCTGCATGAGCTGAAATTCGCCAATGGGTTGACCAAACTGCTGACGCTCGTGCACATAGGGCAGCACAATGTCCATGCAGGCGTCCATGATCCCGAGCGGGCCGCCGGCAAGCACCGCGCGTTCATAATCCAGCCCGCTCATAAGCACGTTGACGCCGCGCCCTTCCTCCGAGAGTACGTTTTCTTCGGGAACCTCGCAATCCTGGAATACCAGCTCGCAAGTATTCGAGCCGCGCATGCCGAGCTTGTCGAGCTTCTGCGCGGTGGAGAATCCCTTCATGCCCTTTTCGATCAGGAACGCGGTAATACCGCGCGGCCCCGCATTGGTGTCCGTTTTGGCATAGACGACCAGTGTGTCCGCGTCGGGTCCGTTGGTAATCCACATCTTGTTGCCATTGAGCACAAAGCGATCGCCGCGGCGATCCGCGCGCAGACGCATCGATACGACGTCGGAGCCGGCTCCTGGTTCGCTCATCGCCAACGCCCCGACGTGTTCGCCCGACACGAGCTTGGGCAGATATTTTTGCTTCTGCAAAGTGCTGCCGTTGCGCCGGATCTGGTTGACACAAAGGTTCGAATGCGCGCCGTACGACAACCCAACCGACGCCGAGGCGCGGCTGACCTCCTCCATCGCGATCACATGCGCGAGGTAGCCCATCGCGGTTCCGCCGTATTCCTCTTCGACCGTGATGCCCAGCAGCCCGATGTCGCCCATGCGCCGCCAGAGCTCGGCCGGAAACCGGTTCTCCCGATCGATTTCTGCTGCCCGGGGCGCGATGTCGTCGGCCGCGAATTGCTGCACGGTCGCGCGCAGCATGTCGATCGTCTCGCCAAGATGAAAGTTGAGCGACGGAAAATTGAGCATGGCCGCTCCGGGTCAACGATCGGGTGTGCTGGCCATCACGATCAGCGTCTGCTGCATGATGGCGCACAGCGTGCGTTTGCCGGCGCGCTCGGCGTAGACTTCACCGCGCGTGATCGAGAGAGTCCTGCCGGGCTTGACGACTTCCGCCTCCGCAATCAAGCGCTCGCCCACCGCAGGCGCGACCAGGTTCAGCTTGTATTCAACGGTCAGCACATTCGCGTCAGCCGGAAACAGCGTGAAGCCCGCATATCCCCCGGCACAGTCGACGATGGCGCTGACGATCCCCGCGTGTATGTATCCGTGCTGCTGTGTAAGGTCATCGCGATAGGGCAACTCGACGCGACAAAACCCAGGCCCAACCGTGTCGAGGCGCGCGCCGATGAGCCGCATCGCGCCCTGCCGGTCGAAGCTCGCGCGAATCCGCCGCTCGAAGTCCGGATCGGGAGGGACCCTCTCAATACTGGCGCCTGAAAAGGATGCAAGCATGACCGTGAGTTGAAAAGCGAAACATTCCGTCCCGACTTTACCTTACGTTTACGTAAACGTCAATTAACCGAGCCCTGCAGTGTCAATCGCGACCGTTCGCGCCCGGCCGCAGCCGCTTCCTGCACTGGCGTTCGAGCGTGTCAATCTCCGCGAGCACGACAGTGATGTCCTCCCGCTGCTGATTGAGCATGGCGCGGCGCGCGCCAAGCACTTGCAGGAACTTGACCAGTTGCGCCCGCTCACCCTTCGTTGCCTCATACAGATCGAGCAACTCCCGGATGTCGGACAACGAAAGGCCGAGCCGCTTGCCGCGCAGAATCAGCTTGATGCGCACTCGCTCCCGCTCGACGTAGACGCGTCTCTTCCCCGCGCGCCGCGGAGAGAGGAGGCCTTCGTCCTCGTAGAAGCGAATCGTGCGCGTTGTCAGCGCGAATTCCCTGGCGAGATCGGAAATGCTGTAGGTAAGGGGTTCCGGCCGGGACGCAGATGGCATGGCAGCGGCGCTAAACGATGAAACGTAGAGGACCAACATACCATAATCGTGGTGCGCCAATGGATGTCCACGCTTGACATGCCCCAGCGATTGAAAGACGATGCTGCGTCGCACAAGCCGCGACGCTCGCGTCCTCCCCCGCGTTCCGAGCCCGATGCTCTCGCAATGAACGCCACGATCCCCTCGACTCTCGAGTTTCCATTTCCGGCGCCGCCGCCTCGCGGAGAGGCGCGCGAGGTCGCGCCAGGCATCTTGTGGCTGCGCATGCCGCTGCCGTTCGCGCTCGATCACATCAACCTTTGGCTGCTGGCCGACGGCGACGGCTGGACGCAAATCGACTGCGGCTACGGCGATGCGCCCACGCGCGCCCTGTGGAACTCTCACTTTTCGACGACGCTAGGCGATCGCCCGCTAACGCGCGTGCTTGCGACCCACTACCATCCGGATCACCTCGGCAACGCAGCCTGGCTGAGCGAGCGCTTTGGGTGCGCTATCGCGATGCCTCAGTCTGAATACCTGACCGCGCATGCGGTCGCCAACGGGCATAGCGGCTATGGAGTCGCCGCAATCTCCGGGCTGTTTCGCGCTCATGGCATGACCGCCGAGCACCTCGCGGCGCTCGAAAGGCGAGGCAACCAATATCGGCGCGGCGTTCCCGAGCTGCCCATTTCTTTTCTGCGAATCCTGGCCCACGACGAAATCTCCATCGGACTCAACCGCTGGCGGGTCATTCCCGGCCACGGGCATTCTCCTGAACACGCTTCCCTCAATTGCATATCGATGAACGTCTGCATTTCCGGCGACATGCTACTGCCCAGGATCAGCACCAATGTCAGCGTCTGGCCGGTCGAGCCCGACGGCGATCCGCTGGCGCGGTTTCTCGATTCGCTGGGAGCGTTTGCCGACCTCGCGCCAGATACGCTCATCCTTCCGTCGCACGGTCTGCCCTTTGTCGGCGCACGTACGCGCGTCGATCAGCTGCGCGCGCATCATGAAGCGCGTTTGGCCGAGCTGGTTGCCGCGGCGGATGAGCCACACTCGGCAGCCGAATTCGTCCCAGTGCTCTTCCACCGTGAGCTCGATTTGCAGCAGCGCTTTTTCGCGATGGGCGAGGCGATCGCCCACCTCAACCATCTCTGGCATGCGGGACGGCTCGCGCGACATGTCGCTAGTGACGGCACGATCCGTTTTGTGCGACCCTAACTACCCGACCAAGCACCCCAATCCAGCATCGACCAACGACAATCAAGGCCTTCGAATGTCCGCTCCTGAGACCGCTCTTTCCGACAAATACAACTACGATCCGATAGCACTTACCGAATCCTTTGCCATCGCCGCCGACAAGAGCGCCAAGCTCCTCGGTGATTTTCTGTCGCGGCGGGCGATCGGCGGGCCTTCGATGGCCACCGACGAGTTCGGCCTGACCAAGGCTTTCCTCGAGGTCGCGGCCAAAATGCTGTCGAATCCCTATCGCCTGGCCGAGACACAGATGAACCTCTGGTGGGATTACTCGGCGCTCTGGCAGGCGTCGATGCTCAAGCTTATGGGCCAGTCTCCGGCCCCGGTCGCCGAGCCCGCCAAGAGCGACAAGCGATTTCGCCACGAAGACTGGCAAGAGCATTTCCTGTTCGACTACGTGAAGCAGTCCTACTTGCTCACCGCGCGCTGGCTGCACGACGCGGTCGCCAACGTCGAAGGCCTGGACGAGCGAACCCAGAAAAAGGTCGAATTCTTTACCCGTCAATATATCGATGCGGTCGCTCCCTCGAATTTCGCGCTTACCAATCCGGAGGTGTTCCGCGAAACGATTTCCACGGGCGGGCAGAACCTGGTCAAGGGCCTCAACAACCTGCTCGACGACATCGAGCGCGGCCAAGGCAAGCTCAGAATTTCGATGACCGACAGCAAGGCCTTCGAGCTCGGCGTCAACATAGCAACAACGCCGGGCAAGGTCGTGTTCCAGAACGAGCTCATGCAACTCATACAGTACGAGCCGGCGACAAAAAAAGTCTACAAACGACCGCTGTTGATCATTCCGCCGTGGATCAACAAGTATTACATCCTCGACCTGCGTGAAAAGAATTCGCTCATCAAATGGTGTCTCGAGCACGGCCTGACAGTATTCGTCATTTCATGGGTCAATCCCGACGAGCGCCTGGCCGGCAAGGACTTCGTCGACTACATGCTCGAAGGCCCGCTTGCCGCCATCGATGCCATGGAGAAGGCGACCGGCGAAAAAGACATCAACGCGCTTGGATATTGCCTCGGCGGAACGCTTTTGGCCGCGACGCTGGCCCATCTCGCCGCAAGGAAGGAGCCGCGCATCGCCAGCGCGAGCTTCATGGCCTCGCTCATCGACTTCACCGGCGCGGGCGAGCTGGACGTATTCATCGACGAGGAACAGGTCCAGGCGCTCGAGAAGCGCATGGAGGATCGTGGCTTTCTCGAGGGATCGGCAATGGCGAACACGTTCAACATGCTGCGCAGCAACGACCTGATATGGTCGTTCGTCATCAATAACTACCTCATGGGGCGGGACCCGTTTCCATTTGACCTTCTGCACTGGAACTGCGACTCGACGCGGATGCCCGCGAAAATGCACAGCTTCTATTTGCGCAACATGTACATGAAAAACGCGCTCAAGACTCCGGGCGGGATTACTCTTGCGGACACGCCCATCGACATCGGAAAGGTCACGGTTCCGACGTATTTCGTTTCGGCGATAGAGGACCACATCGCGCCGTGGAAGACCACGTATGCCGGGCCGCGGCTCCTCGGCGGCAAGTCGCGCTTCGTCCTCTCAGGGTCCGGCCACATCGCCGGAATGATCAATCCGCCGTCGGCCAAGAAATACGGCTACTGGACCAACGAAGCGCAGCCTGACGATCCCGAGCAATGGCTCAAAGGCGCCAAGCAACACGAAGGCTCGTGGTGGGAGGACTGGCTTGCCTGGCTCGGCCCGAAGCTGGGGACCAAAGTAACTGCAAGAGAACCGGGCAAGGGCGCGGGCAAGTCAAAGCTCAACGTGATCGAATCGGCACCGGGCAGCTATGCACGGCTGCGCACCGATACGGCGTGACCCGATTTTGCATTACAATGCACGCCAAATCATTCCAATAATTCACACACGAGGAGAAGTTCATGCGATCGATGAAGCGGACGCTGCTGACGACAGCGCTGGCAGCCGGCCTCGGATTGGCACACGGATCGGCATCGGCGCAATTCAATCAGTTTTATTTCCTGGGTGACAGCCTTACCGACGCCGGCGTCTATGGCGCGCGATTCACGGTCAACCCCGGCCTGGTCTGGGCACAGGATCTCGGCAGCCGTTACGGGCTGACCGTAACGCCATCGACGCAGGGTGGTGTCGACTACGCGCAAGGCGGCGCGCGCGTAACTCAGCCGTCGCCCCTGATCCCAACCGGCGCGCCGCAACGCTCGCTGTCGGTTCAGATCGACGAGTTGCTGCACGCAACACCGGCCCTCAATCCCAACGCGGTCTACACCGTCTGGATCGGCGCCAACGACATCTTCGTCAACGTTTCCGCGGCGGGCGCGGGCCTGATCACTGCCGCCCAGGTGCAGGCGAACATCACTACCGCCGCCACTGACACGCTGGCGCAAATCGCGCGGCTGCGCGACGCCGGAGCGAAGCGGATCATGGTGTTCAATCTTCCGGACATCGGCCAGACACCGCTCGGGAAGTCGACGCCGACCGCGCCATTCTCGGCGCTTTCCGGCCTGTTCAATTCGACGCTGCAGGCCGGACTTGCCTCGCTGCACGTCGACATCATTCCGATGAACATGTTCGGGCTGTTCAACGAAGTCATCGCCAATCCGGCGTCGTTCGGATTGACCAACGTGACCATCCCGGCGTGCACCACGCCGAGCTCGCTCAACTGCACGACGGCAACCCTGGTCGCGCCCAATGCCGGGCAGACGTTTGCCTTCGCCGACGGCGTGCATCCGACGCCGGCGGGTCATCAGATCATTTCCGACTACGCGGCCGCGATCATCGAAGCACCGCAAAAAATCGGTCTCCTCGGTGAAGCGCCGCTGCAGGTCGAGCAAGCCAACTTCCGCGCCATCGACGATCGGATGTGGTCGGGGCTCAATACCCCGCGTCCACAGAATAGATTCGACGCATACGCAGTGTACGACTACGGTAACTTCGATCACAGCGACAACACCGGTGGCGGTGACAATCGGCTGAACAGCATCGTCGCGGGCGTGGACATGAAAATTTCCGACCAGATGCTCGCGGGAGTCGCATTCGGCTACACCGAAGACAAGGCATCGTTCGGCAACAATGGCGGCGGGTTCACGCTCAACGAAGCGACCATGACCGGCTACGTGGGTTACGGTTCAGGACCGTGGTACGTCGGCGCAAGCGCCGGCGCCGGCGATCTGGATTTCCGCAATATTCGCCGCAACTTTGCGCTCGGCCTGGGCAGCCGCACCGAAAACGGCGATACGCGCGGGACACACGTGATGGGGCGTATTTTTGGCGGGTACTGGTTCAATACTGCCGGGGGATGGATCCACGGCCCATTCGCCCGGCTGACCTATCAGGAAGCCAGGGTCTATGCATGGTCCGAGACGGGGACGAGCAGCAGCGCAATGACATTCGGCAGCCAGCGGCGCGATTCGCTCATGTCAAGCCTGGGCTGGCAGGTGAGCGGCAACATCGGCTCGCTGCGACCGTTCGGGCGCGTTACCTGGGAAAAGGACTACAACAACGACGACCGGAGCGTACGCGGCGGTCTCGTCTCGATGCCCGGGACCTTTGCGATTCCCGTGTTCAGGGCTGACGACAACTATGTCCTGTTCAACCTCGGCGCCAGCGCCGATCTGGGCAGCAACCTGGTTGGGTTCGTCAGCGTCAGCGCGACCGCCAACAAGGATGACGGCAACTATCAGGCGGTGACCGTGGGCGTCCGCATGCCGCTGTAGCGCCGGCTCCCACCGGGAAAAAGCCGCGCGAATGCGCGGCTTTTTCATTGGCTCGCTGCCATAGGGATCAGGTCCGCGATCAGGTCTCCGATCAGCCCTGCCCGGTTCGGGGCTTTCGCGGCGCGCGCGCAAACGCCCAGTCATAGACTGGCCGCGGAAGTGCTCGCAGCACACGGCCCAACCACGCCATCTGCCACGGGAATACATAGAACCGGCGCCCGCGACTGATCGCGCGCACGATTAGCCGCGCCGCCTCGTCGGCGGACAGCAGAAAGGGCATGGGATAAGGATTTTTTTCGGTCATCGGCGTCGCAATGTATCCAGGACAGAGTGTGATCACGTCGACGCTGGAGCCAGCAAGCTCGACGCGCAGGCTTTCGAGATAACTGATCGCCGCGGCCTTCGACGCGGAGTAGGCCCCAGAACCTGGCAGGCCCCGAAATCCAGCGACGCTGGCCACGCCGACCAACTTGCCGCGTTTCTCGGCGACGAGCGCTGACAAGAACGGCTGGAAAGTATGCACCATGCCCAGCACGTTCGTGTCCAGCACGGTACGAAACGCGTCGTTGTCGTCCTGGTGGGCGGTCAATGTGCCGATCGACACTCCGGCGTTGGCCACAACGATGTCCGGCGTCCCGTAGCGCGCGATAAAATCGTTGGCCGCCGCGCGAAGCGAGGAGGCATCCCGGACGTCTCCGGCATACACCGAGCAAGTTGCGGGTGCCAATGCCCCAGCCAGTTGTTGAAGCGAATCGACGCGTCTCGCATAGAGCCCTAGTACTGCGCCCTGAGCCGCGTAGCGGCGCGCCAGCGCCGAGCCGAGACCGGAGGAGGCGCCGGTCAGGAAGACTTTCACCGGCGGCAGCGGTGCCTGGCTACGAGCGTGGCGCGCAGGAACTTGTCAGCATCAGCCGCGTTCGGCACGCGCTTTCGCGATCAACGCATCGAGGGCCGCCGGTACGGCTGCATGCCCGCCGCTGAGAGCGGACGAAGAGGTCGTGAATTTGCCGTCGACGATCATCGTCGGCACCGCCTGGACGTTGTACTCCTGGGCGAGAACCTTCGCGCGCTTGAGTTTGCTGTCGATGCCGAAGGAACCATAGATCTCGGCGACCTTGGCACGATCGAGTCCTTTACCGGCCGCCCAGTCCAAAAACGACTTGTCCTGGTAAAGAGGCAGGTTGGAAACGTGGATCGCCTTGAACACCTCCGGCGACAGGCGCTGGCCCTCTCCCATCGCCTCCAGCGTGTAATAGACCTTGGCCAGCGCTATCCACTGGTTCTGGAACGTCACCGGCACGCGCACGAACTGGACGTCGGCAGGCGTCGTTTTGATCCAGTTCTGCAAGAAGGGCTCGAGATCGTTGCAGTGCGGGCAGCCATAGGAAAAGAACTCGATGACCTCGATCTTCTTTCCTTTTTCCGCGGGCTGCACGTTTTTGAGCCGCGTGTACTGCTTACCCTCGACCATGTCGATCGCGCTCGCGCTGGAGAACGCCAGCACCGCGAGCGCGCCGACAACAACCATGGCAAATCTTTTCATTCTTGCTCCTGCAAAGTGGCGTGGATACTCAACGCCCATTGGGCCGTGCCCGCCGACTGTAGTTCCCCTTAGTTTCCGTTTGAGGCAGAACTCGAGTTTTTAGGGATTCTTGATCACCGCAACGTCGAACCCGCTTTTGCCGAGATCAGCTTTGATGCGATTGAGCTCGTCGGTATTATCGTAGGGACCGAGACGGACCCGGTAGCGCACCGACTTGTCGGGAAGCGTAGCCGTTTGCACCGACGTTTCCCACCCCGAAAGCGCGAGCCGGGCCTTGAGGTTTTCCGCGTCTGTTTCGTTGGCAAAAGCCCCTGCCTGGAGCCATAAGCGATCGACGGGCTTGGTCTGCGTTTCCGGTGCCTTGGGGACTTTGGCCTCTTCGGCACCAGGCAGAATCTTGTAGAAGTCAAAGCGCGGCTTTTCCGGTGTTGACGTCGCCGGAACGGTTTCGGGCTTGCCGCTGCGAACGATCTCCTTTTGCACGCCCGGCGCGACGGGAGCGCCGGTCAGCCCGGACTTGCCGAGCATATAAGCGATCACCGCGGCAACGGCGAGTCCCAATACCAGGCCCACGAAGATGCCGAGCAAGGTGCCGCCATGCATCGCGCCTCGTGTGCCACTGCCGGTGGATTGCCATCGATACCGGTCGTTCATGTTGTTTTCTTCAATCACATTCTCACTGGAGCGTTTACTCCCAAGACCGCGAGCCCGTTGCGAACAACCTGCCCGGTTGCGACCACCAGCGCGAGGCGCGCCTGGCGCAACGCATCGTCGTCGACCAGAAACTGCTCGGCATTATAGTAGCTGTGAAATTCCGCCGCCAATTCCTTCAGATAGAAGGTTATGAGGTGCGGCGCCAGCTCTCGGGCCGCCAGCGCAAGTTCGTCCGGATAGTCTGCGAGACGGCGCAGCAAAGCGATCTCGTACGCACTGGAGAGCGGCGACAGATCCACGTTGCGCATGCGCTCAGCGGCACCGTCAGGCGAAATTCCCGCCTTTTCCAGCACGCTGCAGACCCGGGCGTGGGCATATTGCACGTAATAGACCGGGTTCTCCTCGCTTTGCGCCCGCGCGAGATCGATATCGAACGTCAGCTGCGAATCGGACTTGCGCAGCAGGAAGAAAAAACGAACTGCGTCGCGACCGACTTCGTCGATGAGCTCGCGAAGCGTCAGCGAGGTGCCGGCGCGCTTGCTCAGCTTGACTTCTTCGCCGCCGCGCATCACCAGGACCATCTGGTGCAGCACGTAATCGGGATAGCCTGCAGGAATGCCCATGTCGAGTGCCTGCAATCCCGCGCGGACGCGCGAAAGCGAGCCGCCGTGATCGGCGCCGAGCTCGGTGATTGCGCGTCCGAAGCCGCGCTCCCACTTGGTCACGTGATAGGCGATGTCGGGAACAAAATAGGTGTAGCTCCCGTCGGACTTGCGCATCACCCGATCCTTGTCGTCGCCATAGTCTGTTGTCTTGAGCCACAGCGCGCCGTCTTGTTCGTACGCTCTCCCCGCCGCGATCAGCGCCCGGACCGTCTTCTCGACCAGGCCGTCGGAATAAAGCGATGATTCCAGGAAATACTGGTCGAAGCGGACGCCGAAGGCCGAGAGGTCGGCGTCCTGTTCGCGGCGCATTACGGCCACGGCGAACCTCCGGATCGCATCCAAGTCGTCCCCCGCGCCATCGTGTGGATACTCCGCGACGTAAGCGCGCGCGATCTCGCGCACGTACTCCCCCTGGTACCCGTCGGCGGGAAACGACGCGTTTGCGCCCGCCACTTCGCGCACGCGGGCCTGCACCGAAAGCGCGAGATTGGCGATCTGCGCGCCGGCATCGTTGTAATAGTATTCGCGATGCACGCGATAGCCCTGCGATTCCACCAATCGCGCAATTGCATCGCCGACCGCCGCGCCGCGTCCATGGCCCACGTGCAGCGGACCGGTCGGATTCGCGGACACGAATTCGACGATTGCCCTGGCTCCCTGCGCCGTCGCGACCGATCCGAATGCGTCGCGCTGATCGAGTATCCGCGCAATCACCTCGTGGCGCGCAGTGTCAGAGAGAAACAGGTTGATGAATCCCGCGCCCGCTATTTCAATCCGCTCAACCCACGGTGAGGGCTCGAGCACCTTGATCAGCGCCGCTGCCAGCTCACGTGGATTGCGCTTGAGTGCCTTGGCCAGCTGCAGCGCGACGTTGCTCGAATAGTCGCCGTACTGCGGCTGTTTCGGACGCTCGAGTGCGATCGCCTGCGGGGCGTGTCCGGGAGCGACGCGCGCAAGGCCGGCGGACAGCCATTCTGCGAGCTGTGACTTGAGGTCCGTCAAGGGATTCGCCGCGACCTGCAGCGTTCGACAAAGCGTCGGATTATAACGCGCCTCGAGCGATGAGCCTCGATCGCCTTCATGCAAAACTGAGTGGATCGACGTCGATGCTCCAGCGGACGCGCCGCTGCCCCAACTGCTCGAGCTCTGCGCGCCAGAGAGGAAGAAAGGCCTGCAACGAGCGCCGATCATTGCTTTGAACGAGTACCTGGCCGCGCTCCATCCCGGCGCGCCGCGCGAGCCCGGCAGGCACCGGCGGATAGAGCTCGCATCGACATGCGTGCGCAGCGATAACGGCGCGGCCGCGCTCCGCGGCTGCGTCCAGAAACGACATCATCGATCCACGCGTTTTCGCTTCGGCGGCAAGCAATGCAAGATGCGCGAACGGAGGCAGGCCGAGACTTTGGCGCTCGGCGAGCAAGGCTTCAGCGTAACGATCGTAGTCGTGGCCGATCAGCGCCCTGTACAGCGGGTGATCCGGAAAGTCCGTTTGCAACAGCACCTGACCGGCGAGGGCACCGCGTCCGGCGCGGCCGGCGACCTGTTCGAGCAGCGCGAAGAGGCGCTCCGTGGCACGAAATTCCGCGCTGTACAGCGCGTTGTCCGCGCCGAGAACGCCGACCAGCGTCATCCTGGGAAAGTCATGCCCCTTGGCGAGCATTTGCGTGCCTACGAGGATATCGACCTCGCCTGCTTCGATGGCATCGCGCATGATGGCGAATGATCCCTTTCGCCGCGTACTATCTCGATCGACGCGCAACACGCGAGCGCCAGGAAAGAGCTCGTTGAGGGCACGCTCGAGCCGCTGTGTTCCGAAGCCCAGGGGAAGCAGATCCTGGTTGCCGCAATCGGGACACGCTGCCGGCAGCGCAGCGGCGTGGCCGCAGTGGTGACAGCGGAGCATCGCGTCGTCGCGGTGCACAACGAGCCGCGCGCTGCACCGCGGACACATCGCTTTCCAGCCGCACGCCGCGCACAGCAACGACGGCGCGAAGCCGCGGCGGTTGATGAACAGCAACGACTGTTCGTGCTTTGCAATACGCGCCGCGATCGCACGTTGCAGCGCCGGCCCGATGCCTTCGATGTTGCCCTGATCCCGGGTCGGCACGAGATGCACGGCGGGCAGCGCGCTATTCGCGGTCGCGCGCTTCGGCAACTTGAGCCAGCGATAGCGGCCGCGTTTCGCTTGCGCGTAACTCTCGAGCGAAGGCGTAGCGCTGCCGAGGACAATAGGGACGCCCCGCAACTGCGCCCGAAAAATTGCGACGTCACGTGCGTGATAGCGCACTGCGTCCTGCTGCTTGAACGAGGCATCGTGTTCCTCGTCCACGACTATCAGGCCCAAGCGCGGCAGCGGCGTGAACACGGCCAGGCGCGTGCCGACCAGAAGCTGTATTTCTCCCCGCGCAGCCGCCAACCAGCGCGTTCGGCGCTCAGCGGCCCCAAGCCGGCTGTGCAGTGCCGCAACGCGAACGGCGGGTAGCGCAGCCGCGATGCGCTGTTCGAGCTGCGGCGTCAGATTGATCTCCGGCACCAGCAGGAGCGCCTGCCTGCCCGCATCGATGACTCGCGCGGCGGCTGCCAGATAGACCTCGGTTTTCCCGCTTCCGGTGACTCCCTGCAGCAGCGACGGCCGGAATGCGAAAACTTCGACAACTGCGGCGTCGAGCGCCGTCTGCTGGTCGGGGTTCAGTGCGGGCACAGGTGATGGGGCGCCGTTGACAATGGCTTCGACGACCGCCTCGACAGATCCCTCGCGTCGCCATTTCCCGAACGCCCGCCAGACATTCGCGCCTTGCTTGCGTAATTCGTCGGTGGCGACACCTTCGGCCGCGCTCAGCATACTGATCGCCTTGCCAAGCGCCGTCCCCTTTTTCGTTGTGTTGTTCGCAAAAGTCGCGTGCCCGGTGAGCGTCAGGCGATATGCGCGCGCCAGCGGTGCCCGACCTCCATTGTCTTGCGCGAGCGGCGGAAGCATGTGCGCAAGGCACAAGCCGATCGGCTCCTGATAATAGGTCGACACAAAGCTTGCCAATTCGCGAAGATCGCTCGGAAGGGGCGGGAGATCGGACAACACCTCATCGACCGGCATCAATCGTTCTGGCGCAACTTCGCTGCTTTCGACGACCTCAACGGCCACGCCGTGCATGCGTCGCCGGCCAAGCCGAACGACGAGCACACTGCCGGGCTCCACTGCCAGTCCCGCGGGCAACCAGTAGTCGAACAACTGATGTGTTGCCACCGGCAACGCGACGCGAACGATGGCCACGGTCAGCGTCGTTCCACGAGCCCGACGCGATCGCGCACGCCGTCGAAAACGGATGCCCTAGTGTTCGGAATCATCACACCAAGTTCAGAATTGCGCGCCAAGTTGTTATTTTTCCAGCACTCCTCCAACGCGATAACAGCCATGTGGATAAATCTGTGCGTAAGTGAATCGTGGTCGGAGCGGGTCCCAAGCCAGTTGCTGGCGCACCCCAAA
>JADGRP010000075.1 GCA_017880805.1 Burkholderiales bacterium
AGATGCATCGGCACGTGGCCCGGGCCCTCGATCATCGTCTGCACGTCGTGCTTCCACGCTACTTTTGTGAGCTCGCCCAGCGTCGCGAGCTCGGCCATCTGCGCCTCGTCGTTGGCGTCGTACCCCGACCCGGGGCGCAGTCCGTCGCCCAGGCTGAAGCTCACGTCGTACGCTTTCATGATCTCGCAGATATCCTCGAAATGCGTGTACAGGAACGACTCCTTGTGATGCGCGAGGCACCACTTGGCCATGATCGAGCCACCGCGCGAAACGATGCCGGTCATGCGTTTGGCGGTCATCGGGATGTAGCGCAGCAGCACTCCGGCGTGAATCGTGAAGTAGTCGACGCCCTGCTCGGCCTGCTCGATGAGCGTGTCGCGATACATCTCCCAGGTCAGTTCCTCGGCCTTGCCGTCGACCTTTTCCAGCGCCTGATAGATCGGCACCGTGCCGATCGGCACGGGAGAATTGCGGATGATCCACTCGCGCGTTTCGTGGATATTCTTGCCGGTGGAGAGATCCATGACCGTGTCGCCGCCCCAGCGCGTCGACCAGGTCATCTTCTCGACTTCTTCCTGGATCGACGAGGACACTGCGGAATTACCGATGTTGGCGTTGATCTTCACCAGAAAGTTGCGGCCGATAATCATCGGCTCGGACTCGGGGTGATTGATGTTCGCCGGAATGATGGCGCGGCCGCGGGCGACTTCCGAGCGCACGAACTCGGGCGTGACGAACTCCGGAAGCGCCGCGCCGAAATTCTGTCCTGGGTGCTGCCGCGTCACGAGCGTTGGCAGCGCGGCCAGCGCCTCCTCGCGCTTGAGATTCTCGCGGATCGCGATAAATTCCATTTCCGGCGTAATCAAACCGCGCCGCGCATAGTGCATCTGGGTGACGTTACCGCCGAGACCCGCGCCGGCTTTGGCGCGGCGCGGTTTTCGATGCAGATCGAAGCGCATTCCGGTCAGCTCGGCATCGGCGAGTCGCGCCCGACCGTAGGCCGAGGACAGCTCGGCCAGTTCGTCCGTATCGCCGCGTTCCGCGATCCATCCCGCGCGCAATGGTGCCAAGCCGGCGCGAATGTCGATCGTCGCGTCGGGATCGGTGTACGGACCCGACGTGTCGTAAACGACGATCGGAGGATTTTTCTCAGCGCCGAAGGATGTCGGCGTCTCGGATTGCCCGATTTCGCGCATCGGCACGCGGACGTCGGGACGTGTGCCTTCGACGTAGATCTTCCTGGAATTCGGAAGCGGCTGGATCGCCGCGTCGTCGACGTGCGCGTCGCGTGCGAAGAAACTGTCGTTGGCGTTCATGGTGCTCCTCTGCAATGGCGGCCATGCGGGGCAGGGAGCGAGGGACGATGCACGCTTCCCTGCGCCGGCATTATCCGCACAGGTACCAAGGGTGTGATCTCACCTTCACGCGCCGACAAGCAAAGCGCAGGAGGACCCCTAGCGTCGTCGTCAAAGGTACGCCAAAGGCAGTGCGGCCGCAAGCGCGGCCGTCTTTCGGGAGCGCGTGATCCGAGATGGAGCGTGCTCGACCAGTTCGCGGGCCGCTTGCGTCGTAACCTTGACCCGCGCCCCCAGCGCGGCTTTCAGTCGCCCGTTGCGATCGCCGGCTCTGTGGCCTGGGGCATGGTCGGATTACGCCCGGCGTACCACTGCTGCAGGCGCTCGAAGTAAAGGTAGATCACTGGCGTGATGAACAGCGTCAACAGCTGCGAAACGACCAGGCCGCCGACGACGGCCAGACCCAGCGGGCGCCGCGCCTCGCCGCCCGCGCCGAGGCCGAGCGCGATCGGAAGGCTGCCCATCAGCGCCGCCATCGTCGTCATCATGATCGGACGGAAACGGGTGATGCACGCCTGATATATCGCTTTCTCGGGGGTGTTGTCGTCCTTGCGTCGCGCCTCGATCGCGAAGTCGATCATCATGATCGCGTTCTTCTTCACGATGCCGACCAGCATGATGATGCCGACGAACGCGTACATGTTGAGATCGATCCCGAACAGCCACAAAGTGACCAACGCCCCGAACCCCGCCGTCGGCAGCCCGGAAAGTATCGTCAGCGGGTGGATGAAGCTTTCGTACAGGATCCCGAGCACAAGGTAGATCACGAAAATCGCGAGTATGAGCAGAATGCCCATGCCGCGCAGCGACGATTGGAACGCCTGTGCCGTGCCCTGGTATTGGCCGGTAATGGATGTCGGCAACCGCATCTCGCCGGTCGCTTGATTGATTTCCTTGATGGCGTCGCCGATCGCGACGCCGCCGCGCAGATCGAACGATACGGTTACCGACGGCAATTGGCCGAGATGGTTGATCGCGAGCGGACCTACGGCAGGCGTCAGCTTCGCCACGCTATTGAGCGGCACCAGCGCCCCGGTGGCGGAGCGCACATACAGCAGCGATAGCACGGACGGATCGGTCTGGTAGCGCGGTTCCAGCTCCATCACCACCCAGTATTGATTGGTTGGCGCGTAGATGGTCGAAACCTGGCGCTGGCCATAAGCATCGTAGAGCGTGCTTTCGATAGCCTGCGCAGAGACGCCGAGCGCGGAGGCCTTGTTGCGATCGATGTCGACGATGACCTGCGGCTTGGCGATCTGCAGGTCGCTGGTGACGTCGACCAGCCCGGGCAGCGAGCGGATCTTCTCTTCGACCTTGGGCGCCCACTGATAAAGCTCGTCGGTCTTGGTGCCTTGAAGCGTGTACTGGTACGTGCTCTTGGTCAGCTGGCCTCCGATCCGGATCGCGGGAACGTTCTGCACGTACGCCTTGATGCCAGTGACGCGCGATAGCGGGCCGCGCAGCTGCTGAACGATGGTGTCCGCGTTCGGGCGGTTCTCTCGCGGCGTCAAGGTCACGAAGATGCGCCCGGCGTTGAGCGAAGAGCTCGGGCCGCCTGTGCCGATCGACGACATTGCTCCCTGCACGTAAGGATTCTCCTTGACGATCCCGGCGATCTGTCCCTGCATCGAGGCCATCGAGGAGAACGACACGTCCTGTGATGCCTCCGTGAACACGAAGATCTGTCCGGAATCGTCGGGAGGCAGGAAGCCCTTGGACATGTTCGAGAACAGGACCCCGGTGCAGACGGTAATGATGCCGAATACCGCAAGCGTCAGGCGTTGATGCCGAAGCACCCAAACCAGCGCGCTCCGATAGCGCTCGCGCAGCGCATCGAACATGCGTTCGCTGAACGCGTAGATGCGGCCATGCTTCCTGTGATGCTCGTCGACCAGCATCCGACTACACAGCATCGGCGTCAGCGTGAGCGAAACGACGCCGGAGATGAGCACGGCGACGATGATCACCACGGCGAATTCGCGCAATAAGCGGCCGAGGATGCCGCCCATGAACAGCACTGGAATGAACACCGCGATCAGCGACATCGTCATCGAGACGATGGTGAAACCAACTTCCTTGGACCCGTCGAGCGTCGCCTGCATTCGCGACTTGCCCATTTCCAGGTGACGGGTGATGTTTTCCAGCATCACGATCGCGTCGTCGACGACGAAACCCACGCACAGCGTCAACGCCATCAACGATAGATTGTCGAGGCTGTAGCCGAACGCGTACATGAACGCGAACGTGCCGACGATGGACATCGGCAGAGCGAGGCTCGGAATGATGGTAGCGGATACGCTGCGCAGGAAGACGAAAATGACCGCGACCACCAGCACAAGCGCCAGCAGCAGCGATTCCTGGACGTCGCGTACCGCTGCGCGAATCGGGACCGACCTGTCGAAGAACACGCTGAGCGTGATCGACGGCGGAAGCTGGGACTCGAACGTCGGCAGTATCTGCTTGATCGCATTGACGATCTCGATGGTATTGGTGCCCGGCTGGCGTTGCACCGCGAGCATGATGCCGCGGGTGCCGTTGTACCAGGCGGCGATCTTGTCGTTCTGTACGCTGTCGAAGACACGCCCGATCTCGTTCAGGCGCACCGGCGCACCGTTGCGATAAGCGACGATCATCGGCGCGTAGGCTAACGCGTTCATCAGTTGGCCAGTTGCCTGCACCGACGTTGCCTTGTCGCGGCCGTATAGCGTTCCGGTCGGCAGGTTGACGTTGCTGCTGCCGATGGCCTGTTCGACGTCGGTGAGCGCGATCCCGCGCGTTGCCAGCGCGTTGGGATCGAGTTGTATGCGCACCGCGTATTGTTGCGACCCGTAGACCGCGACCTGGGCAACCCCGCTGACGGTCGATATCTGCTGCGCCAGCAGGTTCTCGGCGTAATCGTCGACGGTGGACAGCGGCAGCGTCGCCGACGAAAGGACGATGAGGAGTATCGGCGCGTCTGCGGGATTGACCTTGCGTTGCGTCGGCGGCGTGGGCATCGACGAGGGCAGCGAGCGCGCTGCCGCGGCGATCGCGGACTGCACATCCTGCGCCGCGGCGTCGATGTTGCGCTCGAGCGTGAATTGCAGTGTGATCGTCGCCTGTCCGTCGGTCGACGTCGACGTCATCGAGTCGATGCCGGCGATGGTCGAGAATTGCTTTTCCAGCGGCGTCGCCACCGCGGACGCCATCGTGTCCGGACTGGCGCCCGGAAGCTGCGCCGACACCTGGATGGTCGGAAAGTCGACGTTGGGCAGTGCATTCACCGGCAGCAGCCGGTACGAAATGATGCCGAAGATCAGAATGCCGGCCATGACGAGCACCGTCATCACCGGCCGGCGCACGAAAAGTTCGGCGATGTTCACGATGCTTCCGGGGCCTTGCCGACGTTGACCCGGGTGCCCGGCGCAAGACGCAGCTGGCCGGCGATGACAACCTGTTCGCCGGCCGTGAGTCCGCTCGCGACGACGGTGTCATTGCCTTCGGCGCGTGCAATCTTGATGATGCGCAATTCGACGGTCCCGTCCGCTTTGACCACGTAGACGTATTGACCGTTGGGGCCGCTCTGTATCGACGCCGATGGCGCGACGACCGCGTCCTTCTGTTCGTAAAGCGTCAGCACAACATTGACGAACTGTCCGGGCCACAGCGCCTTGTCGCTGTTGGGGAACTCGGCCTTGAGCTTGATCGTTCCGGTCGTCATGTCCGCCGTGTTGTCGATGAATGACAGCCTGCCGTCGATCGGAGCGTGCGCCGCGTTGGTGAACGCCGCCTGCACCTTGAGTACGCCGTCGGCCTGATATTTGCGCACGTCCGAAACATTTTGTTCCGGGACCGAGAACGACGCGTAGATCGGGACGACCTGATTGACGGTGACGAGCGGATTGGTGTCGTTGGCCTTGACCAGATTGCCTTGCTGGATCTGGATGCGTCCTGCATAACCGGTGACCGGCGAGCGTATCGTGCAGTACTCGATCGACAACTTGGCGCTGTCGATCGCGGCCTCGTCTCCGCTCACCGTCGCGGCAGCGGTTGCGGTATTGGTGCGTACCTGCTCGTAGGCGTCCGGCGAAATGAAATTCTTTCCCAGCAGGTCCTTGTAGCGCTTCTCCTGCTCGTTTGCGCGCTCGTAAAGCGCGCGGTCCCTGAGAAGGTTGGCCTGCGCCTGCTTGAGGCTGGCGTCGAACGGCCGAGGATCGATTTCGAACATGACCGAGCCCTGGCGAACTTCGTCGCCTTCCTTGAATTTGACCGAGATGAGCTGGCCGTCGACGCGTGCCTTGACCGCGACCGTGGTGAACGGCTCGACATTGCCGATCGCCATCAGGCGTACCGGCATCGTCTTGGCGACAATCTGCGCCGCGCTGACAGGGACTGCCGCGGACGTCTTTTGCACTGCGGCGCGAGGCTCCTTGTTGTATTGCGCGACCAGGCCGACGACGACGGCGAGGCCGGCGAGGCCGGCCAGTATCATGATCAGTTTTTTCCGTGCCGCCATGGGTTCCCGATGTCGCTTCCGTGTTGCGCAGGCAAAGGCGCACCTTATTATCATCGTGCGTCCGTAGAAGCTATGACCAGCAGTCGCTACGGAGATTCCCGCTTAAGCCCCACATCTGCCAACCGATCATTGTCGCGCAATTGGGGCGGGACGTCGCGTGACGCTACGCTCTGTTACGACCGCTTTGCTGCCCGCGAAGCCACTTTTTGGCATCTGGTGCGATGTAGCCTACGGCACAATGCGCCCGTTCGCTATAATCCTGCCCAGCGCGGGTGTAGCTCAATGGTAGAGCAGAAGCTTCCCAAGCTTACGACGAGGGTTCGATTCCCTTCACCCGCTCCACGACCGCCATGACCGCATCGCGCACTGCGGCAATCGCCACCGCCACGTCCTGGTTCGATGCCGGCACGCTTCAGGCCGAATTGCAGCGCCGGGTCGCGTTTCCGACCGAGAGCCAGAACGCCGCGCGTGCGGATACGCTGGTCGCCTACCTGACGGACGAAATCGGTCCCAGCGTCGAGCGGCTCGGGTTTCAGTGGCAGCTTTGGCCCAATCCGGTGGCGGGCGCGCCGCCGATGCTGTTTGCCGAGCGACGCGAGGATGCGTCGTCCCCCACGGTGCTGATCTACGGCCATGGTGACGTCGTTGCCGGCCACGACGCGCAGTGGAGCGACGGCCGCTCGCCGTGGGAGCTGTCCGCGTCCGGCGGCAAGTGGTACGGCCGCGGCGCCGCCGACAACAAGGGCCAGCACACCATCAATCTCGCCGCGCTGGCGCGCGTGCTCGAGCAACGTGGACGGCTGGGGTTCAACGCCAAGCTGCTGCTCGAGATGGGAGAGGAAATCGGCTCGCCGGGACTGCGCATGACATGCGAGCGGCGCGCCGAACGCTTGAGCGCCGACGTCCTGATCGCCTCCGACGGGCCGCGGTTGTCGTCTGAACGGGCGACCATCTTTCTCGGCTCGCGCGGTGCATTCAACTTCGACCTCGACGTTGTGCTGCGCGAAGGGGCGCACCATTCGGGCAATTGGGGAGGGCTGCTCGCCAATCCGGGAACCATACTCGCCAATGCCATCGCATCCATGGTCGATGCGCGCGGGCGCATCCTGGTTGATGCATTGCGCCCGCCGCCGATTCCCGATTCGGTGCGACACGCGCTCGCCGATATCGAGCCCGGCGAGCCCGGCGGCCCCGCGATCGACGCCGATTGGGGAGAACCGGCGCTGACGCCGGCGGAGCGCGTCTTTGGCTGGAACGCATTGGAAGTGCTCGCGTTTCGCACCGGCAATCCCGAGCATCCTGTGAACGCGATTCCGCCGCGCGCCAGCGCGCACCTGCAGCTCCGCTTTGTCGCCGGATGCGATTGGCACACGTTTATTCCGGCGATTCGCGCGCATCTGGACGGCCGCGGATTTTCCATGGTGAAGCTGCGTCAGGCGAGCATGGAGCCGATGGCCGCGACTCGGCTGGATCCGGATAACCCATGGGTGCATTGGGCGAGCGCATCGATCGCGGCAACGACCGGTGTGCCGCCGGCCATACTGCCGAACCTCGGCGGATCCTTACCCAACGATTGTTTCGCGGACGTGCTCGGCCTGCCGACGATCTGGGTGCCGCACTCTTATCCAGCGTGCTCGCAACACGCGCCCGATGAGCACATGCTCGCGCGGGTCGCGCGCGAAGGGCTGCAGATCATGACTGGACTGTTCTGGGATCTCGGAACATCGGGCATCCCTGCCCGCGTTCACGCGCAAGACCGATAGCGCCTACTGGCAACTGAGGCCAACTGAGGGCAACTGAGGGCAACTCAGGGCCGGATGTACGCCCATCCCTGCTGCTGCCTCGACATCAACTCGACCACGCCGGCGGGGACATAGCCGATGCCGTTCAACATGTCGGCTCGGGTCAGTTTCTGGCCTCGCATGGTGTTCTCGCAAGCGATGACCTTGACGCCGGCGGCCGTTGCTTCGTCGATCCGTCCGCCCACCGCCGAATCGAGCTTCAGCATGCCGATGCCGGGGCCGTAAGTAACGATCTCGACATCGACGTTGGCCGCGCCGAGGTCGGTCTGAATGTTCTTGGCATTGTTGAGCGCGAGATTCCATTTGCCAGTATCGGCATCGCTGACCTGAATGACCACTCTCGCCCGCTGGGGCACGGCTTGCTGGGCCTGCGCGTGCAACACGGTGGCGGACAAAAATCCAACGCCGGCAAGCGCGGCGATGGCGACCGCTCCAATTTGTCCTGCAATCATCATGGCTCCTGGACAATTGCGACGCCCCGAAGCTTGGCGCGGCGCACAAAAGTTTCATTATCGCCGTTTCGCGACAATCGCGGCGCACGTTTCGCCGGACTGCATGGACGAGATGGAGCGCGGACTGGCGACGGCTAACTGATTTCGATCGTGCTCGATCCCGGCAGCGTCTCGACACAGCGTGGACCCATCAATTGCGAGGGCGTGTAGTAGCCGCCGGTGGGCGCGCCAGCGAGCAAGGCCGGAACTGCCAACAGGACACCATCTACGGTGAGACGATAGCCGTTGCTGGTGGTGAGGCGCGCCACGCGTTTAGACCAGTTGCCGTTGCGCGCTTCGCCCCAGACATACGTCGTGCCGGACGCATAACGCTCGGATGAAGGTCCGGTATTCACGCGGCCCGCGATTCGCTTCGCCACCGCCTGCAGCGGCGCAACGGCGAGCAATCGCCGAATGCGATTCAGCCTGCGCAAGCGCAACAGCGCCGCCGGTGAGCTTGCGATGTAGACCTCGATATTTGGAATACCGGTGCTGAAAAAAGCGGTCGCGACATCGCCCCAAGGAAAAGTTACGGCCAGCCGCTCGCCCGCTCCGAAGTCGATCATGCGCGCGCGATAAGCAAGCGGTACTTCGACGATATTTCCGGCCGTGCGCACTCTGCCCCCGAGCTTGAGGCCTTCGATCGACGTTTTCGCGGTGCCAGGGCTGATCGCGCCCCCACCGGCGAACCCAAGCGCCAGGTGCGTCGCATCAGGCAGTGCTTCCTTCAGGCACGCGGCGACGCAGTCGGTCGGGATGACGTCGAATCCCACACCCGGGCACAGCACGATTCCGGCCTCGCGCGCGGCGTCGTGCTGGCGCTGCGCATCGACGAAGACCGCGATTTCGCCGGTAATGTCGACATAATGCGTGCGTGTCGCCAGACACGCCTCGATCATGCGCTGGCTGGTGGCGGAGAACGGCCCCGCGCAGTTGGCGACCACCGCCACATCGGCAAGCGCTGTTCGCGCCGCGGCGCGGTCGGAAAGGTCGAACGCGCTGCTGGTCAATGACAGCTCGCGGGCCAATCCGTCGATCGCTGTCGCGTTGCGGCCGGCCAGAATTGGCGCGAGACCTTGTCGTCTTGCTTCTTTCGCGATCAGGCGGCCGGTGTAGCCGTTGGCGCCGAAGATCATCCACTTATTTTTGTCGCTCATGGCTCCCCGCTAATCCTGTGCCTGCGCCGATCTTTCGCTTGCCTGTCGAGATTGTTTGACGTCTTGCCGCGTATTATCGACAGCCACTCTGGCCCAGTGTACTGAATCAGAAATTCGCTCGATAGTTCGCGGCGCTCATTGGGCAATGCGCGGCCGTCATGCTGCGTTGCTAGGCCTCACCGTACCAAGAGGTACGCTTTCGGCCTCGCGCCTAGCCTGCCGGCCGATTTCATCCGCTCCTTTATCTTCGGAACTTCTGACTCAGTACACTGGCAACCGGCGTACGATACTCCAAAGATGCAGTTTCCAACTCCGCATTCGATCGCAGCCGTTCCGCGCACGCTCGCGCCCTTATCATCAGGCCGCTGATGCCGCGCACGACGCACCTGCCGTTATCGGCACTCCTGATGATCGTCGCCGCGACGGCGTGCTTCACGTCGCTGGACGTCAGCGTCAAGTACCTGAGCCAGCGCTATCCGGTGCCGCTGCTGGTCTGGGCGCGCTGGGGCATGCAGGTGCTGGTGATGACCGCAGTCCTCGGCCCCACCATGCGCTGGGGACTGGTGCGCACGAAGCAGCGGAAGGCGCACCTGGTGCGGGGCATCGTGCTGATCGCGTCCTCGCTCAGCTTCTTCTCGGCGCTCAAGTTTCTGCCGCTCGCCGAGGCGACCGCACTCAACTATTCGTCACCGATGATCGTGACCCTGATGGCTGCGACGTTCCTCCAGGAGCGCATCACGATTCCGCGCTGGGCGTTCGTCATCGCGGGCTTCATCGGCATGATTTTGATCGTTCGCCCCGGAAGCTCGATGCTGACGCCCGCGTCGCTGCTGGCGCTCGCCTCCGCGGCGCTGTATGCGACTTTCCAGATCATGACGCGCAGGCTCGCGGGAGAAAATTCGATGGTGCTGCTTTTCTTTCCGGCGCTCGTGGGTATGTTAATGATGTCGGCGCTGGTTCCATTTCTGCATTACGACACCTGGTTCCCGATCGCGGACGTGGCCATGTTCGTCGCCATCGGCGCGGTCGGCACGCTGGGCCATTTTCTTTTCATCCTCGCATTTCAACGCGCGACGGTTTCCGCGATCGCGCCGTTCACCTACATGCAATTGGTGTGGTCGACGCTGGCGGGTTGGCTGGTGTTCGGGACGTTTCCGGACGCGTGGACGCTTGCGGGCATCGTGACCATTGCCGGCAGCGGAGTGGTGCTGACCTGGTACGAACGTTGGCGGGCCAGCTTGCCGCTCCCGGAGCCAGCGGCGGTCGACTGAGGTAGAATTAGAGTCTTGTCGAAGAAGAAGCCACGACGAGATTGCCGCCCGGATAGGCGATGAGGGTGAGCGCCTTTCGTTCGCGGCGGGTGCCTCGCCGCGAACCGTCCGGCGGCCCCTGAAAGCGTTTCCCGAAAGGACGATCATGAGCACGGACAAGCCGCGAATTGGCTTCGTTGGCCTGGGATTGATGGGCCACGGCATGGCCAAAAACCTCGTTGCCAAGGGCTTTCCGCTGACGGTGTGTCTGCACAGGAATCGCGGGCCGGCGGAGGACATTCTTGCCGCGGGCGCGAAAGAGGTGAAAACCCATGCCGAGCTGGCGCACGCGTCGGATGTCGTGATTCTTTGCGTGACCGGATCGCCGCAGATTGAGGAAATCATCTACGGCGAGAGCGGAATCCTGAGCGCGGCCCGGGATGGATTGGTCGTGGTCGATACGTCGACCGCCGAGCCGTCGTCGACGGCGAAGATCCGCGACGATCTGGCTAAGAAGGGAACCAAGTATGTCGACGCGCCGCTCGCCCGGACGCCAAAGGAAGCCGAAGAAGGCCGGCTCAACACCATGGTCGGGGCCGACGATGCGACCTTTGCGCAGCTGAAGCCGGTGTTCTCCGCGTACTGTGAAAACGTCATCCACGTCGGCGGGCCGGGGCATGGCCACATGGTCAAGCTGATTAATAATTTCATCGCAATGTCGATCGCGACCGCGACCGCCGAGGCATGCGCCGCGTGCGCCAAGTCGGGCGTGTCGATCAGGAAGCTGCACGAGATCATTTCCGCTGGCGGCGTCAATTCCGGAGTTTTTCAGATGATCGTCGGCAAGATGCTCGAGAGCGGCGACTTGAGCGGGCTCAAGTTCACGCTCTCGAATGCGATGAAGGATCTGCGCTATTACACTCACTTCGTCGAGGCGCTGCCGTCGACGGGGATCGTTGGCGAGGCCGTGCATCAGAGCATGGTCAACGCCAATCTTCTGGGCTTCGGCGACAAGTACATTGCGTCCCTGCTCGAGGCGCAGGAGAAGCTTGCCGGCGTGAACATCGTGCGCCAATAGCGCCGGGCGCAAAGCTTCACCGCTGGCGCAGCAAGTGGAATTCGCGGGAGAACGATCGATGGCAACGGCTGCACCCTCGCTCTGGGAAAATCCGCTTCAAACCGACGGTTTCGAGTTCGTCGAATATGCCGCGCCGGATCCCGCCGCACTCGGCGTGCTGTTCGAGCAAATGGGCTTCAGCGCGATTGCCAAGCATCGCTCCAAGAACGTGCTGTTATACCGCCAGGGCGACATCAACTTTATCGTCAACGCCGAAAAGGATAGTTTTGCGCAGGGCTTCGCGCGCGTCCACGGCCCGTCGATCTGTGCGATGGCCTTTCGGGTCAAGGATTCCGCGCACGCCTACAACACGCTCATCGAGCAGGGCGCCTGGGGAGTGGAAGCGCACCCGGGGCCGATGGAGCTTCACATTCCGGCGATCAAGGGCATCGGCGATTCGCTGATTTATCTTGTCGATCGCTACCCCGGCAAGGGCAGCGGCGTTTCCATTTACGACATCGACTTCGTCCCTTTTCCCGGCGTCGATCAGCATCCCCAAGGAGCAGGGCTGGTCTCGATCGATCACCTGACGCACAACGTTCATCGCGGCCGGATGGAAGAATGGGCGAGCTTCTACGAGCGCCTGTTCAACTTCCGAGAGGTGCGCTACTTCGACATCGAGGGCAAGCTGACGGGCCTGAAGAGCAAGGCGATGACCAGCCCGTGCGGCAAGATACGCATCCCCATCAACGAAAGCTCGGACGACAAGAGCCAGATCCAGGAATACCTGGTCGCCTATCGCGGCGAAGGCATCCAGCATATCGCGCTCGCCGCGCGTGACATTTACGCTACGGTCTTTGCACTGCGCGAGCGCAAGGTCGCGTTCCAGGACACGCCTGACACGTACTACGAGGCGCTCGCGACGCGTCTTCCCGGCCACAAGGAAGATGCGCAAAGGCTTAAGGCACAGCGCATACTGCTCGATGGCGCGCCGGCCAAGGATGAAATGCTGCTGCAGATCTTCACGTCGACGGTGATCGGCCCGATCTTTTTCGAGATCATCCAGCGCAAGGGCAACGAAGGCTTCGGTGAAGGAAACTTTCGAGCGCTGTTCGAATCGATCGAATTGGACCAGATTCGTCGTGGCGTGCTCGAGGACAAGCCGGGCAAAAGGCCCGCGGAATAACGCGGCAATCGCGCACAATTTCGCCGGCGCCGAACCGCCTGCGCCACGCCGACGCTCTGCCAAATAATATTTGCCTGTCCATGGCCGCCACTTCCGTACTCTCTCCCCTAGGGTTCGCCCTGCTGCGGCGGCTTTCTGACGGAAAGCTCCATTCGGGTGAAGCGCTTGCCGCGGCGACCGGCGTGACGCGTGCGCGTGTGTCGCAGATTTTGAGCGCCTCGGAAGCGGCTGGCTTCACGCTCGAGCGCGTTCGCGGGGTCGGCTATCGCCTGGTCGATCCGGTGCCCTTCCTCGATCGCGACGCGATCGTCGCCGCGCTGAGGGCCACGGCGCCACGGCTGAAGATCGAAGTCGCCGACAGTGTCGATTCGACCAGCACTGAATTGCTGCGTCGCGCCGCGCGCCAGGCGGTCGATCGCCAGGTGCTCGTCGCCGAGTGGCAGACCGCGGGCCGGGGTCGTCGCGGGCGCAAATGGACCGCGGTCGCCGGCGGCAGTCTCACTTTTTCTCTGGGCTGGCGCTTCGAGCAGGGCGCGGGTTTTCTCGCCGGCTTGTCGCTTGCGGTCGGCGTTGCACTGGGGCGCGCGCTGGACGCGGCCGGCTTCAAGGACGTCCAGCTCAAATGGCCGAACGACCTGGTCCATCGTCACTGCAAGATCGGCGGCATTCTGATCGAGATATCCGGTGACGCGCTCGGCCCCGCGCTGGCGATCATCGGCGTCGGCTTGAACGTGCGTTTGCCTTCGACCGCGCGCCGCGACATCGCGCAGCCGGTCACCGATCTGGCGGCTATCGACAAGGAACGCGCGCTGGACCGCAACCGCCTGTTGGCTTTCATTCTTGCCGAACTGTACCAGTTGCTGGAACGCTACGCGCGCGAAGGATTCGCGCCCTTTGTTGCCGAGTGGCAGCGCCGGCATGCGCTGCAAAAAAAACCGGTGCGCGTGCTACTTCCGGACGGCAGCGTCGCCGCCGGGGACGTCGTCGGCGTTGACGCAAGCGGCGCGTTGGTGCTCGATCAGCGCGGCCGGCGCGTGAGGTTCGTCAGCGGCGAAGTGTCGCTCAGGCGTGGTTGAGCGCGAGGCGCCATGCTATTGGTCCTCGATTCCGGCCACAGCCGCCTGACGTGGGGACTCGCGGGCGAACACGGTTGGGTCGCGCAGGGCGCCGTGCGCAACCAGGATATCGGCACGCTGGCCTTGCGCGAATGGCAGAACCTGCCGCGTCCGGCGAGGGTGGTCGGTGTCAACGTTGCCGGCGAGGCCACGCGCGTTCGCGTCGAGGCGCAACTGTTGCGCTGGCGGACCATGCCGGATTGGCTGATCGCCTCCGAGTACGCGGCCGGCGTCACCAACCGCTATGCGCTGCCATCGCAGCTCGGCGCGGATCGCTGGGCGGCAATGGTCGCCGCCCGGCAGCGGGCGGTCGAGGAGCTCTTTCCCGCGCCATGCGTGGTGGTCACCGCCCGCACCGCGGTTTCGGTCGATGCGCTCGACGGCGACGGCGTTTTTCGCGGTGGCGTGATCCTACCCGGACCCAACCTGATGCTGCAGGCTTTGGCGGCGAACACGCCCAATATGAAGATGCCGCCTGGGCGTTATCATGACTTTCCCGTGAACAACGCCGATGCGATGTTTTCCGGCGTCGTGCAGGCGGTCTGTGGCGCAGTCGAGCAAATGCGCGCGCGGCTCGCCACGGCCGACTTGCCGACGAAGTGTTTCCTGAGCGGCGGCGCCGCGGCGGACATCGCGCCGCACCTGACAGAGCCGGTCGACGTCGTGGATAATCTGGTACTCGAGGGCGTGCTGGCCTTGGCAATTCAAACATGAGAACGCTCGTCTTCCTGCTGCTGCTCGCCAATCTCACGCTGTTCGGCTTCATCAGACTCGACAGTGTCGGCAGCGGCGAAGCCGCGCGCCTCGTGCAGCAGGTACAGCCGGACAAAATCAAACTGTTGACGCCCCAGCAGGTGGCAGCGCTCGGTCCGGCAAAGGTCGCCTCGCTGGCCGATGTATGCGTCGAATGGGGACCGATGTCCGACGCGGACCGGGTGCGTGCGCAGACGCGGCTCGAGCCACTGGACCTCGGCAGGCTGATAACGCAGAGAAAAGTCGAAGTAATTGCCAATTACTGGGTGTTCATCCCGCCGCTGGCGACCAGGGCCGCGGTCGACAAGCTGGTGACCGAGCTCAAGGCACAGGGAGTGCGCGACATTCTTCCGGTCGAGCTCGGACCGCAGCGCACGGCAATATCGCTCGGTGTTTTCAGCACCGAGGAGGCTGCGCAGGCGCGCCTCGCCGCGCTCCAGGGCCAGGGTGTCAAAACGGCGAAGGTGGGGCCTCGAGCCCAGTCGGTACAACAGACCGTCTTGGTGGTGCGCGACCCGCCGGCCCAGGCGATGGCCAAGCTCAGGGAAATGCAAAGCGATTTTCAGGGCAGCGAAATCAAGGTGGGTTCGTGCGAACGGACGAGCTGAGCGACAAGCATGCTGCGTCGGCCGCGGCAGGTATTCGGCAGGCGACGACGACCGATGACATCGCGCGTGCCCGTGCGCTCTTTGTCGAATACGCGCAGTGGCTCAAGGTCGATCTGTGCTTTCAGGGATTCGCCGAGGAGTTGGAAGCGCTGCCAGGTGCATACGCGCCGCCTCACGGCAGGCTGCTGCTCGCGGGAACGACGCATGATGCGTTCGCCTGCATCGCGCTGCGGCCGTTGGACAGCGAGGGACTGGCCGAAGTCAAGCGCATGTACGTACAGCCCGCGCGTCGCGGCGAACGCTGGGGCTATCGACTGGCGGAAGATCTGATCGCCGAGGCGCGCGCGATCGGTTATCGCGAACTCAAGCTCGATACGCTGGAATGGATGACGCCGGCGCGCGCGCTTTATGCGGGCCTCGGCTTTCGCGAGTGCGGCGCATATTACGACAACCCGCTCGCCGGCGTTGTCTATATGAACCTCGAATTGAAGTGACGGCGCGATGCGACGATTGCGAGCCTGTGGAATAGCGGAATTGGGAGCGCTTCCGCAATGCTGTTGAGCGTGGCCGAAGCCAGCGCGATCGAGGCGAGATCCGGAGAGGTCGAAGCGCGGGTCGGGGTCCAGGTCATCGCAGCGATCATCGACAAGGCAGACGCACACGTCGAGCTGCCGTGGAAAGCGTTTGCGTTAGGTGCGGTGCTTTCGGGGCTGGCGTTGGTCGTCGCCGATGCGGCGCGGCCGCAGTGGATTACCGCGAATGCCGCCTTGGTCGACACCGTAACGATCCTGAGTGTGGGCGGCGCGAGCGCATTGCTGGCGATATTCGTTCCCGCCTACGCGCGAATTTTTCTGCGCTCGACCCGGCGCGATTTCGAGGTGCGCCGCCACGCCGAGTCGTTGTTTCTGCGCCACGAGATGTTCAGAACACGGGAACGAAACGCGGCTCTGATTCTCGTCAGCTGTTTCGAGCGCAGGGTGGAGATTCTCACCGACGTCGGCCTGCAGCGGAGCGTGAGCGAGCCGGAGTGGCGGCCGGTTATTGCGCGCATGACGCCACTCTTGCGCGAGCGCCGCTTCGCCGACGCGTTGCAGGCAGGCTTGGCGGGCGCCGAGGAGCTGCTCGCCGCCAAGGGCCTGAGGGCGGCGCCCGGGGCGGACAACGAACTGCCCGATCGCCCTATCGACGAAAGTGGCAACGCATGACCGCCGCGCGGCGCGCTATCGTGATGCTTCTGTGGGGCCTGTTCGCGCCGGCGCTGGTTTGTTCCGTTTGTTCCGCCTCGCTTGTCCCAGTTGTCTCAGTTGCCTCAGTTGCCTCGTTCGCGTCAGTTGCGTTGGCCGCCGAAGCGCCCGAGGTTCCCTACCTCACCGGACGCGTCGTCGACAATGCCGAAATTCTCAAACCCGCAACGCGCGAGCGGCTGACTGCGACACTGAAGGCGCATGAACTGGCGACGGGAAACCAGATCGCCATTCTCACCATCGCGACAATCAACGGCATGCCGGTCGAGGAGTACGCGACCAGGGTGTTCGAGAACTGGAAGCTGGGAAAGAAAGAGGCAAACAACGGCGTGCTGGTGGTCGTCGTTCCGAACGACCATAAGATGCGCATCGAGGTCGGCTACGGACTGGAAGGCACGCTGACCGACGTCGCCTCGAGCCGGATCATCCGCAACGTGATGACGCCGCGTTTCAAGGCCGGTGACTATGACCAGGGAATCGAACTCGGCGTTGCCGCGATCATCGCCCAGCTCGAGGGCAAGGGCGACGTAACCTCGTCGGCGAATGCGGTGTCGCCGGAAGCGAAGAACGACAGTCCGTCGATGCACTTCAACGAGCCGAATCTGGCATGGCCGGAGCGAATTCTGCTCGGGGCGTTCATCTTCGGCATCATCGGGCTCTTTACCTTCATCGGCATCATGACGCCCGGCGTGGGCTGGTTTCTCTACGTCTTTCTGATCCCGTTCTGGGCGATGTTTCCTCTCATGATCATCGGTACGCGCGGCACGCTGGGACTGCTTGCCACGTATGTCATCGGCTATCCGATCACCAAGCTGATCCTGTCCCGTACCGAGTGGTACAAGAAGGCAGCGACCGACCTCAAGACCAAGGGGACCGCGAACGTCGGCGGTTTTGTCATGAGCAGCTCGGGCAGCTCGTTCGGAGGATCCTCATCGGGTGGCGGAGGAGGCTTCTCCGGCGGTGGCGGAAGCTCGGGCGGCGGCGGCAGCTCGGGGAGCTGGTAAGGAAGGGTTCATTCGGCCGCCGTTGGCCGAAGTTGGCGGATCAGTCCGATGCTCTAGCGCTGACCGCGAAATGTCGCGCGTTCGGACCCTTGGTCGCCGGCGCCTCGATGCGCACGTCGCGATACCCGGCATCGACAAGAAGCGTGCTGATCTGCGCCTCGTCATACCAGGTCATCATCATCGTTTCATCCTCGCGCGCGACGATCCGGCTGCGCTCGCGTCGTTCGTATCGAGTCTGGGTGCGGATCCGGCGTTTCTGGATATCGACTACCCGTTCCGAGCGGCAGGCGAGCTGCGTACCGTCGGCGAGCACCGCATGGCGAACTTCGATGACGGCGGCACCTGGCGGATGCTCGGCCTGATCCGGAATCGACAGGTCCAGCAATAACAACCCCGGTGCGATCGAATGCGCGCGTATGCGCAGCAAGGCGTCGATCGCGGCGTGCCTTCCTGTCAGCAACTGAAACGAGCCGCCCGCGATGAACGCCGCGCAATAGCGAAACGGCAGATTGAGCGCGGTGACGTCCTGACGAAAGAGCTGCGTGTCGCGACCCGCCGAAGCAAGACGCGCGGCGCAACTCGCGAGCATGGGCTCGGAAACGTCGACGCCATGGACGATGAAGCCTGCGTCGAGGAGTGGGACCAGCATCCGCCCGGAACCCGACATCGGCGCGAGCACTGTGCCGGCGTCGCGCGGAAGCCGCGCGATATACCACGCAACCTCCTCGTCCGACGCCCACGGATTGTCAGCATCGTGAAAAAGCGCGGACAGCGCTCCGCAATGGGGCGCAGACGGAAGGGAACGTCCGGTCGTCGTGCCGAGGCGCGAATCTGGCATTACGCTGTGCCGAGTCAGAAGTTCGCTTACAGCACACTAGCACGCTGGCGCGGGCGCTTCAAACATGGCCGGCGAGCGCGTTGCGGCCGGCAGCTGCGATCGCGTCGATCCAGGTCCTCGCTGCAGGGACCGCGCCGTCCCAGCGCAGGAAACCATGGATCATGCCGTCACAATGGACGACTCGAACCGGCACACCGGCCGCGGTGAGCGCGCGCGCGTAGTCGACGCCGTCGTCGCGCAGCACGTCGTATTCAGCGACGGCAATGACGGCGAGGGGGAGGCCGGAAAGATCCGCGGCGGCGAGCGGCGAGAGCTCGGTCGCGTCGACCGCGGCGCCGGCGCGGTAGGTTTCCCAATACCATGCCATTTGTGGGCCGGTGAGGTTGTAGCCGGCGGCGAATTCGCGATACGACGCGCGCGAGCACCTCGCGTCGAGCGCGGGGTAGAGCAGCAATTGCAGGTCCGGCAGCAGCGCGCCGCGGGCTCGAATTCGCAGCGTCAGCGCGGCGGCAAGGTTGCCTCCCGAGCTGTCGCCTGCGACGACAAAGCGCACGCCGTCGGCGCCGAGCTTGCTGGCGTGCATGCGCGCCCAGTGCCACGCAGTTTCGAAGTCGTCTAGCGCCGCGGGATACGCATGCTCCGGCGCGCATCGGTAGTCTACTGCAACCACGACCGCGGGCAGGCGGTTGGCGAGCATCCGGCAGACGCGATCGTGCGAATCGAGCGATCCGGTGACCCAGCCGCCGCCGTGCGCGTACAAGAGCAGCGGAAGCGCCGATGTCGTCTCCGGCCGGTAAACGCGCAATCCGATTGCGCACGATACGCCTGCGGCGCTTGCGTTGCTTACCGAGGCAAGCGTTTCCGGTGAGCCGCCCAGACGCTTGGGCGCTTCTTCGGCCGCTTTTCGCAGCGCGGCTATGTCGGGTTGCGCCGTGCCCGGCGGTACGTTGAAGACCGTGTCGAGAAGGTGTCGGATATGGGAATCGAGCATCGAATTTCCGCGAATTTCCCCGAAGTTAAGTCGCTGGGCCAGCCGCGCATGGTACTCGAATCAGGCTGGGTCGACGGCATCCGTCCGCGCCGAAGTTGATGCCATCCGCCCGATGCAATAAGATTCTGCCATCGAAGAGGAGGTCAATATGACGGCAGTTGCCCTCGCGAGGTTTGCGCTTGCCATGGTCGTCGCGATCGCAGGCCACTCGGCAGGCGCGGCGACCATTCTCGTCAATGACGGCACTGACACGCTGCATAGTCCTGGTTGCGCGACCACAGGGACCGGCACTTGTTCGCTCCGCGACGCGATCCTGTTTGCAAACCTCAACGCGGGAGCGAACACCATCAACTTCAACATCGGCGGCGGCGGGTTTCGGTCGATCGCGCCGACCAGCGCGTTGCCTGCGATTGTCGAAACCGTCACGATCAACGGCTACTCGCAGCCAGGGGCCAGCGCCAATACGTTGTCGGTGGGAAATGACGCCAACCTGCTGATCGAACTCGATGGCGCGAGTGCGGGCGCCGCGAACGGGCTCACGGTGCAGAATGCGCCCAGTACCCTGATCAAAGGACTCGTGATCAACCGGTTCGCGCTGGCCGGAATTCAGATCGCGCCCACGATCGACACAAACTTTATCACTATTCAAGGAAACTTCATCGGAACCGACGTCACGGGCACCGCGGCGCTGGCAAACGGTGGGAACGGCATAGAAGTTGCCAATTCGCACGGGCTGTTCGGCACGATCGGCGGTATCGGTCCGCCGATACGTAGCGTGATCTCGGGCAACGCCCTCAACGGCATTTCGCTGGCCGAGAACAACAATACGGTTCAAGGTAACTATATCGGCACCAATGCGAGCGGTACCGCGGCGCTTGCCAACGGCGGCGGCGTGGACATTGCTGCCAACAACAGTCAAATCGGCGGCAATCCGGCGTTCGGTCAACGCAACGTCATCTCCGGCAACGACGGCAACGGTGTCGCCATCCTGAGCTCTGGCGCTACCTCGAATGTGATCGTCGGCAACTTCATCGGCACCGACGCAACCGGCACAATTGCCGTCGCGAATGCCCTCGACGGAATCGTAACGCACGGTCCCAGCACGCTTGCAGAACTTCCCGGTGCTTAACGCCGCAACGATTGCCGGCGGATTGGTGACGATCGATGTCACGTTCAACAGCACACCGGGGTTCGCCCACACGCTCGAATTCTTTTCCAGCCCGGCATGCGATCCCTCGGGCTTTGGAGAGGGAACGACATCGCTGGGAATTCAATCAGCCGTTCCAGGTCCGTCGCCCGGATGCAGCACCAGCTTTACGACGGTCCATTTCGCCATTCCAGCCGGGCAGAGCTTCATTACCGCTTACGCGCGCGACCCGGGCGGCAGGACGTTCGAATTTTCGCAGTGCGTTCTTGCGACGGGCGCCTCACCCCCGGTCGTGACGACCCTGGGATCGCGCAAGATTCACGGGGGCGCGGGAACGTTCGACTTGGCGCTGGCCCCGACACCGAACAATCCGACAACCGAGTAACGGATGGGACCGGCGCATACGATCGTCGTCACCTTCGACAAGCCCGTGATTTCGGGGAACGTCTCCGTGGCGGAGGGCATCGCTACCGCAGGCGCCCCCGACGTTCAGCGGCAACGAGATGCGCGTTGGATTGAGCGGCGTGCCGAACATTCAGTATGTGACGCTGAACGCAAGCAATGTGGCATCGAGCGACGGCGGGTCGGGCGGCGCCGCATCGGCGCGGATCGGTTTCCTGCACGGCGATGTCAATCAGAACCGGGTGGTAAGTCTGGCCGACCTGGGCCTGGTCAATGCCGTGTTGGCGCAGACGGTGACGGCGGCCAACTTCCTGCGTGACGTGAACGCGAGTGGCACGCTATCGCTGGCAGACAAGGGCCTGACCAATGCCGTGCTGGCGACAGCGTTGCCGCCTCCGTAGGGCACACAACGAATCAGCCAATTGCATCGAATGCGCGGTAGCGGGTTGACAATCCGCGCGCCAGCCCTTAACTTCCAGTCATAGCGCCGATTTGACCCTAGCTTGCGGGCGCTCTACAAATGCAGCTAAAGCGGCTTTCGACGGGAACCCGCGCGGCGGCAGCTGAACGGGTTTTTTGTTTCTGGAGCGGCAAATGCACCAAGTTACCGACAAGACCGCGTTGCTGGAGAGCCTCCTCAAGCAGCGCATCCTGATTCTGGACGGTGCGATGGGCACCATG
>JADGRP010000076.1 GCA_017880805.1 Burkholderiales bacterium
CCACCACGACGCGCGCGCTTTTCTCGAATGTCGCGCGCGACTTCAGCATTGCCGATGCCGAGCGTATCAAGGCGATCGAGCGCACCACCAATCACGACGTCAAGGCCGTCGAATATTGGCTGAAGGAACGATTCGCGGACGTTGCTGAAATGATGCGTGCCACGGAGTTCATCCATTTCGCCTGCACTTCGGAGGACATCAACAATCTGGCGCATGGACTGATGCTCTCCGATGCGCGCCGGGCCGTCCTGTTGCCGGCGCTTGCCGCGCTGACGGGCGATCTGCGCATGCTCGCCCACGATCACGCGGCCTTGCCGATGCTCTCGCGTACGCACGGCCAGGCGGCGACGCCGACGACCCTGGGCAAGGAAATGGCCAACGTCGTCTCGCGCCTCGATCGCGCGCGCGCGTCATTCGAGGAAGTGGTGCTGCCGGGCAAGATCAACGGCGCCGTCGGTAACTACAACGCGCATCTTGCGGCGTACCCCGCAATCGATTGGGAGTCACTGGCGCGCAAGGTGGTGACCGAGCTCGGGCTCGAATTCAATGCTTACACGACGCAGATCGAGCCGCACGACGGCATGGCGGCACTGTTCGACGCGCTCGCGCGGGTGAACACCATCGTCATCGATCTCGATCGCGATCTTTGGGGCTACGTCTCGCTCGGTTATTTCAGGCAAAAGCTGCACCAGGGCGAGATCGGGTCGTCGACCATGCCGCACAAGGTGAATCCGATAGACTTCGAAAATTCGGAGGGCAATCTCGGGCTCGCCAATGCGTTGCTGCGGCATCTCGCGGACAAGCTTCCGATCTCCCGCTGGCAACGCGACTTGAGCGATTCGACGGTGCTGCGCAACATAGGCGTCGCGCTCGGGTACGCTCTGCTCGGGTTCGTGTCGTGCCGGAACGGTCTCGCCAGGCTGGAAGTCGAGCCGGCGAGAATTGCCGCCGATCTCGACGCCAACTGGGAAGTGCTGGCCGAGCCGATTCAGACGGTCATGCGGCGTTACGGCGCACCCAATCCGTATGAGCAACTGAAGGCCCTGACGCGGGGAAAGAGCGGCATGACGCGTGAATCGCTTCATGCTTTCATCGATGGTCTCGCGATCCCCGTGGATGCAAAAGCGCGGCTCAAGGCGCTGACTCCGGCGACTTACATCGGCAACGCCGCAAAGCTCGCACGTCGGGTCTAGCCGCCGCCGCCGATATGCCGGTTACCGTTTGAGCTTTTTCGGGCTCTGCTTGCGTGCCCGCTGTTCCCGTATCCACTGGAACGCGATAGGCATCAGCGAGACGGCGACGATGCCGATAACCATCCACGCCAAGTTGTCCTTGACCCACGGGATATTTCCGAACAAATAGCCGGAATACGTAAGCAGGCTGACCCACGCGGCTCCGCCCATGACGTTGTAGGCCAGAAATTTCCGATATCGCATTTGGCCGACACCGGCAAGGAACGGTGCGAACGTGCGCACGATCGGTACGAAGCGGCCGATGATGATGGTGAAGCCGCCGTATTTTTCGTAAAAGCGATGTGTCCTGTCCATGTATTGCGGCTTCAGCCAGCGGCCCAGCCGCGATTCGCGCGGGCGCAAAAGGACTCTGGGGCCGATGAAGCGTCCGATGGAGTAATTGACCGAATCCCCAAGGACGGCCGCGGCCAGCAGCGTCAGCGCCAGCAGATGGACATCGACGCCGCTGGCGGCGGCGACGGTGCCCGCCACGAACAGCAGCGAGTCTCCCGGAAGCAGCGGAAAGACAACCAGCCCCGTCTCGGCGAAGATCACGACGAACATCGCGGCGAACATCAGTCCCGCGTGGTCGGCGGCTAGCGCGGACAGCGACTGGTCGAGCGCCAACAGCGAGTAGAGGAGCGTGGTGATCATGAGGCCGACCGCCGGAGGCCTGGCCGCGGTGCGTCAGGGCAGGATTTTTTCCCGCGCTCCCGCTCCGCTTCTCTTGTCGGGCCGGACGAGATCTTCGCGCGACACGCCGAGCCACATGACCAGAGACGCCATCACCAGCGCCGAAGAGTAGATACCGAAGCAGATTCCGATCGCCAGCGCCAGTGCGAAGTAGTGCAGCGTCTCGCCGCCGAAGAACAGAATCGAAAGCACCATCATCAATGTGCAGCCATGGGTGATGATGGTGCGCGACAGGGTGCTGGTGATCGCGCCGTTGATGACGTCGGGAACCGTGGCCTTGCGCATCTTGCGAAAGTTCTCCCGGATCCGGTCGGCGATCACGACCGATTCGTTGACCGAATAGCCGAGGACCGCGAGGATTGCCGCCAGCACGGGAAGTGAAAACTCCCATTGAAAGACCGCGAAGAAACCGAGAATGATGATCACGTCGTGCAGATTGGCGGCGATCGCCGACACCGCGAAGCGCCATTCGAACCGAAGCGCGAGATAAGCGACGATGCCGATGCTCACCAACAGCAGCGCCAGCGCGCCATTTTCATAGAGTTCCTTGCCGACTTGAGGGCCGACGAATTCGACGCGCTGCTGACTGACGGTTGCGTCGTCGGCCTTGAGCGTGGTCATGACCCGCTCGGAGAGTTGCGCGCTCGACAAACCCTCCTTGAGCGGCAGGCGGATAAGAGCGCTGTTGGAGCTGCCGAAGCTCTGCACCGCGAACTCGCCAAGATTCATTTTGTCGATCACGCTGCGGACGCGCGTGAGGTCGGCGGAATGGCTGTACGCGATCTCGATGACCGTTCCACCCCGGAAATCGACCCCGAGATTGAGACCGCGCGTAGCCAGGAACACGACGGCAAGCAGGAAGGTGACCAACGAAATCACGTTGAACACCAGCGCGTGCTTCATGAACGGGATGACGGTACGTATGCGGAAGAATTCCATGCCTGTTCTCTTTGCTGGTCAGCGACCAGGATTTCGACCGCGGGCCGGGCGCTCGATCGGGTGCGTCATTGGCCTGCTGCCTTCGCCGTACCCGGCTTCCAGACCTGGCCGATCGAAATCTTTTCGAGCTTCTTCCGGCCGCCATAGACGAGCGCAACCAGCCCGCGTGAGACGAACACCGCGGAGAACATCGACGTCATTATTCCCAGACAGTGGACCACGGCGAAGCCACGCACCGGGCCGCTGCCGAAAATGAGCAGCGCGAGGCCCGCGATGAGCGTCGTCACATTGGAGTCGAGAATCGTGCCCCATGCCCGCTCGTAGCCTGCCTTTATCGCCGCGTGCGGCGTGTCGCCCCACCGCAGCTCTTCCCGAATGCGCTCGTTGATCAGAACGTTCGCGTCGATGGCCATGCCCAGTGTCAACGCGACCGCGGCGATACCGGGCAGCGTCAACGTGGCCTGCAGCATCGACAGGATCGCAATCAACAATAGCAAGTTGACCACCAGCGAAATGGTCGAGATGATGCCCATCAGTCCGTAGTAGACGCAGATGAAGATGGAAAGCACGATGAATCCGTAGAGCACGGAATCGAAGCCTTTCTGGATGTTCTCCGCGCCGAGCGATGGGCCTACGGTCCGCTCTTCGACGATTTCCATCGGCGCGGCCAGTGCGCCGGCGCGCATCAGCAATGCGGTGTCGTTCGCTTCGCGCGTGTTCATCCTGCCGCTGATCTGCACGCGGCCGCCGCCGATTTCCTCCCGGATCACCGGGGCCGTGATGACCTCGGCCTTGCCCTTTTCGACCAGCACGATGGCCATTCGCTTGCCGACGTTCTCGCGCGTGAGCTCCTTGAAAATGCGGGCGCCGGTGGCGTCGAGATTGATGTGCACCGCAGGTTCATTGGTGCGTCCGTCGAACCCCGGCTGCGCGTCGTTGATGCGGTCGCCGGTCAGCACGACCTGGCGCTTGACCAGGATCTTCCCTCCGGTGCGTTCCGTGAAGAGGTCATTGCCCAGCGCGGGCTGACCGCCGATCGCCTGTTCCAGCGCGCCCGGATCGTCGTTGACCATTCGTATTTCCAGCGTAGCCTGCCGTCCGAGGATGTCCTTGGCGCGCGCGGTATCCTGCACGCCGGGCAGTTGCACGACCACGCGGTCCGCACCCTGCTGCTGGATGATCGGCTCGGCCACACCAAGCTCGTTGACGCGATTTCTCAGGATGGTGATGTTCTGCATTACCGCACCGTCCTGAATGCGCTTCTGCGCCTCAGGCTTGAGGCCGGCGATCAGCTTGAATTCGCCGCTCGCATCGACGCCGTTGAGCGCGAGGTCGGGGAAGGCGCCGCTGATTTCGACGTTGGCCTTGTCGCGCTCGGCGGCGTCGCGGAAGCGGATGGCGACGTTCTGGCCCTCGCGCGCGATGCCCGAGTATTGCACCTTCTTCTCGCGCAGCAGCGAGCGGATGTCGGTCAGATAACGATCGGCGGCCTTGTCGAGCGCCGCTTTCATGTCGACCTGCTCCAGAAAATACACGCCGCCGCGGAGGTCCAGCCCAAGGTACATCGGCAGTGCGCCGATCGACGCCAGCCAACGCGGCGAGCTCGACACCTGATTCAACGCGACGATGTAGTCATCGCCAAGCTTCTTCTGCAGGACGTCTTTGGCCTTGAGCCGGGTATCGGTATCGTCGAAGCGGACCTTGATGCCGGTCGGATCGATCGTCTCGCCGCGATACGCGATGTTCGCCGCCTTGAGCGCGTCCTCGACGGTCTGCAGCGTCGACGTGTCGACCTTGATATTGGCCTTGCTGGTCGACACCTGTACTGCCGGCACTTCAGGAAAGAAGTTCGGCAAGGTGTAGACGACGCCGACGAACATCGCAATGCCGATGAGGACGTATTTCCAGGCCGAGTAACGATTCATAGGGCTGTCAGCGGTTGAAAGTGCACGGCGGGATCGCTGTTTCGAGGCAGACGCGCCGGCCGCGAATGTGCGGCTTGGTCTCTAGAGGCTCTTGATGGTGCCTTTCGGCAGCAAGAGCGAAATCGCGGTCCGTTGAATGGTCATCTCGACGCCGGGCGCGACTTCGACCGTGGCGTAGGAATCGTTCAGCTTGCTGATTTTGCCGACGATGCCGCCGGCCGAGACGACTTCGTCGCCTTTTTGCAGCGCCTCGAGCATCGTTTTGGTTTCCTTGGAGCGCTTTTGTTGCGGGCGGATCAGGAGAAAGTAAAAGACGACGAAAATGGCGACCATGGGCAAAAATGCCATCAAGTCGGTGCCGGACGTACCGCCGGCAGCCTGCGCGTATGCGGGGCTGATCAACACGGATGATCCTCCTGTTGCGACTGAACTCTCGTCACCGCGGGAGCTGGAAGTCCCGCGAACCTGTAATGCGACTTGGGGGAAGTGACGATATCTGCGTAAAGCCTAGAATTCTACCATGTCGGAGGCGCCGGCCTCCTGGCTGCGATCGTCGCGGAACCGGGCCACGTAGGCGGGCAGCGCGTTCCCGGCGATGGCCTGGCGCAGCTCGCGGGCCAGGGTCAGGTAATAGTGAAGATTGTGCAGCGTATTGAGCTGGGCACCGAGGATTTCGTTGACCCGCTGCAAGTGATGCAGATAGGCGCGGGTGAAATTGCGGCAGGCGTAGCAGGCGCAGGTTTCGTCCAGCGGCCGCGCGTCGGTGCGGTGGCGGGCATTACGGATCTTCACGTCGCCGCGGCGGGTGTACAGCCAGCCGTTGCGGGCGTTGCGTGTCGGCAGCACGCAATCGAACATGTCGACGCCGTCGACGACACCCTGGACGATATCCTCCGGCGTGCCGACGCCCATGACATAGCGCGGCTTGTCGGCGGGCAAACGCGGCGCGATGTGGCGCTGGATGCGCTGCATGTCCTCCTTGGATTCGCCGACCGACAGACCGCCGACGGCGTAACCGTCGAAGCCAAGTTGGGTGAGAGCTCCGACCGATTCGTGGCGAAGGTCCTCGTACATGCCGCCTTGCACGATGCCGAACAAGGCATTGCTGCTGCCTTCGTGAGCCGCTTTGGATCGCTGCGCCCAGCGCATGGAGAGCTGCATCGACAGCGCGGCCTCGTCACGTGTCGCAGGATGCTGCGTGCACTCGTCGAAGACCATCGCGACGTCCGAGTCGAGCGTGCGCTGGATCTGCATCGAGATCTCCGGCGTCAGCAGCATCTTGTCGCCGTTGACGGGCGACGCGAAAGTCACGCCGTCTTCGTGGACCTTCCTTAACGGTCCGAGGCTGAACACCTGGAAGCCGCCGGAGTCGGTGAGAATCGGATGCGTCCAGCCCATGAAACGGTGCAGTCCCTGATGCGCGGCGATGACCTCGAGTCCCGGCCGCAGCCACAGGTGGTAGGCATTGCCGAGGATGATCTGCGCGCCAAGCTCCTCGAGCTCGCGCGGTGCCATAGCCTTGACCGTGCCGTAGGTGCCGACCGGCATGAAGACCGGCGTCTCGACCACGCCGTGCGCGAGCGTCAAACGCCCGCAACGCGCGGCGCCGCATTGCGCGGTAACCGAGAACTCCATCGTCGCGATTGTAGCAGCGGCATCGCACGTTTTTGGCCGGCGCTACTGAGGACTACCGAATCGAGCGACAGCGTCCAAAAACCTGGCGTCATCCCCGCGAAGGCGATATATCGTCATCCCCGCGAACGCGGGGATCCATGTTGACCTAAGACCAAAATGGATTCCCGCTTTCGCGGGAATGACGCTTTTGGGATTGGCGCTCGATCAGCATCGCGTCGCCGTAGCTGAAGAAGCGATATTTCTCGTGGATCGCATGTGCGTAGGCGGCACGAATCGCATCGTAGCCGCCGAACGCCGAGGCCAGCATGAGCAAGGTCGATCGCGGCAGGTGAAAATTGGTCAGCAAGCGATCGACGACCCGGAAGCGATATCCCGGCGTGATGAACAAGGACGTTTCCGCTTCGCCGGGGCGCAACCCGTCGTCGGCGGAGCTTTCAAGCGCCCGCAGCGACGTGGTGCCGATGGCGATTACCGAGCGCTGTGCCGCGTGCGCCGCCTCGACTGCCGCGACGGTCGCGGCAGGAATGCTGAAGCGCTCACTGTGCATCCGATGCTGCGACAAATCTTCCGCTTCGACCGGCTGGAACGTGCCGGCGCCGACGTGCAGCGTGACGTAGGCCAATACAACCCCTGATGCGGATAGCCGCGCCAGCATGGGCCGGTCGAAATGCAAACCGGCGGTCGGCGCGGCAACGGCACCTGCATGCCGCGCATACACCGTCTGATAGCGCTCGTCGTCCGCCGCGTCCGGTGCACGCGCGATGTACGGCGGCAGCGGCACCTCGGCGTAGCGGTCGAGATAATTCTCGAGCGGCGTGTCGATCGCGAAGCGCAGGCGAACGAATCGGCCGTCGCGCTCGACCACGGTCGCGGTCGCGCCGCCGGGCAGATCGATAGTCGCGCCCGGCTTCGGCGGATGGCTGGCCCTGAGCTGCATCCACGCCTCGTCACGCGCAACGATACGCTCCAGCAGCAGCTCGATCTTCCCGCTGTGCGGCGCGGGTTTACGGGCACGCAGGCGCGAACGGACCACGCGAGTGTCGTTGAAGACCAGCACGTCGCCGGCAACGAGCGAATCGGGCAGCGAGGTGAACGCGAGGTCCTGAAGCCGGTTCCCGGAGACGTGCAGCAGCCGGCTCGACGTCCGTTGCGGCGTGGGCCGCTGCGCGATCAGGTCCTGCGGCAGCGCGAAGTCGAAATCGGAAAGGCGCAATGGAGCTCGGTCACCGATCGGCATACTTCACCATCTGTTAGCCATCTGATAGGAAGGGTACCGTACCCTGAACACGTTCACGGAGACCTTGCTCGGTCCATCGACCCGATGGCCGGCTCGGTTGATTGCTACCAAGCGCATCACAATGGGGGGACACTCGATGAAAACGATGTTATTGCTAATAATTGCCGGTGCGATCGGAATGTCAAGCGGGGCAAGCGCTGCGGATGGTTCGGTCAGGCCCGGCGGTGCGACGAAGGCAACCGACGCCGCGCTCCTGCCGGCAGTCAAGGCCGGCAGCGCTAACAAGAACACCTCGAATAACGCCGCGCTCCTGCCGGCGGTCAAGGCTGGCGGCACCAACAAGAATACCTCGAGCGACGCCGCGCTTCTGCCGGCAGTCAAGACCGGCAGCACTAACAAGAATACGTCGAGTAACGCCGCGCTCCTGCCGGCGGTCAAGGCTGGCAGCACGAACCGAAATACCTCGAGTGACGCCGCGCTGCTCCCCGCGGTACGGCCCTCGAGCGCGGCAGTCAAGCGCAATAACGTCGACAAGCTGATTTTCAAACAATAATCATCCGCGCAAGGCGTCCGCTGGGCTGGTTGCGGCGCGGCCGTTGCGAAACCGATTTCGTCAGCAGCGCAAAGTCAAACTCCGAAAGGCGCATTGCATCGCGGTCAGCGATCGGCGTGTGCCTTGGCCGCGTTTGAATCGAAGTTGCTTTTCCGCGATAATGCCGCCTCCACAACGTGGGAGGCAGATGAGTGCAAGGCCCGCGCTCATTCGCCGCCGCTCACCTTCTGCAGGCGCTCGGCCGGGATGGCGGAATTGGTAGACGCGCTGGACTCAAAATCCAGTTCTGGCAACAGAGTGGGGGTTCGATTCCCCCTCCCGGTACCACACTAGAAGTCAGCGCCAGTCAACAACGTCTGACCTGACGTCGGGATTCCCTCTGAAGGACAATAAGATGCGAGCCCCGGGTCGCTTCCGACGCGCAGCTTCGTTCTGCGACCGCCTCAGCGCGCGTCCTAATCGTTGTGGGCAACCGGAAATCGCCGCTGAACCCATTCGTTCGACCGCGATGAATTGAAATGTTATTCTTCCGTCGAACGTTCGTTCGCGCACCCAACTTGACCGCCTGGACCCTCCTCCGTCATGTTTAAGTCAATCCCGATTGCTGCGGGCGGTCCCCGGCAACGTGGTGCTGCCCGATTAGACAACGGACCCGCTCCGCATTACCTATCCGCGTTGAACGCGGAGCAGCGGCGCGCCGTTGAATACGGGACCGGGTCCGATAACGAGTCAGGACCATTGCTCATAATCGCAGGTGCTGGATCGGGAAAAACCAACACGTTGGCGCACCGCGTTGCACACTTGGTGATCAGCGGCGTCGATCCGCACCGGATACTACTTCTTACGTTCTCGCGCAGAGCAGCGGACGACATGGTTCGCCGGGCGGGACACGTGCTAAGCCATGCTCTCGACCCTCACGCACGGCGGCGAAGCGCCGAGCTGCCGTGGGCTGGAACTTTTCACAGCGTCGGCGCGCGATTGCTACGCGAGTACGCCGATCGTATTGGGCTCAACGATTCGTTCACTATCCACGACCGTGGGGACTCCGAAGACCTGCTCGCTATCGCGCGACATCAGCTCGGTTTGTCCGAGACGAAAAATCGTTTTCCTACCAAAGGGACCTGTCTTGCGATCTATTCCCGCACCATTAACAGTGGCGCGTCACTGGGCGACGTGCTCAAGAACGCTTTTCCCCGATGTGTCCAATGGGAAGCAGAGCTAAGAAAACTTTTCGACGCCTATGTCGGCGAGAAGCAATCGCAAAACGTGCTCGACTATGACGATTTGCTGCTGTATTGGTCGCAAACCGTCGGTGAGCCCGAGCTGGGTCAGGAAATTGGCGAGCGCTTTGACCACGTCCTTGTAGATGAATATCAAGACACCAATCGACTCCAAGCGTCCATTCTTCTCGGCATGAAGCCAAACGGCCAAGGCTTGACGGTCGTCGGCGATGATGCGCAGTCAATCTATTCATTCCGCGCTGCGACCGTTCGCAACATCCTGGATTTCCCGAAGCAGTTCGAGCCGCCGGCCTGCGTAATCTCGTTGGAACGGAACTATCGGTCCACACAATCTATCCTCGACGCTTCTAATGGCGTCATCGGCCTTGCGGCCGAACGCTTTACGAAGAACCTTTGGACGGATCGGCAATCGTCGGAGAAGCCGAAGCTGGTCACAGTGCGCGATGGCTCCGACCAGGCGCAATACGTCGCCGAGCAAGTTCTCGAGTATCGTGAAGTTGGCATCGCGTTGAAATCGCAGGCGGTGCTATTCAGGAGTTCGAGCCACAGCGCACAGCTGGAACTCGAATTGACCCGGCGTGGAATCCCATTCGTCAAATACGGCGGCCTTAAATTTCTCGAGGCTGCTCACATCAAGGATGTATTGGGCGTTCTGCGCTGGGCCGAGAATCCGCGTAGCCGGCTATCAGGCTTTCGGACGGTGAAACTCATTCCGGGAGTTGGGTCGGCCACGGCTGCCAAGCTACTCGACGCCATGGGAGACGCGCGGGACCCAATCGGCGCGATGCAAAGGTTCGGCATGCCGCCTTCCGTAGCCTCGGATTGGGCTTCCTTTCGTGAATTGTTCAACACGCTCCGCCACGCGAAGTCCACATGGCCTGCCGATATGGACGTTGTCACTCACTGGTACGAGCCGCATTTGCAGCGCATTTACGAGGACGCCTATATTCGCCAAGGTGATCTTGTTCAACTGCAGCAGATTGCATCGACCTACACGTCGCGCGAGCGATTCCTCACCGAGATCACGCTTGATCCGCCGTCAGCGACAAGCGATGAGGCCGGGGTGCCGGGACAAGACGATGACTACCTGATCCTTTCCACGATTCATTCGGCAAAGGGACAAGAATGGAACGCAGTGCAGATTCTCAACGTCGTGGACGGCTGCATTCCGTCGGACATGAGCACCGGCACTTGCGAAGACATAGAAGAGGAAAGGCGGTTGCTGTATGTCGCCATGACGCGGGCGAAGAACCATCTGCACTTGTTAGTTCCACAACGTTTCTACTCGTACCAGCAGTCTAAGGCCGGAGACCGCCATGTTTACGCGCTCCTGAGCCGGTTCATACCCGAATACCTTTTCCAACACTTTGAACGCGGTGCTTGGCCTGTCGCTGAGGGGCTAAATGGAACACCTGCGAAGGCGCCGCATGCGACGATTGCGAAGGTCGATGTTTCGGCACGAGCTCGCGCGTTATGGCGCTGAGCCGTGACATAGAATTGTTTATCATCACCTGAGGCAGAGAGTGACACAAGGCGTCAGAGGCGCGGACCCGTCTGCTTGGACTGTTTTCTGGTTTCCCAAATGACGTACTTGTCCGCCGCTGTTATCTACGCTGCCGCGTTGGGGCCTGGCTTGCGACGAGCGTAGAGCGCACGGTCATGACATCTCGAAAACGGTGCTTGTCCAACGGCGGCTGCGGGTTGATTTGAGCCGATCGCAAATCCGCGCGCGCGTCGCACCAAGACCTGCTTGATGCCGTGGCTCAAGGGCCAGAAGTCATCAACAGCAGCACTTGTCCAGTCCGCATTGCGTGGACTTCTACAGGAACACGACGCACGCAGGCTTGGCAGCGTCATTGCAGCGCCAATGTTGGTTTGGACGCTGGTACATCGGTGAATTGCTCTATGGCGCGGCTAACGCCTTCGTCAGGTTGGCGTTGGTGATGCCCTTGTCAGCCAGCGATAGCGTGCCACTGGCGTTCACGTCCTTGAGGAAATTCGCCGCGGTCACTGGTTGCGCGAGCTGTGCGTTCACCAGACCAAGGTCGGTCAACGTCGCCTCGAAGTCGAGGCGGAACGGTCCGAGTTGATAAATCCTGGTCACGTGAGGGGTGCTTACACAGACGCAACCGATGCGAAGCTTAACGCGATATTCAAGATTACGAGGCCCCATTCAGCCTATGAGCGATCCCCGAATAGGGGAACTTGTCGGGGGTCAAGTGTGGCACGATTCCCCCTTCCGATTGACGGCCTGCCGGGCGGGGTCTTTTCGGGGCATCCGCGGCGCCGTACTATGCCAGATCAAGTGCTGGCGCGCCTTCCAGGGTCGAATGCGGATGACCCTCCCAGTACTACGAAACTTCTGTGACATACGAAAGACGGACCGACTTCATAGGCAAGCACGGCCAATAGCGTCCGTACGACCCATATTCGCCCTTGGGCTCATTGTCTGGTCAAGTAAAATGAATGCGTACAGGACTGTCGCCCTGGTGACTGCGCTATGAGCCGTGAATATTACGATTCTTAACCGAACACTCTCGCAAAGGAGTATTCGATGGAAAATATCGGCACACCTCTTGTATTCTCGATCGCGTTGCTTGCGCTGAGCGTCGCATCTGCGCGAGCTGCCGACCGCGTACATGCCGGACAATGGGAAATAACGATTGGTGACGGAGCACCGGGCGCCGGGATGACGAGCTGCGTAACCGCCGCCCACGCCAGCGTCGTGAATGGGGACGATAAGACGTTTCAGGAATCCCTGGTCAAGGCCGCCGAGCAAGCCGGGTGCACAGTAAAGGATATCAAGGTGTCCGGAAATCAAGTGACCATCAATTCGGTTTGCGCCGGGGAAAGAAACATGAACACCACGACTTACCATGGGGATTGGTATGAGCAGTTAAATTCCAACGGTGTAATGGTTCGTGCAAAGCGCATCGGCGCCTGTCCGTAATCTGGCGAAGCGGAGTTCCACGATGGCAGACGCGCAAGACAGCCGGGTGCAAGGTCTCGATGAAGTCCTGAAGCTTGTCCGGGACAAAGTGGCGCCCGAGAAGCGCAATTTGCTCGAGCGCTTCGTTCAGCGGTATTTCAGCCAGCTCGACCCGGAAGACCTCGCCGAACGCCAGCCCGCGGACCTCTACGGCGCGGCGCTGTCGCACTGGAATTTCGCGCGCAAACGCGACCCCGGAAGCGCGCGCCTTCGCGTTTTCAATCCGACAATCGAAGAACATGGCTGGCAGTCGACGCACACGATCATCGAGATCGTCAACGACGACAAGCCGTTCCTGGTCGATTCGGTGGCGACGGAAGTCAACCGGCACGGGTTGACGCTGCACCTGATCATGCATCCGATCATCGCGGTCAAGCGCAGCGCCGACGGCACGCTTGTCGATCTCGCCGCGGACGACGATAAGGACGCGCGTCACGAGTCCTTCATTCGCGTCGAGGTCGATCGAATGATCGAGCCGGCGCGACTCGACGCGCTCGCGGCCGACCTGGCTCGAGTGCTCGACGATGTAAGCGCGGCCGTCGCCGACTGGAAAGCGATGCGCGATCGGCTGCTGGCGATTCTCGCCGATACGGGCAAGCGGCCTCCGCCACTCCCCGCGGATGATCTTTCGGAAGGCAAGGCATTTCTCGCCTGGCTCGCCGACAATCACTTCACGTTTCTCGGCTATCGCGACCACGAGCTGGTGGTCCAGAACGGCGAGGACGCGTTGAAAATTGTCGCCGGGTCAGGTCTGGGCATCCTGCGCGAAGGCGAGAGCAAGGATGTCGCGACGAGTTTCGCGGCGCTGCCGCCGGAAGTTAAGGCCTATGCCCGGCGGCCGGAGTTGCTGGTGGTTACCAAGTCGACTTCGCGCTCCACGGTTCACCGGCCAGGCTATCTCGATTACATCGCGGTCAAGCGCTTCGACGCCAAGGGAGAAGTCTGCGGCGAGGATCGATTCCTGGGCTTATTCACGTCGACCGCGTACAGCGCTGCGCCGTCGGACATTCCGCTGCTACGCCGCAAGGTCGCCAACGTTGTCACGCGCGCTGGCCTGGTACGGGGAGGCCACGCCGACAAGTCGCTGATCAATATCCTCGAGACCTACCCGCGCGACGAGCTGTTCCAGATTGCAGAGGACGATCTGCTGCGTATCGCGATGGGTATATTGCATCTAGGCGAGCGGCAACGTTTCCGGCTGTTCGTGCGTCGCGATCCCTTCGAGCGCTTTTTGTCGTGCCTGATCTACGCGCCGCGGGAGAACTACACCACCGAACTGCGCCAGAAATGGGAGACCATACTCACGCAGGCGTTCAATGGAAGCAGCTCCGAATTCAACGTGCATCTGTCGGAATCGGCGCTCGCCCGGATTCTGATTACCGTGCGCACAACACCGGGAAAGATTCCCGGATTCGACGTTCGCGATCTCGAAGCAAAGCTCGCCGCCATCGCGCGGCGCTGGACCGACGATCTGAAGGAGGCGCTGATCGAGGCGGCGGGCGAAGCCCCTGGCAACGATCTCGCCCGGCAATTCGGCGCCGCCTTTCCCGCGGCGTACCGCGAGGACTTCACCGCCCGGGCCGCGGTGCCCGACATTCAGATGATGGCAAGACTGAGAGAATCCGAGCCACTGGGGATGTCGCTTTATCGGCCGCTCGAGGCTGCGCCCGGGACGCTTCGCTTCAAGCTCTACCATCTTGGCGCGCCGGTGGCGCTCTCCGACAGTCTTCCGATGCTGGAACACATGGGACTGAAGGTCCTCGACGAGCGCCCGTACAGCGTGTCGCCGGAAGGCTCGCCTCCGATATGGATGCACGATCTGGGCATGCAATCCGGGATTGCCGACACCGAAGTCGAGATCGATGCGCTGCACTCGGTATTCGAGGAGGCATTCGGGCGCGTCTTCGGCGGCGAAGTCGAGAACGACGATTTCAACCGGCTGGTGCTTGCAGCTCGATTGCCGTCGCAGGAGATCGTGGTATTGCGCTCGTACGCGAAGTATCTGCGCCAGATCGGATTTCCATTGTCGCAGGCGTTCATCGAGGCAACGCTGGCGGTGCATGCGGACATCGCGCGCGCTTTGGTCGAGCTGTTCAAGATCAGCTTCGATCCCGATGAAACCTCGGGCGCGGGCGCCAAGACCGCGGACAAGGTGCGCGAGATCGAGGCTGCGCTCGAGCATGTCGACAATCTGTCCGAGGACCGGGTGCTGCGCCAATACCTCGCTATGATTCTCGCGACGACGCGCACCAACTTCTGGCGCCGGGATGCCGCCGGACGGCGCAAGAGCTTCGTGTCGTTCAAGTTCGACCCGTCGAAGGTGCCCGGCCTTCCAGAGCCGAAGCCGATGTTCGAGATTTTTGTCTACTCGCCGCGCTTCGAGGGTGTGCACCTGCGCGGCGGAAAAGTGGCGCGAGGCGGATTGCGCTGGTCGGACCGGCCGGAAGATTTTCGCACCGAGGTCCTGGGGCTGGTCAAGGCGCAGATGGTCAAGAACACGGTCATCGTTCCGGTCGGATCGAAGGGCGGTTTCGTTCTCAAGCGCGCACCGGCGCCGTCGGATCGCGAGGCCTACATGAAGGAAGGCATCGCCTGCTACCAGGACTATCTGCGCGGGCTGCTCGACATCACCGACAACCGCGTCGGCGAAAAGATCGTGCCGCCGCCGCAAGTGAAGCGCCACGACCCTGACGACCCGTATCTCGTGGTCGCGGCGGACAAAGGCACGGCGACGTTCTCGGACTACGCCAACGGCATCAGCAAGGAGTACGGCTTCTGGCTCGGCGACGCGTTTGCCTCGGGTGGTTCGGTGGGTTACGACCACAAGGCGATGGGCATCACCGCGCGCGGCGCGTGGGAGTCGGTCAAGCGCCACTTCCGCGAAATGGGCGTCGATACCCAAACCACCGATTTCACCGTCGCCGGCATCGGCGACATGTCGGGCGATGTTTTCGGCAACGGCATGTTGCTTTCGCGGCATATCAAGCTGCTTGCGGCCTTCGATCACCGGCACATCTTCCTCGATCCCGATCCGGACCCGGAAGCAAGCTTCACCGAGCGCGAGCGCATGTTCAAGCTGCCGCGTTCGTCGTGGGCCGATTACGATGCCAAGCTCATCTCCGCCGGCGGAGGCATTCATTCGCGCAGCGCGAAATCGATCGCGCTCACGCCGCAGGTGAAAGCGGCGCTTGGAATCGCCGCCAACGCTCTGGCGCCAATCGAGCTGGTCAACGCGATCCTCAAGGCGCCGGTGGACCTTCTCTACAACGGCGGCATCGGTACCTACGTCAAGGCGCAAAGCGAGTCGCACGCGCAGGTCGGCGACCGCGCCAACGACGCGCTGCGCGTCAACGGGCGGGAGCTCACGTGCAAGGTGTTCGCGGAGGGCGGCAACCTCGGCTGTACGCAACTCGGGCGGATCGAATACGCCCTGGCGGGGGGGCGCATCAATACCGACGCGATCGACAACTCCGCCGGCGTGGACACCTCCGACCACGAAGTCAACATCAAGATCATGCTCGGGCTCGCGATCACCGAGGGCGAGTTGACCGAGAAACAGCGCAACGCACTGCTCGCGGAAATGACCGACGACGTGGCCGCGCTGGTTCTGCGCGACAACTATTTCCAGACGCAGGCCCTGTCGGTCACCGGCCGCATCGCTCCGCAGTTGCTCGACGCCCAGCAGCGATTTATCCAGTATCTGGAAAAGGGCGGCAGGCTCAATCGCGCGCTGGAGTTTCTGCCCTCGGACGAAGAGATCGCCGAGCGTCGCGCCAAGAGCATCGGCCTCACCAGCCCTGAGCGCGCCGTCATGCTCGCGTACAGCAAGATCTGGCTCTACGACGAGCTGCTGGCGTCGAAGCTGCCCGACGACGCGTGGGTCGAGACGGCGCTGTCGCGCTACTTCCCGCAGGCGCTGCGCGAGAGCTACGCGACGTACATGGAGCGCCACCCGCTCAAGCGCGAGATCATCGCTGCGCACGTGACCAACAGCATGATCAATCGCGTCGGAAGCACGTTCGTGCATCGACTGCTCGAGACGACCGGCGGCAAGCCGGACGAGGTCGTCCGTGCCTATCTGCTCAATCGCGAGATCTTCGGCTTCGTCACGCTTTGGCAGCAGATCGAGGCGCTCGACAGCAAGGTTGACGACGCGGTGCAATCGGCCATGCTGATCGACACCGCGCGATTGATCGACCGTGGCACGACCTGGTTCCTGCGCTCGCGCCGGCTCGGCGAGGACATGGCCGCGACGATCACCCATTTCGCGGCGCGGGTCGACGCGCTGGCGACGAGATTGCCTCAGCTTCTCGACGAAGCGGACCGTGCGCGCATCGAATCGGCGGTGGCACATTACGTCGCGCAAGGGGTATCGCGCGGGCTCGCGGAGCGCGTGGTCACGTTCGACACGCTTTACGCGACGCTCGACATCGTGGAAGTGGCCGACAGCACGCAGCGGCCGGTTGAAATCGTGGCCGAGATCTACTTCGATCTCGCGACGCGTCTCGGTTTGCCGTGGCTGCGAGAGATGATCGTCGCATTGCCGGGTCAGGCGCACTGGCAGATGCTTGCCAAGGGCGCGATGCAGGACGACCTGTCAGGCCTCCAGCGATCGATTACCGGTGAAGTAATCGCCGGCGGCGGCGACATTGCTGCGCCCGACGGGCTCATCGCCGCCTGGCAGGATCGCAATCGGCGCGGCATCGAGCGCGCCGCGCAGTTATTGGGAGAATTGCGAACCGCAACACCGGTCGACGCCGCGATGCTTTCGGTTGCGCTGCGCGAGTTGAGAAATCTGGGTTGAATTCAAACGTCCCATCGGGAGATTCCATGCGTCTATGCAAAGCGTGCGCGCTGCTGCTCGCACTCTTTCTTTCGTGGGCGGTCGGCGTGTCGGCGCAGCCGATTCCCGACGAAGGCCTGGCGCAGGTCCAGGCGTTCATGGCCGACAAGGACAACTGGACGCCCGCGGAGCAGAAGCTCCAGTCGACGCTGCTCTATGCCGCGCGCGTCAGGTCGCAGGGATACATGGGACCGGGCTTGCCACTATCGAATCCGGGCCTAGACGGGTTCATCGCAACCAGGGTCGCGCCGGACTCCACCGTCGCCATCACCGTTCGCGGAGACATTTCTGACGACCTGCTGAGCGCGCTGTCGGCCGCGGGCGGAGCCGACATCCGTTCCTATCCGCAATTCGAGCGCGTGACCCTGCGGCTGCCGCTCGCCTCGTTGCTC
>JADGRP010000340.1 GCA_017880805.1 Burkholderiales bacterium
CGCCGCATCGCCGACTACATCGCCGGCATGACCGATCGCTACGCGCAGATCGAGCACGCAAGATATTTCGAGACGACGCCGGAGTTGCGCTAGGCGCGGGGTGGTGTTGGTTTCTCTTCCGGGCGAAGCCGGAGACGCGCATGTCCGAGCTCGATCGATCGTGGAACGACATGGCGGCGGAAACAGCGTCGGCAATCGAGGCGTTCGCCGCGGTCGATGAAGTGTTCCTGCTGTTCGCCGGCGCGGTGTTGGCGCTGCATCAGGACACCTGGCGCGCGCACGCGATCGACATGAGCAAGGCCGCCGACGTGTTCGAGGCCGCCGGCATCGACGCCGCGCAGCCCAGCGCGCTCGAGGATGTCGCCACGCGCGTCGCCCTGGCGATGACGGCCATGCGCAGCATCGAGCACGCCAATAGCGAGTTGCTCGACAATCGGCCGCCGCCGGCGGATGTCGGCGCCGATGCCTACCAAATTCATTTGCTGATGGCGCGCATGCGTGCGACCGCCGCGCGGCTGTGGCTGTTGACGATGCAGGCGCGGATCGGCGGCGACGGCGGCGCCGGCCTCAGGCTCGGCGTGTCCGGCATGTGGACCCGGCTGCAAACCGTGCCGCGCGAAGCGCTGCCCGAGCGCGCCATGAGCTTTGCCGGAACGTTCTACCGCAACGTCCGCAGCGAGCGGATGGACTTTGCGGCGTGGCCGCTGAGTCCGTAACGGGCACCGCGCTCGGCAAATTGGTTTCGTCATTCCGGGGCGCGGCGAAGGCACGAACCCGGAATTCATAATCCCAGTGCTGCGGAGTATAGAGTCCAGGCCCGGCCCTACAGGCCGTCCTGGAATGACGCCGTCGTCTGATTGTGCTAGTGTTCGTAAATTCTGAAAAGAGGCGGTCATGGCCCACGAGCGAATCGACATCAATCCCGAGATCATGGGCGGCAAGCCGGTAATCCGCGGCACGCGCATCCCGGTCGAGACTGTGCTGCGCAAGCTCGGCGCGGGCATGAGCTTCGATGCCATTCTCGCCGATCATCCGCGACTGACGCGCGACGATGTCTTGGCTGCGCAGGCTTTCGCCGCCGATTATCTTGCCGACGAAGATCTTGTGTACGGCTAAACGATGCGCTGGCTGGTGGACGAGTGCGTCGATGCCGCGCTGGTCGTGCGTCCGCGCGCAGCCGGACATGATGTGGTCTACATGGCGGAGATCGCGCGGCGACGAGCGATGCCGAAGTTATGGCGCGAGCGCAACGCGATGGCCGGCTGCTGCTGACCGAAGACAAGGACTTCGGCGATCTGGTGTTTCGCCGCGGCGGGCGAGTTCCGGGGATCGTGCTGCTGCGCATCGACCCGGCAATGCATGCGCTGAAAAGCCGCCGCCTCGATGCTGCAATTGCCAGATTCGGCGACAATTTGTTCGGCCGCTACATGACAGTCGAGGAGGCGCGGTTTCGATCGAGGCCATTGCGGAGGTGATGGGTTTCGGCTCGCGTTTAGCGCCGTCGGGTGGGCCGCACGACTTGTCCGCGCGAAGCGCGACCCGATGACAGGCTCCGCGCCGATCCGGCTACGCCTTAGCGCATCCCGCGCTCGCTGCCGTCAGCCACTATAGGCAACCACGACGTATGCGGCATCTGCGTGGCTGAATTCAGCGACCTCGCGCATGCCCATCTTGGTGTGCACTTTGACCGACATCGGGTTGTCGCGGCGAATGAACGCGATACCCTCGCGTCCTGGCAAGCGCGTCCGCAGGTCATGAAACATGGCGCCGGCCACGCCGCGCCCGCGCTCGCTTTCCGCAACGCAAATCGGGCCGTAATTGTAAGCGCCGGGGGCCCCAGGGTAGACGCGCAGCATCGCTTGAATGATCGGAACATGGGCTTGCGCGGCCATCGGGCACGAGACGAGATAGCCGACCAAACGTCCATCCCGATGAGCGACGATGATGGGCATGTCCGAGATCGCTCCCTCGAACCACTCGCGGGAAAATGGAACCGAAAGCGCACCGCCGCGCGTGCGCAGATTGCGCTCCTGCAGGTCAAGAATTCCTGGAACGTCGGCGCGTGTGGCCAAAGCAATATCGAGTTTTGAATTCGTCATCGCGTCCTTGCCGGTTTGCCGCCGAAGCGGCGCCGCGAAAACTGCGGCCGCGCATTTCAGTCCGGCTCCGAGAATAAATCAAATCATCATGCTTTGGGCTCGCTGGATTGGGCGGCGTAGTCAGCAGGTGCAGGGTGGGGCGTTCGTTCTTCGTTGCACCGTTTATCATTATCTGATAATGATATAGTGAATGAAGCGCGATCCTTCGCTTGATGCGCTGCTCGACCTCAACGGGCAAGTGCTGGTGGTCGACCCGGAGAGCCATCACTGGGTGCGGTTTGTCGTTCGCCGCGTACCGGCAACGGCGGCCAAGCCGCCCGGGCTCGACTATGCGCTGTCGCTGCATGGCCCCGACGGCGAGCGGTTGGACGGCTTCGATAATGCGCATGCCGTGCGCGTGCAAGCGGGGCCGGGCGGAAAAAGGCTTCGAACGCACGACCACAGGCATCGCCTGAAGACAGTGCGACCCTACGACTATCGTGATGCAGGGACTTTGCTCGCCGATTTTTGGACCGAGGTCGATACGGTTTTGAAGGAACGCGGAGTCATAAAATGAAAACACTGAAAGTCGGCATTGCCAGCTTGGAAGATATGAAGAAACGCACCATGGCGATTGCACGTGGTCGTCTCAAGCCTGCCAAGGGTGATCCCAAGGTCTGGTTCACCTCGCCCGAAAGCTTCGCCAAGGTGCTGTCGAACAAGAACCGGGCGCTGCTGAACTTGATCGCGGCAACACATCCGGATTCCCTGCAAGTGCTGGCCGCGCGCACCGGGCGCAAGGCTTCCAATCTCTCGCGTACGCTCAAGACGATGGAGCGCTACGGCTTTGTTCGTTTGCACAAGGGCACACGTGGAAAGATCAGGCCGGAAGTGCCTTATCGGACGATCTCGCTGACGCTGGCACTCGAAGCGGCGGAGTAAGCAGCGTTGGACGGGCTAGCCCATCGGGTCCGCGCTTCCGCACCATTCGCGGCCCTTTTCGCTCTGCAACAATTAGGAGTTTGTTAAATTGGCACTTGTATTCGATTCCGCATGGCTTTGATGAATGAAGAACCCAAGGTTGCCGTGCGGCAGCGAACATTTCTGAAGGGCACGGTGTATTACGATAATCGCCGCGTTTCGATCGAATGCATCATTCGCGATTTATCGGATAGCGGCGCGCGCCTGGCCTTCGAGCATCCGGTCACCGTTCCCGACACCATCGAGCTGTTCATC
>JADGRP010000341.1 GCA_017880805.1 Burkholderiales bacterium
GCTAAAATATCAGAGACTTGTAATCCTGACCCCATGCCTCTTTACGCCCTTGGTCTGAATCACGTGACTGCGCCGGTCAAGGTGCGGGAGCGGATCGCGTTCCAGATGGAATCGCTGGGACCGGCCTTGCGTGACCTTATCGGCTGCGCGACGGTCAAGGAAGCGGCGATACTTTCCACCTGCAATCGCACCGAGGTGTACTTTAATGGCGCCGATGCCGACCCGGTCATGCGCTGGCTGGAGGATTTTCATAGCGTAAGCACCGCGACGCTGTCGCCGCACGTCTACACGCTGGCGCAGGACAAGGCGGTGTCGCACGCGTTTCGCGTCGCCAGCGGACTCGATTCGATGGTGCTGGGCGAGCCGCAGATTCTCGGCCAGATGAAACATGCGGTGAAGACCGCCGAGGCTGCGGGCTCGCTTGGGTTGGTGTTGAACCGGCTTTTCCAGCGCACGTTTGCGGTCGCCAAGGACGTGCGCACCAATACCGACATCGGCAGTGCCTCGATTTCCATGGCCGCTGCCGCGGTGCGATTGGCCGAGCGGATTTTTCCGTCGATCGCCGAACAGCGCGTGCTCTTGATCGGTGCCGGCGATATGATCGATCTTGCCGCGACGCATTTTGCCGCGAGAACGCCGAAATCGATCACCGTCGCCAACCGAACGCTGGAGCGCGGCGCGCAGCTCGCGGCGCGTTTTTCGGCCGATGCAATCGCTCTCTCCGAGCTGCCGGAGCGCCTCGCGCAATTCGACATCATCGTCACATGCACTGCAAGCTCGCTGCCCATACTCGGCAAGGGCATGCTCGAGCGGGCGATCAAGGCGCGCCGGCATGCGCCGATGTTCATCGTCGATCTGGCCGTGCCGCGCGACGTTGAACCGGAAGCTGCCGAGCTTGACGACGTGTTCCTGTATACCGTTGACGACCTGTCGAACATCATCAAGGACAATCTGCAAATCCGGGTCGAAGCCGTGCGCGAGGCCGAAGCGATGATCGCCGATCAGGCCGCCAGCTTTCTGCGCTGGCTGGAAGGCCGCTCGGTGGTGCCGACGATCGCGGCGCTGCATGGACATCATGATCAGCTTCGCGTCGCCGAGCTCGAGCGCGCGCGCCGTCTTCTCGCCGGCGGAGCGCCGCCGGAACAAGTGCTCGACCAGCTCGCGCGAGGGCTCACCAACAAGTTTCTGCACGCGCCGACCCAGGCGCTCAACCGCGCCGGCGAGGCCGAGCGCGCCGAGCTGCTCGCGCTCCTGCACCACATCTACCAGCTTCCAGACGAGCCTTAGCTGCCGCGACGGTAGTGCCGTCGTGGATGCCGCGAGAATTGCGGCCGGTGTCACCCATTGCGGTGATCCCCAGTAGAAACTGCATCAAGCGATGAAGCCTTCTCTCTCGATCAAACTCGCACAGCTCGCGACCCGGCTCGAGGAACTCAATGGACTGCTCGGGGCCGAGGACGCGACGCGCGATCTCGACCGCTATCGCGCCCTGACGCGCGAGCACGCCGAAATCACGCCCGTCGTTGCGCTCTACCACGAGTGGGAGCAGGGTGGGCGCGATCTCGCCACGGCGCAGGAAATGCTTTCCGATCCGCAGATGAAATCGTTCGCCGACGACGAATCCAAGGCGGCGAGAGCGAGAATGGGCGCGTTGGAAGAACAGTTGCAGCGCGCGCTGCTGCCAAGCGATCCCAACGACGAGCGCAACGTGTTCCTTGAAATACGCGCGGGCACCGGCGGCGACGAGTCAGCGCTGTTCGCGGGCGATCTGTTTCGCATGTATGCGCGCTTTGCCGAACGTAACAAGTGGCAGCTCGAATTGATTTCGGAGAGTCCCGGCGACATGGGCGGCTACAAGGAAATCATCGCCCGTATCATCGGGCAGGGCACCTATTCCAAGCTCAAGTTCGAGTCGGGCGGGCATCGTGTGCAGCGCGTGCCCGAGACCGAGGCGCAGGGGCGCATTCATACGTCCGCGTGCACGGTGGCCGTCCTCGCCGAAGCCGATCCGATTGCCGACATCACGATCAATCCGGCCGAGCTTCGCATCGACACTTTTCGTGCCTCGGGCGCCGGCGGTCAGCACGTCAACAAGACCGACTCCGCGGTGCGCATCACGCATCTGCCCACCGGGCTGGTCGTCGAATGCCAGGACGACCGCTCGCAGCATCGCAACAGGGCGCAGGCGATGGCGGTGTTGGCGTCGCGACTGCTCGACCGCGAGCGCCAGGAGCGCCATCAGAAGGAAGCGGCAACGCGGAAGAGCCTAATCGGCAGCGGCGATCGCAGCGAGCGCATCCGCACCTATAACTTCCCGCAGGGGCGGGTGACCGATCACCGCATCAATCTAACGCTGTACAAGATCGACGCCATCATGGATGGCGACCTGTTCGAGCTGACGCAGGCTCTGGCGCAGGAATACCAGGCCGAGCAATTGGCCGAGCTGGGCGAAGGCGCATGAGAGCCATGGCGCGATCCGCCGCCCGCATTCTGTTGCGCACGCCGCGTCTGACGATGCGCGAGTTCACGGCCGCGGATTTCGACGAAATGCTGCGCCTCGACAGCGACCCGCGGGTGCTCAAGTACATCAACGGCGGCAAGCCGATGCCGCGCTCCGAAGTCGAGACCATCGTCGACCGAGTAACCGGGTACTACGCGCTTTACCCGGGACTCGGCGTGTGGCGCGCCTCAAGGCGCGACAACGGGGCCTTCGTCGGCTGGTATTGCCTCAAGTATTGCCCGCCGACGACCGACGTCGAAGTCGGCTATCGCCTGCTGTTCGAGGCCTGGGGCAACGGGTACGCGACCGAAGGTGCGCGGGCACTCGTCGATTACGGATTCGACCAGCTCGGGGTGACGCGGATCATCGGCGTCACGCATCCCGGCAATAAAGCCTCGCAGCACGTGCTGCGAAAGTCGGGGCTGCGCGATGCGGGCTGGGGGCGCTACTACAACCGGCGCTTGCGGCTGTTTATCGCGGAATCGTCGGAGCGGTCACGCGATACGAACCGCTCATTTCGCTCATTTCGCTTTGGCGGGCGCTGACGCTGGCGCAGCCGCGGGCCTTGCCGCCAATTCGGCGGTCGTGACCGGCGACGATTCCACCGCCAGTCCGCTGCTTTCCCATTCCGGAAATCCGCCACGGAACCAGTACACGGTCGTGAACCCCTTGGACAGCGCGACCTTCGCGGCCTTATACGACTTCCAGCACTCCGCGCCGTTGCATTGGAAAATGACCGGCTTGGTCTTGTCGAGCTTTTCCGGCCCCGCCCACTCGTCCAGCGCCGGATCGAACGCGACGTCCTTCAGGCTCTTCTCGCCGTACGGAATCGATGTCGCGCCGCGAATATGTTTCTCGTTGTATTCCTTGGCCAAGCGCACGTCGATGATCGGAATTCCTTTTTGCTGCAGAGCGACGACCTCTCTCGCGGTGACAATCTGTGCGCCGGGAAGTTGCGACGGCGTCCAATTGCCCAGTGCGGCGACATATTTGTAGTTGGCGAGATCGGAGTGGTACGAAACCTTGCCGATTCCCGCGATCGTTCCGCCGGGACTGATCAGCCAGTTTTCGAGCTTGGTACGCGCTGGTTCGGGCAGGGAGTTTTTCACCA
>JADGRP010000077.1 GCA_017880805.1 Burkholderiales bacterium
GCCGGCAAGGCGCACCATCACATCCGTCGCGCTGCCCGACTGTTGCGGGAGCACGACCAGAATCGATTTTGTGGGATAGCTTTGGGCATGCAGCGCACCCGAAAGCGGAAGTGCGGCCAGCAACAACGCCGCGACGAAAGCATAGCGTGTAGTTCTCATGGAGCTCCCCCCTAACGTGTTTTGAAATGCGTTTGACGCATCACTATACAGCGGACGCGCTTTCTTCGCCGCTACGCGCCCGTGGCCTGGCAGGCGGCATCAAATCCGCCGCGGGGGCCGGTCTTCTCCCAACAGCGACTGCGCGGTCAGTGTGCATACCCATTCGCGCTCGCCGGCAGTGAGATTCGGTATCGCGTCGATCGCCGCCATCGGGTCGTCCGGCCCCATGTCGAACGGGTGGTCGGTGCCGATCACGATGCGGTCGGCGCCGGCCATGTCGATCAGGTGCCGCGTGGACTGCGGGTGGTGGGTAAGAGAGTCGAAGTAGAAGCGCTTGAAGAATTCCCCGGGCGAGGTTTGAGTATTCATCCTGGGCTCGGACCGCACGTTGAAGCCGTGGATGAAGCGCCCGATCTGGTACGGCATGAAGCCGCCGCCGTGCGCGCACAGGATGCGCAGCGTCTTGAGTTCATCCAATGCGCCGCTGAACATGAGATGCGCCAGCATGAGAGTGGTGTCGAGCGGGAAGCCGACGAAGTTGTGCATGTAATAGGCGTCCATGCCACCGTGCGCCAGACACTGGTAGGGGTGCGCGAAAACGAAACAGCCGAACTGCTCGATCGTCTTCAGAACCTTGCGGAATTTCGGGTCGGCGAGCGGCGCCCCCTCGATCGAGGTGGCGAGCTCGACCGCCTTGAACTTGTATTCCCTCACGACGCGCTCGAGTTCGATGATCGCGGCGTCCGGGTCTTGCATCGGCAGGTGCGCCATGCCGCGCAGCCGGTCGGGATGTTTTGCCACCATCTGCGCGATCCCGTCGTTCGCAAGGCGTGCGGCTTCAAGCCCGGTCTCGGGTTTGAGCCCGTAGAAATAAATCGGCGGCGCCACTGAAATCGCCGCAATATCGAGCTTGACCCGGTTCATCCACTCCACCTTGGCTTCGACATCGTGGAATTCCGGCAGCAGCTCGGCTATGCGGCCGTGGTTATCAAAATAGCGCTTGCCGCCTTTTTCCTCGATCTTGGTGTGGAACTTTTCCGGTTCGCGTTTGATGGCCTGGATGACGTTTTCGGGAATGACATGGTTATGCAAATCGATGTTGCCCATAATCCGGAACTCTCACTTTCGATAAACGATGAAAAATAAACGGCCAGATACGAGTGTTCTTGCGGAGCTACCCTCTGTACCAGGGCGCGAGCCGCTGGCGAGAGCGGATCATGAGCGACCGGATGCCAACTGCGAAGATCGCCAGGGCGAGCACGTAGACGAAGGAGGCGTCCTCGTTCAACTGGGCGGATTTCTCGAACACCGACATCCCCATGCCCTGGATGCTTGCCAGCACCTCGACGGCGATCGCGTTCGTGATCCCCCGCGCGAACCCCAACTCGATTCCCGCCACGATATGCGGCATGGCCGTGGGCAGCGCGATGCCGAACCAGACGTGGTGAGTCTTTGCTCCGAAAATCCGGCCGACGTCGAGGTATTCCTTGGAGATCGCCCGCGTGCCGTCCGCCGTCGTGACGGCGACCGGGAGGAACGCCGAGATCGCGACGATGATCAACCGCGCCGCCGGTTGGTAGCCGACCCAAATGATGACGAGCGGCACCAGCGCGATCAGCGGCAGCGCGTACAGCGCGCGGATGTAGGTGGACAGGAACCAGTTCACCTCCCGCACCCGGCCCATGGCGAGCCCGATGAAAATTCCGGCCACCGTTCCGATCGCGACGCCCTCCACGATCGAGCCGAAGCTCGCGAGGGCGGCCGACCAGAACGACGCGCTCGCAATCGTGGACGGGATCGCCATGACAATTCCACTCGGCGTCGCGACGAAGCTCGGGAGATTGATGCGCACGTAGAACTCCCAGATGCAGAGCAGGGCTGCTCCCGCGACGATCGGTGCGATCCGCTCGCGCGTGAGCCAGCGCCTCGGTGAGCCCGGCCGGCGGGTCGCCGCGGGGTTTACCCGACTGCCGTGTGCCGCCATCGCACCAGACGCCATTCGATCAACTCGCCGATGCTGACCAGCACCACGGCGAGCGCAGCCACGAACACCGTGACGGCAAGCACCGAGGCCGAGTCGATCATGGTCGTGCCCTGCAGGAGAACAGCCGCCACGCCGTCGGGATTGAGGAAGAACTCCGCGACGAGCGTCCCGGCCATCGCGAGCGCGATCGACTGCTTGATGCCCGTCATCGCGTAGGGAGTGACGTACGGCACGATCACGTCGCGCCAGAGCTGCCCCTCGCTCGAGCCGAAGATCGCGGCTACATCGAGATGCTGCCGCGGAATGCTGCGCGCGCCCTCCAGCACGCCCAGCAGGATGGGAAAGATCGAGATCAGCACGGCGACCAGCACCCGCGACCAGAATTCGAAGCCGAAAATTACGGACACGAACGGGACGAGCGAGATCGTCGGCGTCGCGTACAGGACGTAGATGTAGGGCTCGAACGCGGCCGCGATCAACTTCATCCGGGCCAGCACGAGCCCGGCTGAGACCCCGAGCACGATCGAGATGCCGAGCGTAACCGCGTAGAGCTTCGCCGACATGGCAAGCGCCGACAGGAGCGGACCGCCGTACAGCATCTCCCAGAGCCGCCCCATGGTCGTCGTGAAGGGGACGAACAGGATGCCGAAGCTGTGGCCGAGGACCTGCCACACGCCGAGCAACAGCACGATGCTCGAAGCGTAGCAGGCGACCCGGATCCACGACGCACCGGCGGAACGGACGTGCTTGACGCGCCGCCCGAAGGACTCGGTCCTTGCGGCAGTCGTCAGTCGCTCACCCACTCGCGTGCGCTAACCGTGAGTCTTACTTTTCCAGCTTGCCGAATTTCGACTCCACGCGCTTCAAAGCCTCGGCGTAAAGCGACTTGTCGACGATCTTGTCGTAGCTGGGCTTTTTCTCGGCCTTGATCGAGCCGATCTTCACGAGCTGGTCCAGCTGGCTCATCACCTGCGACTGGTCGAGGCCGTCATTGTTCACCCAATACCCGATCGCCTGGTAGCCGTCGATTGAGGCCAGGGCCACCTTCACGTCGATTTCGCTTGCCTTGGCGGCGATTTTCGCGAACGCTGCCTTGTCGGCCGGCGATTTGCTTCCCATCATTTTCTGGGAGCGGATCCAGCCCTCGAGAAAGCGGACGAGTCCTTCCCTGTTCTCCGCGATCGCCTTCTTGCTGGCGATCAACATTGCGTAGTGCAACCCCTTCGTAATCGCTGGAGGCGCTTTAATCTGGCGCCACTTCTTGCCGGTTTTAAACTCGACCTGGGCCAGTTCGTCGACATGCCAAACGCCCGCGTTAACCTGTCCGGCGATCCCGGCCTTCACGAGCGGCGCATTCGCGAGGTCGATCGGCTTGAGGTCGCTGAGTTGGAGCCCGCAGGTAGCCACCACCGCCCCCAGGTACAGGTAACGGGCGTTGTTGATCCCGTCGGCGGCGACCGTCTTGCCCTTCAGGTCCTTGCATTCTTTCACGCCCGGATCATCCGACGCGATGATCCAGTCCTGGTTGGGCATTCCGGCGATAGCAACCACATCCGCGCCCCCTGCGATCAGGTTGAGGGCCGGCTGCGACGCGGTGAACCCGACCGCAACATCGCCCGTGACGACCGCCTTCGCCGTGTCCGAGCCCCGCTGGAACCAGCGGAAGCTCACGTCGACGCCCGCCGCCTTGAAGTAGCCCATTGCCTCCGCGACGTCGGCGAACGTATTCGAGAAGATGGGCGGGCGCCCGATTGCCGAAGCCGCGATCTGGAGGGGCTTGGCAGAAGACTGCGCCGTAACGTTAGTGGGGACAACGAACGAAATTGCCGCGAGCGCGGCCATCGCGCCAAAAAACGATTTCCTCTGCACGCACCTGAATCCGGTAACTGTACTCATGTTCCTTCTCCTCATTGTTGGTCGAACCAGTAATGTACTCATGTTGCTTCTCCTCATTGTTGGTCGAACAAGTCATGCCAGACCTGATCCCGCAGGTTGATGAACGACGGGCTCGAGACGACTTTCCGGTCACGTGGACGGGGCAGATCGACCTTGCGCACCGCTCGAACGTGCGCCGGACGGCCCGCCAGGA
>JADGRP010000078.1 GCA_017880805.1 Burkholderiales bacterium
GAAGTGAAAGGGCTGCGTCTGACCCTCGGGACACGTGATGGTGCGCGGACGTCGGCGTCTTGGTGGTCTCGGTCCCGGGTGGGAGCCAGGCAGCGACGGACGGCTTCAAGAACCTGGACGTCATTTTGCAGTTTGCCGGCCAGAACGTCGTTTCGCTCGACGACCTCACCCGCCTTTACAACGCATCCACGGCCGTCGTCCCGTCGACCAACGACATGTTCAGCATGAGCGCGGTCGGCTGGGAGGACGCGATCATCACCGTGCCGTACGCGGTGTGGCACGCCTTCGGCGACACGCAAGTTGTGACAGCCAACTACGCCGCGATGACCAAATTCATCTCCTACGCCCGCGGCACCGCGGGAGCGGACAACCTCGAGACCGGTCGTACGTCGTTCTTCACCGGCGACTGGCTGCACCTGGACGACCCGTCGGACCAGGGAGTCATCGGCACCGCCATCTGGGCCCAAGATGTCAAGATGATGGCCGAGATGGCCGCGTCCATCGGCCGCGCCGCCGACGCAACCGAGTATTCCGACCTGTACCAACGCATTCGCCAGGCGTTTACCAGCGCCTACGTCGGTGCGGACGGTACCGTGCTCGGGGGATCCCAGACGGGGTATGCGCTGGCTATCGGAATGGACCTGATCACCGACGCCGCCCGCAAGCGCATGGCCGGCGAGAAGTTCGTCGCCAAGCTGGCGCAGACCCAGAACCACCTGAGGACTGGTTTCATCGGCACCCCGTGGCTGTTGCCAGCCCTGACCAACATCGGTCGTGACGACCTCGCCTACGTGATGCTGCTGAAGGAGGACTATCCATCGTGGGGCTACGAGATTCGGAACGGCGCGACGACGGTATGGGAGCGCTGGAATTCGATTCAACCTGACGGTTCGTTCGGTCCTGTGGACATGAATTCGTTCAACCACTACGCATACGGCGCCGTCGCCGACTGGATGCACCAAAATATCGGCGGCATTCAGCCCGCGGAGGCCGGCTACCGCACCGCGATCATCCGCCCGCGCATCGGTGGCATGCTCACGTCGGCCACCGGCGTCCTGCAGACGGTTTATGGACGCCTGTCGGACGCCTGGCAGGTTTCCGGCGACGTCTTGACGATGAACGTCACGGTTCCGGTCAACACCACCGCGCGCGTGTACGTCCCATCGGCCGATTCGAACCAGGTTACCGAGGGCGGCCTGCCTCTCAGCTCAGCCACGGGTGTCAAGAACGTCACCTACGACGCCGCCGCGTCGATGACCGTCGTGACCGTCGGGTCCGGAACTTACGCATTCAAGAGGCGCGCGAGTTCCCGCTGAGATCACGACGGACGTCGCACCAGGCCGTTATCCGCTGACCGGGATGCCGATGGCTTGTTGCCCACGAGCTTCTTCCAGCGGCTGAGCGTGCCGCGGTCGATGCAGACGCCGTCTCGCGCGAAGCTGTCTTCGATGCGAAACAGCGGCATGCCTTTGCCGATGTTTTCCATGATGACGTGCGCCGCAAGCGATGGTGTCGCGATGGCCGAAGGCAACATCTCGGCGGGCATCGGCGTGGTGATCACATCCGTCTCGCCCTGTGCGTCCACGGTCTTGTAACGCACGCGCGCGATGATCAAGCGCCGCTTGCCGCCACGCTTGTGCGCGAGCTTGACGCTCTCCTCGAAGCCATGGCGCACGACCTTGCCTTCTTCGACGAGCTTGTCCAAGTGCGGGTCGGCGATCTCGATGCGCTCTTCTTCGAGCGACAAAAGGCGGAAGTCACGCCGACCGGTGCCACGATTGTTGGTGCGCTTGCCGCGACGCTTGCCATCGCGTGCTGGTTCTTCATCTACGGCCGGAGTCGGCTCGTGCGCGAGACCGAGTGTGCCGGCGAGCACATCGAGCTGCCGCAGCTTGTCTGCAAACTCCAGCTCGAGCTGCGTGGTGTCGATGCGCTCGGCCTTGGCGATGAAGATGCGGCGCTTCCACAACTCCAACTCCTGGCGCAGGCGCTCGTGCGACGCGCGCAAGTTGTCACGCTCTTTCTCGAGATCTGCGATGCGCTGCGACCACACGGTGCGCTCTGCGACGCGCTCTGACTCTTTCGCTGCGCGCTCCGCCTGCAACAGCGCAGCAAGCTCGGGCCTTGCAATAAGTAGTTGTGCAAGCTCGCTGTGCAATGCGTCGTCCACGACGCTATCCATGACATACGCGTCGGGCACAAGCCGATGAAGATCTCTACGCCGCGAGGAATCATCGCGCACCGCCGATGGATGCGCGCAGCGCCTCGAACACTGCGACTAACGTCGCGCGATCTACGCCCGCGCCCAGCTCCACACGTGCGCCGGCGAGCTCGACCACGATCGATGCCGCCGACGGCGGCGGTGGCGTCGAGCTACGAATCACCCGGGCAAGCGGCACACTCTTGCCACCGGGCGAAACCGGCACGCTTCTGCGGCGCAGCCGACTCGACCACCATTGAAGAGACTTCCCCGTGTACTCGAGCTCGCGACAGAAATCATGCGCGCTCAAACCAATCGCCTGCCAAGCAGCCACGCGCTGCGCCCACTCCGATGCCTTCGTCATGAAGACAAGCATGCGCACGCTCAAACAACTCAGCTACACGGCGGCGTGAAGCGGATACCCACACAGTGGCGTTTTCGATTCGATCCCGGCACGGACCATAAAGTCCCGTGGGACTTATTTGAACGCTCACGCAGCGGCATGCTCGGAGGAGAGGCCCCTTTTCGCCCGCAATGCGCACTTGGCGACCATCTTGCACAATGGGCCAGCCATGACTCCCATGATCGCAAATTCGAATTTCTGCAAACGGGCCGTGGCCTGCCTAGTTCTCTCGCTTGCGGCCGCTTGCGCGCCCAACCAATCAGACGACTCCGCCGCGGATGGCGGCGCGCAAGCCACTTCGGCTGCGCTCGAAAGGCACAGTCCAAAGCCGCCCACGTCCGCGCTCGCAGTGAAACTCGGTACAGCGAGCAACTTCGCGATTCTCACGAAGAGCGGCATCTCGACCGTACCGGCGTCGCTCGTCATGGGAAACATCGGCGTGAGCCCTGCTGCTGCCAGCTACATCACGGGCTTCGCGTTGATCGCCGATCCCAGCAACGTGTTCTCCACCAGCACGCAAGTCATTGGACGCGTCTACGCGGCCAACTACGCGCCCCCCGCTCCGGCCAACATGACGACGGCGATCGGCGACATGCAGCTGGCATTCACGGATGCCGCCGGGCGCGCCCCGACCGTCACCGAGCTCGGTGCTGGCAACATCGGCGGCAAGACCCTGGCTCCGGGTGTTTACAAGTGGACAACGGGTCTTCTGATCCCGGCGGATGTCACGCTCACCGGCAACGCGACCGACGTCTGGATCTTCCAGATCGCGCAGACTCTGACCGTGAGCAACGGCAGGCGTGTCCACCTGACAGGCGGCGCGCTGCCCAAGAACGTGTTCTGGCAGGTCTCCGGCAAGGTGGTTCTCGGCACCACGTCGCACCTCGAGGGCATCGTGCTCGGGAAGACGGCCATTACGCTGCAGACGGGTGCTTCGGTCAGCGGACGGCTGCTGGCACAGACGGCGGTCACCCTCGATGCCAGCAGCGTGATCGCACCCAACTGACCCGCCGCGCGAGCGCGCACGACCAACCTGCAACCGCCTGTCACCCGCATCGCGCATGTCGCGATCGCGGGTGACACGCGTTGCGTGCTCGACCGGACCGAAGCGCTCGACGGGTATCGCTGGATCATTTGGCGGAACGGCGGGCGTGACAGCTGGAACATCATCCTCCGGTCCCCGGCACCGGAGGCACGAACGGTATTGCGGGCGCAAGCGGCCTTCCGGGGTCGGACGCAGGCGCGATCAGTGCGGCTGGCGCGGCAAGCGCAGGCAGCCGCGCCCCGGGGCACTCTACC
>JADGRP010000079.1 GCA_017880805.1 Burkholderiales bacterium
AATGAGCCCGGTCATCGACGTCCACACACATTGTCTTACCGAAGCGTGGTTTCAGCTTCTGCAGCAATACGGGGCGCCGCGCTACACCGTGGAGCAAGTCCGCGGTGGCTTGCGCGCGATTCATCTCGACGGCGCGCCTTTCATGACGCCGGTTCCTGCGATGTTCGACTATGCGCTGCGACTCGCTACGATGGACGAGCACGGCGTTGACATCTGCATCGTGTCGCTGACCTGTCCGAACTGCTATTGGGGCGGTCCAGACATAAGCCTCAAAGCAGCGAGGATCATGAACGACGACATGGCCGCGGCGCAAACCGCTCATCCCGATCGGCTCCGGTGGCTTGCTTCATTGCCGTGGCAGTACGAGGATCTCGCACTCGCCGAGCTGGAGCGAGCGGTTGGCGCCGGCGCATCGGGGGTGATGGTGCTTGCCAACATCGACGGAAAATCGTTGACCGATCCCGCGTTCACGTCGATCTGGTCCGCGATCGACGCTCGCGCGCTGCCGGTGCTGGTTCACCCGACCGCGCCTCCGGGCGTGGGCGACATGGACATGACCCGCTTTCAGCTCACCGCGTCGATCGGGTTCACGTTCGACACCTCACTCGCGGTCTCGCGCATGATCTACGACGGATTTTTCGACCGCTATCCGAAGCTCAAGATCATCGCCGGGCACGGAGGTGGCGCGCTTCCGTACCTGATCTCGCGCATGGACCAGTGCTTCGACAACATTCCCGCGTGCCGCGAAAAGATTTCAGTGCGTCCCTCGGAATATCTGCCCAGGATTTACGCCGACTCGGTGGTCTTCTCACCGGACGTGCTCGAGCTGTGCGTCAAGACCTTCGGCGCCGACAACGTGATCTACGGTTCGGACTACCCGCACACCATCGGCGACATGCCAGGGTGCCTGAAGCGGGTCAATGGGCTCGCCGGCACCGCACGCGACAAGGTGCGGGGGCGCAATGCTCTGCGGGTGTTCGGTATGTAGGGCCGAATTCAGCCGCCGCGGCGGTACCGATTCAATCGCGCAGCTCGCGCCCGGTAAGCTTGATAAAGAGGTCTTCGAGATTCGCCGGACGGTGCAGATAGCGGACGCTGTGCTGATTGGCGAGATCGGCGAGCAGCGGCGCCGCGTCGCGCGCGTAGCAGAATGCGGTCTCCCCCGCGAGCTCGAGTCGCTCCGAGAGCTGCCGCCCGCGCGCGTCCGCCCAGGCCCGCGCTTCGTCGCCATACACTTCGATCACCTCCGGCTCGACATGCGCTGCGATCAGCGCGCGCGGCGTGTCGCAGGCGATCATGCGGCCGTGATCGATCACCGCCAGACGCGAGCACAGGCGCTCCGCCTCGTCCATGAAGTGCGTCGTGAGCAGGATGGTCTTGCCTTGCGAGAGCAGTTGCCGGAGCCCGTCCCAGATCAGATGCCGCGCCTGCGGGTCGAGGCCGGTGGTCGGCTCGTCGAGGATCAGAAGCTCGGGATCGTTGATCAGCGCGCGTGCCAGCGTCAGCCGGCGCTTCATGCCGCCGGACAGTGTGCGTATGCTCGAAGTGCCCTTGGTCGAAAGCCCTGCGAATTCGAGCAGACGCGGAATGCGTTCATCGAGCAGCGCATTCGGAACACGAAAGTAGCGGCCGTAAATCCGCAGGTTCTCGACCACGGTAAAGTCGGGGTCGAGGTTATCCATCTGCGGCACGACGCCGACGCGGATGCGCGCTTCGCGCGCCGACTTGGGCACCGGCTGGCCGACGAGGGTAATGGTGCCGGCATTCGGGTCGGTGAGCCCGAGGCAGCAGCGAAGGGTTGTCGTCTTGCCCGCACCGTTGGGCCCGAGCAGGCCGAAGCACTCGCCGCGGCCGATCGCAAAATCGAGGCCGCGCACCACTTCGTTGTTGCCATAGGATTTTCTCAGTCCGACGACGGAAAGCACGACCGCGTCGGCCGCGCTCATTATTGCCACATGCCGGTGATGATCCGCTGCAACTGCGGCAGCCGGCCGTGGAAGAAGTGCCCGCAACCGGGAAAGACGATGATGGGCAATTGCTGTGGCCTCGCCCATGCCAGTACATCGGCAAGCGCAACGACATCGTCTTCCTCGCCGTGAACGACGATGGTATCGGGCGGGACCACCTCGTTGGGGAAGCGTTTTACCGCGGGCCCGATCAACACCAGCCGCTCGGCGGAAATAACGTGCGCTACGCGCGTTTGCACGTACGAGCCAAACGAGAATCCGGCGAGCGCGACCGGCAACTCGCCGAACTCGAGCTTCGCGGCCGCGAGCACGGCAAGCGCGTCGTCCGTTTCGCCGATACCATCGTCGAACTGGCCTACGCTTGCGCCGACGCCTCGAAAGTTGAATCGAGTGGCGGCGTAGCCCAGAGCGGCGAAGGTCTTGGCAAGCGTTTGCACGACCTTGTTGTCAAGCGTCCCGCCCTGAAGCGGGTGGGGATGCGCGATGAGCGCGATGCCTCGTGCAGCGCCTTCGGGAACGTTGTGCGCAACTTCGAGCTGGCCGGCTGGGCCGGCGATGGAGCTGCGGCGCTCGCCTCGGGTCAAACGTTCTGCCTCTCGAGGACACGGTTGCTACAGAAGAAGTCGTGGTGTTTGTAGTAGTTCATTCGGGCGCGGTGAGCGGCGAATTATACGCGAGCGCTCGAACCGTTAAGCCCGGCGCGGAGCTCAGCGGGGGACTTCCTGGTCTGGCGACGCGCGCTCGCCCCACGCCGGCTGCCCCACAAGCCACATCAAATAGCAGCTCGCGAGCACCGGCCAGACAACGAGCACGGCATGCGTCAATCCGTTGAAATTGAGCAGGTGGCCGTAGGGCCAGTCGAACAAGGCCAGCGGCGGGCGCGCGTGCCACATGTCGGGCGCGAGCAGCGGAGCAATCAACGACGACAGGAGCGCGATTGCACAGAGCGTCGTCTGCACGGGCCGAGAAAGCTGGGTCGTCAACAACAAGGCAATCGCCCCCGCCGCGACGCCAAAAGTCGTGCCCGGCTTGAGCCAGTTTTCCCACATGGTCGAACGCAAAAGCATCGCCGCGGCGGCGCCCTTGAACATCAAGGCAACGCCGATCAGCACCAAGACCGCGCCGCCGAGGTAACGGCGCTGGCGCAGCAGCAGCGCAAGGAACAATCCCACACCGATGACATTGAACGCGCATTGCGCCGCCTGAAGCAGCGTACCGGCCAGATCGCGGGTCAGCTCCAGCGAAGGATCGAAAGTTGCCGCAAACAGGGGGATGCCGGGGTTCACCTGCGCCAGGAGCCAAATGCCCATCAGCGCGAGGCCGAGGTCGCCGCTCCTTCCTCCGATAAAGACGCGATGGCGCCATTGCGCGATGCGCGCGCGCAGACCCGGAGTACCGTTGAGCGCGAGCGCCACCACGCCTCCGAGCGCGCCGCCAGCCGAATTTGATACAAGATCGATCGCGCTAGCGTCGCGCGACGGCAGGAACATCTGCGTCGTCTCCATGGCGGCCGACAATAGCGCCGACGTCACGATCGCGATCCCGAACCGCGCGCCGGCCCGCGTATGTCTGCCCGTCAGCGCGACAAAGAAGCCGAACGGAACGTAGGCAATGACATTGATTGCGATGTCGAAGCGTGTGTAACGCGCGGGCCAAGATGAAAACAGAAAAAATGGCGTGCCCGGCAGCGGCGCCATCCATCCGGAAAACGGTTCCAGACTCGCGTAGACGGCCATTACGCCGTAGAGGACGGCGAAATACTGCGGGAGCTGGGTGGTGTGGGAGCGGATGTTCATCCCAGCATCTTGCGCACCGCGGTCATCGTTTCGTCTTCACGCAGCACCGAGAACCCCTGGTCGAGAAATAAGGACAGCGAACCGTGGTAGTGATCCGCGGCGAGAATGCTCGTGCCGGACTTGAACGGGAACGCGTCGACCACCTTGAATCCGCGGGACGCGAACGACGCGAGCGCTTCGGCGAGGAGCGCACGCGAAATACCTTGCCGCCGCCGTTGCGGAGCGACCACGAAGCAGACGATGACCGCGGCCTCGAATGCTTCGCACGCCAAAGGCGTCGGTTCGATGCGCATCCGGTCGAAGCAGTGCGGCAGCGCATGCCTAGGCTGTGCGTTGAGCCAGCCGACCACTTCCGCGCCGTCAAAGGCGAGGAATCCCTCCGTCGCGCCGACCTCGATGCGCGCTTGCATGGCGATGCGATTCTGGGGGGCCGCCAGGGAAGGCCAGTCGATCGCGCGCGGGACATGGTAGAAGTGACAGTAGCACTTGGCCCACTCCGGATTGTCCGCGAACGCGGCGCCGTGCTCGTGATCGAAGAAGCGCAGGAAGTCTTCGCCGAGCGCGGGCGTAAGCGGCTTCACGACGATAGAGGTCACGCGTGCCCGATTGCGTTAACGGCGTCTCGCGGCGCGTCAGCGGCGAGCGATCATCGCTTCTACCGCCCCGCCTTGATTTCGGTCCACATCCTGTTGCGTACCCGCCGCTGCGCGGTCGTCAGGTCCTTTAATTGCTCGAGCTTCGAGACCATGGCCTTGTCCGGGAAGATTGCCGGATTTTTCTGGATGTCGGGTTTGATGTATTTCAACGCGTCCATGTTGGGGTTGCCGGAGCCGATCAGGTTGGTGAGCTCGGCCGAGTTCCTGCCCTCGAGCATGAAGTTCATGAACTTGTGGGCGAGGTCCGGTCGCGGTGCGTCCTTGTGAATGACCATATTGTCGACGGCCAGCACCGCACCTTCCTTGGGTAGACCATGCAGGATATGGAACGGCCGCTTGGCGGCCTGCGCGTCGAGATTCGCCTGGAAGATATCGTTGGAGTACCCGTGCACGAGCCAGATGTTGCCGACGGTCAGCTCCTTGAT
>JADGRP010000080.1 GCA_017880805.1 Burkholderiales bacterium
GAGAGCAGCGTGAGGCCGAACAGCGTGGACAGGTAGCGGATGCCGAAGAGCTTGCCCACGATCGCTGCGGTCGGCGGGATGGTGGCGAGCCAGGTGAGACCCAGGCCGACGGCGAAGACATAGAACGTCAACGCGGTCTTCGGCGCCAGCAAGTAACAGCCGATCAATAGCGCGCGCGAGCCGTACATCAGAGCCAGGATGTATTTGCTGCGAAAGCGCTGGGTGGACGAGCCGGCGATCAGGCTGCCCACGATATTGGCGAGGCCGATGAGCGCCAGCGACCAACTCGCCACCGACGGCGGCAGGCCGCAGAGATCCACCTCGCCCGGCAGGTGCGTCACGAGGAAAGCGATGTGGAATCCGCAGGTGAAGAAACCAGCGTGCAGCAACAGGTAGCTGCGGTCGCCCATCGCCCCGCGCACGGCGTCCCACGTCGCAGACCGGGTGGTGGCGCCGTGGTGCGCGGGCCCTGGTGGACTCACCACGCGCACCAGGGGCAGCGCGCCCAAAGTGATCACCGCGAGCGACCACATGGCGCCCATCCATCCGAGCATCTGGATCAGCGTTTGCGAAAGCGGCGCGAACAGAAACTGTCCGAACGATCCGCCGGCGTTGATGATGCCGGCGGCGTTGCCTCGTTTGTCGCTGGTCAGGTGCTGCGCCACCGCCCCGATCAGCACCGAGAAGCTGCCGGCGCCGGATCCGATCGCCGAGAGAAGGCCGAGCGAGACGATAAGACCGAAGCCCGTGGTCATGAAAGGCGTCAACGCCATGCCGATCGACAGGACGATAAGGCCCGCGATCAGAACCTTCGACGGACCATATCGATCCGCCACTGCACCGGCCACCGGCTGGATGACACCCCACATCAGTTGTGCGACGGCGAGCGCAAGGCTGATGGTGGTGATGCCGAGCCCGGTCGAGCTGTTGAGCGGCGAAATGAAAAGTCCGAGCGATTGCCGGACACCCATCGTCACCATGAGGATCGCGGCAGCCGCCAGCGTGACGACCCATGCGCCGCGCGAGCGTGCTTTGGAAATTTCTGCGTTCATTGCATCGCCCGCTGTGCCGGCCATCGTCCTTCAGGCGCATTCACTGAAGGAAGTTGGCGACCGCCGCGATGGTCTTGTCCTTGCACTCTTCCAGAATCAAGTACGTTGCTCGATCGTTGCGCCATGGGGCAAGCGCCCAATGCAGGAGTCCGGCCGACATCTGGTGCTACGATTGTTCTCACTGCATCCGGTCATTTCATGCGTAATAGCACGCCGGCGCGCATCACTTCCCGAAACGCGCCTTCAGGCCCTCGGGCCGCAAATTGTCGTAGACCTCGAACGGCTGATGGATCCACGGATTGTCGGCCAGAAACTCGACGTAATAGTCCGGCTTGAACACCGAATGCGCCTTGTACCAGACGACCGCAGTGCGGATGTCCGCCATGTGCGGGAAGCGAAGCGGCAGCTCCTTGCGCACCGCCGCCAGCGTATGTCCCGAATCGACCATGTCGTCGACCAGCAGCACGCGATCGCCGAGCCTCGGCGCGGTCATCGTCATGTGTTCGGCGATGATCAGCTCTCCGCGCGTTGTCCCGCCGTCTGCCGTATACGAGTGCGTCGACAAAATGGCGAGCGGCAATTCGTAGATACGCGACAGGACATCGCCCACGCGCAGGCCCCCGCGTGCGATGCAGATGATCTGATTGAAGCGCCAGCGCGACTCGTGAACCTGCAGCGCGAGGCGTTCGACCAGGGTGTTGTACTCGTCCCAGCTGACGTGCAGGCTCATCGCTTGAATCCGGGCGCTTCGTCCTTAGTGGAACGGATGATGCATCAGAATCGTCTCGTCGCGCTCGGGCCCGGTTGACACCATCGCGATAGGCACGCCGGTGAGCTGCTCGATGCGACGCAGATACGCGCGCGCGTTATGCGGCAGGTCGTCGAACCGCTTGACGCCGAAAGTGCTTTGGTCCCAGCCCGGCACCTCTTCAAACACGGGATTGCATTCAGCGACGGCCTCGGCGCCGGGCGGAAGCAGATCGAGCCGCATTCCAGCGGCGGTGTACTCGGTACAGATCCGGATCGGGCCGATGCCGTCGAGCACGTCGAGCTTGGTGATGCACAAGCCGTCGACGCCATTCAACTGCAGCGAGCGCTTGAGCGCCGGCAGATCGAGCCAGCCGCAACGGCGGGGCCTGCCGGTCACCGAACCGAATTCGTTGCCGCGCTTCGCGAGCGTGGCGCCGGTATCGTCGTTGAGCTCGGTCGGGAACGGACCGGTGCCGACCCGCGTCGTGTACGCCTTGACGATGCCGAGCACGTAATCGAGGAGTTGCGGGCCGATGCCGCATCCGGGAGCCGCCGCACCCGCGAGACAGTTCGACGAGGTCACGTAGGGATAAGTCCCGTGGTCGATGTCCAGCAGCGCGCCCTGCGCGCCCTCGAACAGCAGCGAGTCGCCGCGTCGGCGGGCGTCCTGGATCAGCGCCGCGACGTCGGCGACCATGGGTTGCAATTGCGGAGCGAACGCCAACGCCTCATCGAGTGTCTTCCGAAACGGAACGGCATCGCACTTGTAATATTGCGTCAGCACGAAGTTGTGGTATTCGAGCAGCGGCTCGAGCTTGGCGGCGAAGCGGTCCGGAAAGAAGACGTCCTGCACCCGCAATGCGCGCCGCGCGATCTTGTCTTCGTAGGCCGGGCCGATGCCGCGCCCAGTGGTGCCGATCTTGGTCTCGCCCAGTGACGCCTCGCGTGCCTGATCGAGCGCGACGTGATGCGGCAGCACCAGCGGACACGCCGGCGAGATCGACAATCTAGCGCGCACTTCAATGCCGGCGGATTCGAGCTCGGAGATTTCCTGCAGGAGCGCGGAGGGCGACAGGACGACACCGTTGCCGATATAGACGCGTACATTGGGGCGAAGGATGCCGGAAGGAATCAGCCGCAAGACGGTTTTCTTGTCGCCGATCACCAGCGTGTGGCCGGCGTTATGGCCGCCCTGAAAACGCACCACGCCCTGGGCGTGCTCCGTCAGCCAGTCGACCACCTTGCCTTTGCCTTCGTCACCCCATTGGGTGCCGATGACGACCACGTTCTTGCCCATTTTGTCCCGTTGCCTGGCGTGAAGGTCGGCTAACGCTTACTGCTCGCGGGCAGCGAGTGCTGCGAGCTGGCGCAGGTCGAGCGTGAACCCGGTCGCCGGCCGCGCCCGGCCAAACGCCTTGCCGATGCCGTCGTAGCGTTCGCCGTGTCCTATGGCGTTGGCTTCTCCGCCAGTGAAGACTGAAAAGCTGGCGCCGGTCTGGTAGTGATAGCCGCGCAGATCCGCGAGGTCGACGTGCACCGCGTCGACCCGCGGCTCTGCGGATTTGGCCAGCGTGCTCAAGGCCGACAGGGCGGTGTCGATCGATGGCGTGTCCGGCAATCGTGCGCGGGCAGCGGCAAGCACTTCGTCAGCCGGGCCGTAAAGCGCCGGCAGTGCCATGAATGCATCGCGCCACGCCGCGGGCAACCTTGCGGTGAGCTCCGTGATCGTCGGCACGTCCTTGGTTCGCAGCGCCGTGAACAGTTCGCTGTCGGCGTTGTTGCCGGCAATGTGTGCCCCGTTGGCAAGCGCGCGATATACGCCTACGTGTCCCAGGTCCACATGCAACGCACGCGCGCCGGCGAGTGAGAGTGAAGAAAGCAACAAGGCCAGTACCTCGCAATCGGCATCGATGTTCGCATCGCCATACAGCTCGGCGCCAATCTGCAGCACTTCGCGCGTACGCGCGAGTCCGGGAGCGACGGTGCGCAGCACGCTGCCCGCGTAGCACAGCCGGGTGACGCCTGGCTCGTTCAGGAGGTGCGCGTCGATGCGCGCGACTTGCGGTGTCATGTCGGCTCGCACGCCGAGTAAACGGCCGGAAAGCGGATCGACCACCTTGAATGTCTGCAGGTCGAGATCGTGTCCGGTTCCGGTGAGCAGCGAATCGAGATGCTCGACCAGCGGCGGTTGCACGAGCCGGTAGCGGTGCTCGCGGAAGTGATCGATCAGCGTCCGCCGCAGTTGCTCGATGGCCTCGGCCTCCGGCGGCAGAATGTCGTCGATGTACTCGGGCAATACCCAGTTACGCATTGAGCACCAACAAGGTAATGACGCCGATGACTATCGATACGAGTCCGATAAAGCGAAGCTGACCGTCGGACAGGTGCGTCAAACGGGTGAACGCCTCGCGCCAGATGCGCGGCGCGATCAAGGGCAGCAATCCCTCGATCACCAGCACCAGTGCGCATGCCGCCAGGACACTATCCGGCACCGCGTACTCCCGGCCTGACGGTTATTTGCTCGAGCCGCGCTGCGCAGCCCGGCCGCCACCGGACTGCTTCAGGTACTGGAAGAAATCGGCGCTCGGATCGAGCACCATTACGTCGCTCTTGTTCTTGAACGTCGCCTTGTACGCCTCCAGGCTGCGATAGAAGGAGTAGAACTCCGGGTTCTGCCCATACGCGCTGGCGTAGATCGCCGACGCTTTGGCGTCGCCTTCGCCCTTGGTCCTCTGCGCCTGCTTATAGGCGTCGGCGAGAATGACCTCGCGCTGGCGATCGGCGTCGGCGCGGATCTTCTCCGACTCGGCGCCGCCTTGCGACCTGAGCTCGTTGGCGACGCGCTTGCGCTCGGACTCCATGCGTTGATAGACCTGGGCGAGTACTTCGTCCGGCAGCTCGACCCGGCGCAAGCGGACGTCGACGATTTCGACGCCGATCGTTCTCGCGTCGGCGTCGGCTTTCTGTCGCGCTTCGTCCATGATCTTGTAGCGCTCGGCCGAGATCGTCTCGTGAATCGTGCGCTTGTTGATCTCCTGCGCGAGATTGGCGCGGATCGTCTGCGCCAGTCGGCGCTTGGCCGCTTCCTCGTCGCCGGTCACGCTCTGGTAATACTTGCGCACGTCGATGATGCGCCAGTAGGCGATGAAATCGACCCGCAATGGTTTCTTTTCCGAGGTCGTGATCCGATCGGGTTCGGGTGCGTCCAGCGTCAGGATGCGACGATCGTAGAATTTGATGTTCTGGACCAGCGGCACCTTGAAATACAGTCCCGCTTCGGTTTTGGCGTCGATGAATTCGCCCAGTTGGAACTTGATCGCGAACTGTTTCTGATCGACCGTGTACAGCGACTGGGACAGGACCAGCACGATCGCGACCACCAGCGCGAGAATAGGCATCGCCGTTTTCATCGTGTGTCCCGGTCGCGGGTGCGGGGCAGCTCGCGGCTGTGGGTCGGATCGAGCGTCACCGTCGCCTCCGGCGTGGCAGGCGCCACGCGCGTGTCGACGCTCGCCGTCGCGCTGCCACTTGCCGCTGACGTCTGCTTCAGAAGCTGGTCCAAAGGCAGATACAAAAGGCTGTTGCCGCCCTTCTGATCGATCAGCACTTTGCTGGAATTGCCCAGCACCGACTGCATCATGTCCAGATAAAGCCTCTCGCGCGTGACGCCAGGGGCTTTGGAATACTCGACCAGCACCTGCCTGAAGCGGCTGGCGTCGCCTTCCGCTCGTTGCACGACGCTGGCGTTGTAACCGTCCGCTTCCTGCAGCAGCCGCGACGCCATGCCGCGCGCGAGTGGAACGACGTTGTTCGCGTACGCCTGGCCTTCGTTCTTTTGCCGCTCGAGGTCCTGGCTCGCCTTGACCGCGTCGTCGAATGCCGCCTGGACCTGTTCGGGCGGCTGGGTGTTCTGGAGCGTCACTTTCTGCACATAGATCCCGGTGCCATACCGATCGAGCATCGCCTGCATCAGCTTTTCGGTATCGGCGGCGATCTGGGCGCGTCCTTCGTAGAGGACGAAGTCCATCTTGTTGCGGCCGACGACTTCGCTGATCGCGGTCGCCGCGACCTGCGCCACGATGTCGTCCGGCTTGCGCGCGTTGAATACATAGTCCGCGGCATTCTTGAGGTTGTATTGCACTGCGAACTGAATATCGATGATGTTCTCGTCATCGGTCAGCATCAGCGACTCTTTGGCGATCTTGTTCTTGGGATTGCCGTTGCGGTAGCCGATTTCGACCGTTTTCACCTGCGAGAAGTCGACGATTTCGACCGCTTCGATCGGAAACGGAAGGTGCCAGCGGGGACCGGGCAATGTCGTTTCGGTGAAGCGCCCGAAATGCGTCACGAGGCCGCGGCGCCCTTCGTCGACGATGTAGAAACCACTCGCCAGCCAGACGACAAGGACCAGCGCCACGAGCAGGCCGGCGCCTCCGAGAGGCAGCGCGCTGCGAGGAGGCCCGGCGTCGCCCGGCGGCGGCGTCGTGCGCCCGAACATCTCGGAAAGACGTCGGTTGACATTGCGCCAGATCTCATCGAGATCGGGCGGCCCGCTGCGGCCGCGCTTACCCCATTGCGGATCGTTGAGGGACATGACGGATGCCTTGCGGCGTGCTTGGGCGCGGTGAAGAGTCTTATCGGGTGGGTCCGGCCGCGTCAGGCGGTCGCCGCCCGAACCAGGGGGCGGGGGAACCGCTCGGCCAGCGCGGCGCGCATTTCGGGCACGCCCGCGCCGGTCAGCGCGCTCAGACGAACAGAGGCAATTTTACCATATTCGTCGCGTTCGACTCCGGGCAAGTGTTGCGCAATATCGCACTTGTTCAACACCATGATCCGCGGAACGTCATCGGCGCCGATTTCGGCCAGCACCGCGTCGACGGCGGCAATCTGCCTCTCGCGATCGGGATGACTGGCGTCGATCACGTGCAGCAGAAGGTCGGCGTCGACGGCTTCTTTCAGCGTACCTCGAAAGGCGGCGACCAGGTCGTGCGGCAGGTCCTTGATGAAACCCACCGTGTCCGAGACGACGATCGTTTCCGCACCCGGCAGTTCCAGCCGCCGCAATGTCGTATCGAGGGTCGCGAAAAGCTGGTCCGCGGCGAAGCTCTCGGCGCCCGTCAGGCGATTGAACAATGTCGACTTCCCGGCATTGGTGTAGCCGACCAGCGCGACGTTGCGAACCGCGGCGCGCCGCCGGGCGCGCCGCTGCGTCTCGCGCTGGCGGCCAACGTGCTGCAGTCGATCCTTCAGCAACTTGACGCGCGTACCGATCAGGCGGCGGTCGCTTTCGAGCTGCGTCTCGCCCGGCCCGCGCAGTCCTATGCCGCCCTTTTGCCGCTCGAGGTGGGTCCACCCGCGCACGAGGCGCGTCGAAAGATGGGCGAGCTGGGCGAGCTCGACCTGAAGCTTGCCTTCCGCGCTTTGCGCCCGCTGCGCAAAAATATCGAGGATCAGGCTCACCCGGTCGACGACCCGGCAGTCGAGCGCCTTCTCCAGATTGCGCTGCTGCGCGCCGGACAGGGAATGGTCGAAGATGACGATGTCGGCGCCGCTTTCGATGCGCCGGGCGGCGATCTCGGCGACCTTGCCGCTGCCGGCGAAAAGCGCGGGGTCCGGCTTTGCGCGCCGGGCCGTGATGACCTCGGTCACGGTCGCGCCGGCCGACAACGCCAGCGCCCTCAGCTCGTCGAGACGCTCGGCGAGATCGCCTTCGCCGAAATCGACCTCGACCAGCAGCGCCCGGTCGCCGCCGGTGGGGCGATCAAGCATGGCCGGCCTCCGGCGCGTGCGCGATCATCCGGACGGCATGAACGCCGGCATGCCCATCCCAACCGACTGGCCAACCAAAGGGTCGGCCGATCGGCGCGTCGGCCTCGACGGGCGAATCAGGCTTCGCGATCGTTTTCGTGCGGCGGCATAGTAATGGCGCGCGCGGGAACAACGGTCGAGATGGCGTGCTTGTACACCATCTGGGTGACCGTATTCTTCAGCAGGACGACGTACTGGTCGAAAGACTCGATCTGACCCTGCAGCTTGATGCCGTTGACGAGGTAGATCGAGACCTGAACGTGTTCCTTGCGAAGGGTATTCAGGAACGGGTCTTGTAGCATTTGCCCTTTGTTGCTCATCGTTGTTGCTCCACTTATTGTTGGAAGCTTTGAAGCTGCTGCGCTTGCCAGTACCGCATTGCTTGCGACAGCCGCGGATTGGCCACCCCAGGTCCACAACGGTTCCCCGCGAAATTGCAGGCGGGCGCGACTGTTGGGCCGGACTCCAAATGCTATCTGGAACGGCGGGGCTTGCCACGGACTCCAGACCCCGCATACGGGTTGGCGCCGGTCTTGAATTGTATCCTAAGCGGCGTTCCCTGCAGTTTGAACACGTCGACAAAGAAATGTTCCAGAAAGCGGCGATAGGTCTGCGGGATGGTTCCCAGCGACGACCCGTGGATCACGATCACCGGCGGATTCATTCCGCCCTGATGGGCATAGCGCATCTTCGGCCGCACCATTCCGGCGCGCGGCGGCTGCTGCAACGCCACGGCGTCGGCCAGCGCACGGGTGAGCTTGGGTGTCGGCAACTTGGTCATTGCGGCCGCATACGCTCCGTCGACCGAGCGCAACAGCGGCGCGATGCCTTTACCGTCGCGCGCCGAAATCGTATGCATCTTGGCGAAAGCGAGAAAGCCGAGCTTGCGGCCAAGCTCACGCTTGATTTCGGCGCGCTCGTTGGTGTCGATGTCGTCCCACTTGTTCACCGCCACCACGAGTGCCCTCCCGGCGTCGAGAATGTGGCCCGCGATGTGCGCGTCCTGCTCCGAAATCTCCGCTTGCGCGTCGAGCAGCAGGACGACGACATTGGCATCTTCGATCGCCTGCATCGTCTTGATTACCGAAAACTTCTCGATCGCTTCGAAGACCTTGCCGCGGCGGCGCACACCCGCGGTGTCGATCAGCGTGTAATGGCGGCTGTCGCGATCGAAGTCGAGATAAAGCGCGTCGCGAGTCGTGCCCGGCTCGTCGAACGCGATCACCCGTTCCTCGCCGAGCAGCGTGTTGACCAGTGTCGATTTGCCGACGTTGGGTCTGCCGACGATGGCGACCTTGACCCGCGATCCGTCGTCGCCACCGGCCGCGTTGTCGTCAGCGTTTTGTGCAGGGCAGAGCGCCAGCGCGATGTCGACCAGGTCGCGCACATTTTCGCCGTGCGCCGACGAGATCGGCAGCGGCGTCCCCAGCGCAAGCTCGTGGAATTCGGCGGTGACGCGCTCAGGCGCGAGCCCTTCCGCCTTGTTCACGGCGAGCACCACCGGGCGGCCCGAACGGCGCAGAAGATCGGCGATATTGCTGTCCTGCGCGGTCAGACCTTCGCGGCCGTCGACCAGGAAGATCACCGCATCGCTCTCGGCGATCGCCTGCCGGGTCTGCTTGGCCATGGCGTGCATGATGCCGCTCTTCACCTTCGGCTCGAAGCCGCCGGTGTCGACCACGAGGTAGGGCCGGTCTGCGCCGCGGCCGCGGCCGAAATGACGATCGCGCGTCAGGCCGGGAAAATCCGCGACCAATGCGTCGCGCGACTGGGTCAGCCGATTGAAAAGCGTCGATTTCCCGACATTGGGACGGCCGACGAGAACGAGCGTAGGAAGCATCGATCGTGTAACAAGGAGTCGAGCGCGATGGTCTAAGCGCGGGAGCGCCGGCGCTTAGCGCGCGGCGCTGGCGCTGATCAGCGTGCCGCCTGCCGACTGCCAGACAGCGGCGTTGCCCACGGCCACCGGTTGCGACAGGGCGGCGGAGCCGTCGGTCGCGACCCGGCCGACCAGATTGCCGTCGTTGCGGTCGAGCAAGTGAAGGTAGCCTTCGGCATCGACCGTGCCGACGTAGTCGCCGACGACAACCGGCCCGCTGGGAAAGCGGGCAGCCAGCTTGTCCTGCTTCCAGATCGACGCACCGGTAGCCTTGTCGAGCGCGTGTACGGAGCCCTTGTCATCGGTGACGTAGAGGTACCGGCCGTCAACGGCGATGCCGCCAAGGCTCGAGAAGTCGCGCGACCAGATCAATGTGCCGTGAGCGATGTCGAAGCAGGCGATACGCCCCTGGAACGCAGCGGCGCACGCCTGCCGCTCCTCGACCACCGGCGCACTCGTGACGTCGGCGATACGCTCGAGCTCGGTTGCGCCTTTGGGCGTGGCAACGCTCGCTTCCCAGCCGAGTGCGCCGGTGGCGAGGTCGAGCGCAAGGAGCTTGCCGCCGGCGGTTCCGGTGAAAAGCGCGCCGCGACTGGTGGTGCCGCCGGCAAAGCGGCGCACCGTCAGTGATGGAAGGGTGCGCTGATAGACCCACTTCTGGCTGCCGTCCGCGTCGGACAGGCCGTAGATCCGCCCGTCGAGCGCCCACACGATGATCTTTCCTTCAGCGGCCTTGGGCGGACCGGCAACTTCGGTCGACACCTTGACCTGCCACAGAGACTTGCCGGTAGGGTCGAACGCGATCACGTCCCCTTTGGCCGTACCGACGACGACCGCTGTGCCCTGCGCCCCAACGCCTGCCGACAACGGTCTTTCAGACTTTATCCGCCAGATTTGCCGGCCGCTCGCCGGATCGACGGCGACGATGGCGCCGTCAGGGCTGGCGGCGTAGATGGCTTCGGGACGCACCGCGGGAGCGAAGCTTTCGCCGCCCTTGCCGCCTATCGGGACCTGCCAGTCGACCCGCGCAGTGACTTTGGCGTCGTAGCTTGGCAGCGGTCCGGGTTTGTGAGGAGTGCGGCCGATGCCGAGCCATGACAGCGACGGCGGCGGGATCGACGGGAGCGACGGCATCCACGAAGGCATTGATTCGCAGCCGCCCAGCATCAGCGCACCCACGGCGATCAGCGTGGCGCGGATACGGGTCATGGTGCCCCACCCAGCGCGTCGAACTTGACCTGCACAAAAGCGCGGTAGGGCGATTTGGGATCGATCTTCGCCAGCGCGATCTCGTATGCGGCCTTCGCTTCGGCGTTCTTTCCCGCGGCGACGAGGATGTCGCCCTTGAGGTCGGCAAACAGGGCGGTGAACGCCTCGTCGGTCTTGACGTCGAGTGTCCTCAGCGCGTTGTCGTATTGCTTTTCATCGAGCATTGCCTGAGCCAGCCGGAAGCGCGCGATCGCCTTCAGCTCGTCCTCCGACGTATTGTCGACGACCCACTGCAACTGCGCGCGCGCACCGGCCTTGTCTCCGCCGTCGAAGAGCATCTTGGCGTAGAGCAAGGCCGCACGGGGTGCGTACGCGGTGCGGGCGAAACGGTCGACGATCTGCGACGCGGGCTCTTTTGCCTTGGAGACGTCGTTGGCTTTCGCCGCCTGGCTCACCGCCATGTAGAGCACGCCCGCCTGCTCGGCTTGTGTTCTCTGATACCAGCGCCAACCCTGCACGCCGATGACGACCAGTGCGACGACGACGATGACGGCGGAGACGTACTTGGAGTTCTGCTCCCACCACGCCTTCAAGTCGTCAAGTTTTTCCTGTTCTTCGAGATCGTAGACTGCCATCTTGTTTCCTAGGTTGGAGTGTCGCGGAGCGTTTCACGAATCTCCGACGGAGAGAGGAGCGGGCGTGAGGCAACACTCATCAAAAATGCTTCGCGTCTTGTGGGGCGGGAGCGATGCGCGTTAACAGCTCTCCCGGGGGCACTGCAATCTGCTCGCCGGAATCGCGCAAGGGCTTGACCGCGACCAGGTTGGACGCTGCTTCGTCATCGCCGACGATAAGCGCGTAGCGCGCGCCGCTCGCATCCGCGCGCCGCATTTGCGATCCGAAATTGCCGCCGCCGGCGTGAACGACGATCGCCAGTCCGGCGTCGCGCAGATTCTCGGCCACCGACATCGCGAGGCGCGTCGCGCGATCGCCGACGTGTACCACATACGCGTCCGGTACGTCGCTCGCGGTGCGTCCGGCGTCCTGCATGAGCATCAGCACCCGTTCAGTGCCGATGCCGAAACCGCAGCCGGGCGTGGGCTTGCCGCCGAGCTGAGCGACCAGGCCATCGTAGCGCCCGCCCGAGCAGACCGCGCTCTGCGCGCCAAGCCGCGTGGTCACCCATTCATACACGGTCGCATTGTAGTAATCGAGCCCGCGAACGAGTCTCGGATTGACGCGGCATTCGATGCCTGCGTCGCGCACGCCCGCCTGCACCGTTTCGAACAGTGCGCGCGAGTCGTCGCCGAGTGCATCCCAGAGCTTCGGCGCATTCTCGATCAGCGCCTGCATCGCCGGATTCTTGGAATCGAGGATGCGCAGGGGATTGGTGTGCAATCGCCGCCTCGCGTCCTCATCGAGCGAATCCGTGTGGCGCTCGAAGTGAGCGATGAGCTGGGTACGAAACCCGCGCCGTTCCTCGCTCGAGCCGATGGTATTGAGCTCGAGCGTGATGCCCGCGAGGCCAAGACGGCGCCAGAGTCGGCTGATCATCGTCAATTGCTCGAGATCGATATCGGGGCCTGCGAATCCGAGCGCCTCGGCACCGAAGGTATGGTACTGGCGGTAGCGCCCCTTTTGCGGACGCTCGTGGCGGAAGAGCGGCCCGCTGTACCAGAGCCGCTTGGGGCCGTCGTAGAGCATGTTGTGCTCGAGCGCGGCACGAACGGTCGGCGCGGTGCCCTCGGGCCGCAAGGACAGCTGCTCATCGTGGTCGGTAAACGAATACATTTCCTTTTCGACGATGTCGGTCACTTCGCCGATGGCGCGCACGAACAGATCGGTCTTCTCGACGATGGGTGTGCGTATGTTGCGATACCCATACTGCTCGAACACGCCGCGCGCGGTGTCTTCGAAGACGTGCCACAACGTCGCTTCGTCAGGAAGAACGTCGTTCATGCCGCGGACGGCCTGGATCGTCACTGCCATGGGACTAGTGGACCGTAACAGTCGAAGCGGTAGTGAGCGTAGCGCTCTGGCGCCGCGATCCGCGTCGAGCCTCAGTTGGCAAATGAGGCGCCAAAGCGAAGCAAGGGTAGGTTCCCTTGCGAGCTTCGGCAACGCAGCGATCGGCGTGGAGCGCAAGCCAGACACTACCGATTTGGCTGTTACGGTCCACTAAACGACCGCCTTGACGGCGATGGTTCTGGCGGTGGGCTTTAGGTGCGGCATTGCCGGTTCGCCGCCATAGGTCGCGCGAACGTAGTCGGCAACGATCTGCTGGAAATCTTCGGCGATGCGCTCGCCTTTGAGCGTGACCGTCTTCTGACCATCGACATAGACCGGCGCGACCGGAACCTCGCCGGTGCCCGGCAGACTGATGCCGATGTTGGCCATTTTCGATTCGCCCGGGCCGTTGACCACGCAGCCCATGACCGCGACGGTCATGGTCTCGACCCCGGGATAACGCGCGCGCCATCCCGGCATCTGCTCACGCAGGTACGCCTGAATTTTTTCTGCGAGCTCCTGGAATACCGTGCTTGTCGTGCGCCCGCAACCGGGACAGGCGGTGACCTGCGGTGCAAACGAACGCAGCCCCATGGTTTGCAGAATCTCCTGCGCAACAAGCACCTCGCGGGTGCGATCGCCGTTGGGCTCCGGCGTGAGCGAAACCCGGATCGTGTCGCCGATGCCCTGCTGCAGCAGCACCGACATCGCCGCCGTCGACGCGACGATGCCTTTGGAGCCCATTCCGGCTTCGGTCAAGCCGAGATGCAACGGATAATCGCAGCGACGCGCAAGCTCGCCGTAGACGGCGATCAGGTCCTGCACCCCTGAAACTTTGCACGAAAGAATGATCCGATCCGTGCCGAGACCGAGCTCCTCGGCGCGCTGCGCGCCGTCGATCGCCGAGACGACCAAGGCTTCGCGCATCACATGCGCCGCGTCAAGCGGTGCTGCCGAGCGCGCGTTTTCGTCCATCATCCGCGCCAAAAGTTCGGCGTCCAGGCTGCCCCAGTTGACGCCGATCCGGACCGGCTTGTCCCACTTCAGCGCCTGCTCGATCATGATCGCGAATTGCGTGTCGCGCTTGCTGCCTTTGCCGACGTTACCCGGATTGATGCGGTATTTCGCCAGGGCCTCTGCGCACGCCGGAGACTCGGTGAGCAGCTTGTGGCCGTTGAAATGAAAGTCACCGATCAGCGGCACCGCGCATCCGAGCGCCGCAAGGCGGTCGCGGATCAAGGGCACGGCCTGCGCGGCGGCCGAGGTATTGACGGTGACGCGTACCAGCTCCGACCCGGCGTCGGCGAGAGCTTTGACTTGCGTGACGGTCCCGGCGACATCGGCAGTGTCGGTGTTGGTCATCGACTGCACGACGATCGGCGCTCCGCCGCCGACGGCTACGCCGCCGATGTTCGCGCTGCGCGTGGCGCGCCTTCGCATGATGGAGCTTTCGATGGTGCTCATAAGGTGGGCGGCTGGGCCGACGTCTATTTAAGCGTGAGGCGGGCGACGTTTTGCCGCGTATGCGGCGAGAGGTCGATCGATTTTCCGCGGTAAACCAGCGTCACGACGTGCGCGTTGCCGAGAACGATGTCGAATGGTGGCATGCCGCTGACCGGCTCGACCGATCCTGGCGCCACCAGTCGCGATACGACGAGCTGACCGCTGCGATCGCGGATTTCGGTCCACGACGGTCCCTGATATGTAAGCAACAATGTCGCATCGCCGGGCGCAGCGCTAGCCGGCGATGTCGCGCTGCTGAAGGGGGCAGTGGACGAATCGCGCATCGAGGCTGCGGGCGCCGCAGTTTGCGGAATCGTGGCTTGCGGTGCCGCGGTCTGCGCAAAGCTGGCAAGTGGATTGGGAAGCGCGACCGCCGCTGCGGTTGTCGCCGGCCCGCGACGATCCGTCGCATCGGAGACCGATCGCGCGGGCTCAGCGCCATTGGTCAGTCCGCCGCGATACCACTCGTATGCCGCGGCGGCAACGATACAGCCGACCAGAATCAGCGGGATCAGCCAACGGCCAAGTCCGGCTTTCTGCGCGCTTGC
>JADGRP010000342.1 GCA_017880805.1 Burkholderiales bacterium
GCCGGCGAGCTGTTCCTTCAAGGCCATTGATGCGCCGTGCTTCCGCACTGTCGCCCAGGCCGCATCAAACATCTTCTCGTGGATCCAGATGCGAATGAGAAGATCAGTGGGATTATGCCAGCGTATGCGCTCTGCGCTCGCCTGCTTGCCCTCGAGAAAAGTCAAAACGCGCTCCCGCGCGGCGTCGCCGCCGAGTTCGCGAAGCCGTGTGTAAAGCTCAAGACCGGGATCCTTCGCGAAAAGCCGCCACAGATGCGCCTCCGCGTCCGGCTTTCGGCCAGCCTTCGACAAGAGTTCTGCGGTGAACAGCACAAGCCGCGCGTCCGGACGCCCGTCCTCGAACATCCATAAGCCCTCCTCGGCATGCCGAAGCGCCGCTTCCGCGCGGCCCTGCGACAGGCAGAACTCGGCGAGCTGGAGATAGCTCCACGGGGAGGTCAGATATTTGGCGCGCAGCGCGATACGGGCATCGACGTCGCCGTCGCGCTCGGCGAAGAAGTCGAGAATGCCCATGAGCTGGTGATGATTGACGGTGACATCTTCCTGCTGCTCCTGGTCGTCGACTGATGGCGTCGGTTTGGCCCAAGCCTCATCGGCGAGGCGGCGATATTCGGCGAGCCCGGTCTCGCCGAGCACGTCGGCATAGAGCGCCACTGCGCCCTCAAACGTTCCGTAGTCGTCTGCCATCTCGCGGGCAAAGAGATCGCGGGCGAGCCTAATCGGTTCGGGCCTGGTCTCGCGGACCGCGGCGAGATGGATGTCGCGCGCGCGGCCCAACAGCGCGCCGCAATGGCCGTCGGAATCGTCGATCTCCTCCATCGCCTGCCCGATGCGGTCGATCACGCGCCCGGCAAGCTCGCATGCAAGGCCGGCGCGGGCGCCCGATGCGAGGCCAGCAATGGTGTCGAGCGCGGAATCCACATCAGCCGCCCAGCGCGGCGCCTCACGATAATCGACGAAGCCCCTGGTGGCAGTCGCCTTGTCGATCGACTTGCGCAGCCGCTTCCCGAGAGTCTTGTCGTCCTCGTCCGGCGCCACCGCGGCCGCTTCGAGCTTGCGGAACAGGGCCGGGTCCTGCTCGACCATTCCGAGGATCATGTCGACGAGGGCATCGACGCCCTTTTCCTTCAGGTGATGACGGATACGGGCCAGCGCGCCGCTGCCGTCTCCCTCGTCGGCACCGACGTCGTTCGCCGCAAGCGCCGTGGCAACCATGTGCTTGCAGAAGCCCCGATCCTCGAACGCAGGACAGGAACATTCGCCGTCGAAGGCGTTGCCGTAGCTTCTGAGTTCCGTCCGGTAGTCTTCGGTGCCGGCGACTTGCGCCAGCACACGCTCCGGCTTGATGAGGAGTATCTGAACCTGGCCGTCACGATGATAGGCCTCGCCCCGCGCGAACACTTTCCCGCCGGCACGCTCGCGTAGGGTGTCAACGTCGAAGCGCGGACGGTTCTTGGCGTTCATGGGTTCGGCTGCAGCAACAATTGAGTGTCAAACAGGTCAATGCTTCTTCAGGCTCAAGGTCAGTCTGGTCAACGGGTTATCCCCGATGTACGTCTAGCCGGGCGTGCCGTCGTCGAGACTGACGATCACAGCGGCGTTGGCGATGATGATGGCGTCACCGCCCTGCTCGGCCGCAATCTCGAGCCCGCCCTTGACCGCGGTGACAACAACCGTTCCGTAAGGCAGCTCCTTCGCGACCGCCGCGGTGTCGACCGAGCCCGGGTCCGGCACGCCGATCGTGACATCGACGAACATGTCCTTTGAGGTCTTGCCCACCATCCGAAAGAACCCGAGGCTGGAGTGGCGGATGGCGTCCGAGACCGCGCGCCGCGCGGCCTTGGTGGCGTCCTTGCCGTGAACATCAACGCCCATGCCCATTTCGGTGATACAGCGCACGCGTGCCATCGGATTTCTTTCTGTTAGGGGAAAAAAAGCTGGTCATCTTCATCGACGTGCAGCCGCGCCTGAAGTCATTCAGCCGCGTCCCGGGCGGCTACGCCCTGCTCGATATCGAATTGCAGGATGTCGTTGAAGCGGTTGAACGCACCACACAGCGCGATGCGCCAGGTCAGCTCGACAATCTGGGCTTCGGAAAAGTGCTGGCGAAGGCGGCTGAAGACCTCGTCGCGGGTCTTGTTCCAGTTGCTGGTCACCGCGACGGCATATTCGACGACCAGTCGGTCGACGGCGTCCAGCTCGGGATGATCCTTGTAATCGAGCAGGCGCTCGGCGCCTTGTTCCGATACACCCTGGATCGCCAGTTTCGGCGCGTGGTGCGATACGCAATAGTCGCAACTGTTCAACAGCGACACCGCGACCAGCGCCAGCTCGAGATGGCGCTTCGACAACACCGCCTCATCGGCCAGATCGACCAGCAACGACCAGACGTGTTTGAAGATCGGCGGCCGATGCGCCATCACGCCCGCCTGGTTCTCGAACGCGCCATAGGTCGTCATCTTGTCCCAGAGCGGCTTGAGCTCGGCCGGCAGATCGTCCTTCGACTTGATCGACACGCGTGACATGGGTTCACCCTGGCGAAAGTCGAGACCGGCTCGCCGGCCCCTGCGTCGGAAAGGCAAGATTCGGCATTTTCCAATTCATTGTCAAACGGCGTGAGGGAATGGGTCCGCATTCTCGCGGCATGAGATGCCCGAGTCTTGCTTGTCTTTTCACCCTCTCAGCAGACAGAGGGCGCAGGGAATACCGGGTGCGCGCTGCACCCGCGGTCTCGTGTGCAAAAGTGCACGAAAGAAACGCACACGAGCATACAGGTTCAGCGGAGGCAATCCGGCATTCCC
>JADGRP010000081.1 GCA_017880805.1 Burkholderiales bacterium
ACGACCCACAGCGGCCGGTCGATCTTCTCTAAAGCAGACCCCGATCAGTCGGCAGCCGTGGCATCGTGAGCGCGCGTAGTCATGGGGGAGCAGATGCCGATGGCACCCAGAACAAGCAGTAGCTTCGCGTGCCACGGCGTCGCCGCAGCAAGGCGGACGATCGGTACAAGCAGAGTTCCCGAAGTCGCCGCAATCATCGAGTGAAGCGCGTTCACATCAAGTTGCGCGATCGACCAGTCGGTCGCCGAGTATATGGTGTGCCGAGATCGCCGCCGATCACGACCGCGTCGCAGAGTCCCGGCGTCGTGCGTCCGCGGCCAGCCGAAGGCGGCGCTGCATGCCGCGGCTCGAGATGTCCTGCTGGGTCCTGCAAGAGCAGTAGTAGACCGAGAGTCGGGCCGTCTTCTCCAAGGCGAAGAGCAGGAGTGACAGCGCCGCCTCGTCCGCGGCGGCGACGGGCTCCCACAGCAGCGCGTCGCGGGCCCCGCCTCCGGAGCAGTAGCCTTTCTCGGCAACGCGGGCGGAGTTCTCGCGGCAGACGAAGAGTTCGTGGATGTTGAGGAAGGGGACCCGTAGGGCGTCCAGGCGCAGGACCATGTCCTTCATCTTCGCCAGCTGTTCGGGGATGACGGGCACCTCGACGGCCGTCTCGTCGAAGTAGCGCAGAGCCCTTTCCACCGGCTCGGTGTCGAACTCGCGCGCGACGAGGTTGAACCGCAGGGCGTCCAAGCCGGCGTCCTTAAGCTGGGACAGCAGCGCGTCGGAGAGGCGGTCGCCGTTCGTATAGAGGTCGATGCGGACGCGAAAGGGCAGGGTCCTCAAGGCGCGCACGAGGCGCAGCAGGCGCTCCGGCCGCATCGTGGGTTCGCCACCGCTGACGCCCACGCTGCGCAGGCCGTAGCGCCGCACAACCTCAGGAGCCCCCTCCGGTTCGGCAAGGCGGATGCCATGGACCACCAGTTCGTCCGTCCGCGGCTTCTGGTTGAAGCAGAAGAAACAGTCGCGCGTGCACAGGCCCGTGACGAAGGCGTTGGTCCCCTTACCCCCTAGGCAGCCGCGGCAGCCCGGCGGCAGGTGCCGCGTGTAGAGCGTGCGGCGCTCCAGCGAACCTTTGATGCCGCCGCGGCGCAGGGCCTCGAGCAGGGAGGACACCCGCTCGGCACGGTCCGCGTCATCCTCCGCGCGTTCCACGGCGATGCCTTTCCTGAGGGTGTCGGCCTTCCGCGCGTACCAGGAGAGGTCGTCTTCTTCCTTAAGCATCGGCGTTATTGTAAAGCAACAGAACCGCCAAGAAAGGCCAGCACGCGGCCCGCGACGGACATGACGTCTACCCGGAAGGGTTTACGCTCGGGCACCGCGGTCAGATCGCGCAGTTCGCGAAGGCCGAAAAGCCGATTTCGATCTCTGGGTGGCTGGAGTACGCAGAAGTCGGATTTCTGGTCCAGCTACGGAGTGAATCGCACCGAGACGATCCGCAGACTTGCTTCGTACGCAAGCTGCATCCTGCGCGGCGCGACGCTGGCATCGCGTGGACCCGACCCGACCTGTCGCTCGCGAGGCTCCACGACGACCCGCGCTGGCCGGCGTTCCTGAAAAAAGTCGGGTTTGCCGACGAGCAGCTGAAATGAGGCGGGCACCACCAAGGGCGTTGGTATCTTCCGGAACTACAGGACGGATTTGACCGGGCTGCCGATCGAGCGCCGAAGACTCACTGACTACGTGGTGCTGAGCGAGAATCCCCCACACTTGGGGCAGCGGAGCGGGAACACTTCATAGATGTGGGCGAGCAGCAGAATCCCCGCACTGATTCGGTCGTCACGCGGCGCAACGGCTACAACCATGACCGCTTACGGCGAAATTGAGCCGATCTGCCAAACGACCGGTCCTGGCCGCGAGCGGCCATCGGCCATGACGGATTGGACTCGCACCCAAACGCCTGAAGTGCGCTGCTTCGTCTGGACGATGGAACCTGTTGCCCGTGATCAGCGTGCCGCCAAGCTTATCAAACTTGAATGATGGCGCGCATGCGGCGGCCCCAACGCCCAACGGCGCGGATTCGCCTGCAGCGACAACACCGATGCGGTGCTTTCGACAGCGAGCTGCGAGCTACGTCGTCGGCTTTGCCTTTCGACCGGGGGCTAGAGGCGGGACATGACCTGACACGCGGCACTGCCACGCGTCAATCCTCTTGCCATGTTCGAAGCGGGTCAAATTGCACGTGATGATTGCCCCCGTAGCTGCCAGGCTGGCAAGACGCTGGCGCACCGTTGCGAGCGGCATGCCCATCTCTTTAGCAATCTCCAAATCGAGCCGCTGACCGTATTTCTTCAAGCACTGCAGGGTTTCGTTCACGGCCTATATCCTTGGAAAGACCGATAGTCTACAGCGCCCAGACGGTGATGGTTCCTTGTTGGCTTTTCTACCAGAATTATGCGGTCTTCCCAAAGGCTTTGATAACGAGCCATCAACTTCGGGCAGTTCGCGCTCGAAGAAGCGCTGATGGAGCATGCCTTTATGCCCGCTCCTGGCCCGTGGGAAGACATCCGCAACCGGCTAAGAACGATCCTGAATGGTCGTTCTGGCTGCATTAGAGCCCTTCGCGAAGATCCGCAAAGCGGTAGGCGACAGGATGCAGATCATGGTCGAGTTTCACTCGCTGTGGAGCCTGCCGATGGCCAAGCGCCTGGCGCAACGGCTGGCCGAATTCGATACCTATTGGCACGAGGACCCTTTTCGTCTGGACCACTTGTCCGATCTCAAGGACTACGCCGCGCATTCGAACGCATGGACATGTGCGTCCGAGACACTGGCGTACACGCACGCCTTTCGCGATTATCTGGAAAGTGGTGCCGCCGACGTTGTCATGCTCGACTTGTCGTGGTGTGGGGGCTTGAGCGAAGCGCGCAAGATCGCGGGTATGGCCGAAGCGTGGCACGTACCGGTCGCACCTCACGATTGCACAGGCCCGGTCGTCTACATGGCATCGTGTCACTTTTCGCTGCACGCGCGAAATGCGCTGATCCAGGAAGGCGTGCGCGCCTTTTACACTGGGTGGTACAAAGAATTGGTAACGGACTTGCCTATCGTCAACAATGGAATGGTCTCCGTCGGTGCCGCACCGGGGCTGGGGCTCGAACTGTTGCCGGACGTTCAGAACCGCAGAGATGCGGTCGTGCGAAAGTCGGAAGGTTGAATACTTAACGCCAACGTGAACGCAAAATCGTGGCAACTTCAACTCCGGAACGGAAAACGCGCGGGCGTTCGCTGCGGACCTCTCGGCACACAAACAGTAGCGCGCGTTGATCGTTGGTACCTGTATACAATAACGTAGCAGCACCGCGTTGCGAGCCCCTGCATTGCGCTGCATTCAACTAAGTTTTCCATCCAATTGCGAGGCACGTTTACGGCTGCCGGACGAGATCGTCGCCGGGTGGACGAAGATCTGCGGGACAGACTCTGAAAATGAAAGCTATCGATAAGATCGCGAGAAGCGATCGTGCCGATCAAGAGATGGATATTGGCGCTTGACAAGAGACACTTGTCACTTTACAATAATTGATAACAATGCGCAGGGCTGGCAGTGATTGAGAGCTTTTGCCATAAGGGCTTGAAACGGTTCTACGAGAAGGATGAGCGGAAGGGAGTGCCGCCAGAGCTGGCGGGCAAGGTTGCGCGCATTCTTGCCCGTCTTGATGTGGCTAAGACTCCGGAGCAGATGGATTTGCCTGGGTTGAAACTGCGCCCCTTGAAGGGAGAACTGAGGGGTTTCTGGTCAGTGTCGGTGAGTGGGAACTGGCGGATTATTTTCCGCTTCGAAGGGACTGATGTTGCGCTGGTTGATTTGGTGGATTACCACTGAATAAAAAGATTGATTTGAACGCATCCAATGGAGTGAGCCATGCCGATGAAGGAACCCCCGCACCCGGGATTGTCGGTGCGCCACGACTGCCTGGAGCCGCTCGGCCTTACGATAACCGATGGTGCGAAGGTGCTCGGCGTATCGCGCCAAGCCCTGAACAGCCTGGTTAATGGAAAGGGCGGAATGTCGCCCGAGATGGCGATCCGTCTCGACAAGGCGTTCGGCGGCACCGCGGACGCGTGGCTCGCATTGCAGACCGCCTACGATCTGGCCCAGGCCAGAAAGATGGCTAAGAAAATCATTGTCAAGCGCTACGTCGCGCGTCAGCGTCCGAGAGAGCCGCAGCTGGTTTAAGCGACTGCGCCTCTCGAAAAGCCAATCTCGGCGACGCCGCGGACACGGCCGGGTGGTCAGGCGGCTACCGTCGTTGCTCGAAATCTGTGCTGCTACCTTATGTCGTCAAACCTTGTCGACGTTCTCACTCTCCGCGCCATTCAAAAGCTGGCGGACACCGGAACGCTTGCGCGCGGCACGGCCTACTGCAACCCCGAAGAAATCCGATGCTTCAGTGTAGGAAATTTCTTCGTTTAGGCAACTTCCGCGTTTTTACACAACCTCGGCCGATCTCGGCCTGTCGAGCGCGCGGCACGCCGTGCACGTCCGCGTGTTCTATTCATGCGTCGCAACGGACCGCAACGGGCTGTAACTCGGCGTATCTCTTGAAAAATAGAACCCGTGCGGGTGACCTAATCTCATAATTCAACAAGAAATATTCGGGTCGCGCGCGACGTTCTGTGACTCCGCAGGTCCCAGCTTCGAGCACTGGTCGGGGAGCCACACAGAAAGGGCTAAGGGTGAAAGTAATCGCTTCGCTTGGTCTATTTAGCCACTTGCGCGATGATCGGGCGCTCGTTCGGTCGCACGATTTCGGCCAACAATCACTTCAAGTAAATATCGGTCGTCCGTACGCCCTTGTGTCCACCGACAACTGGAATTTCCAGCCTGTACCGTATTCGTGCCGTGATGCGACGACTCCGCAGCCCGCGCGCCAGCAATTGCTTTGCGCGGACTCGGGCGCAAAGGGCTCTTCTTAGCATGACTTTAAAAGTATAATCTTCGCCCGTGAGGCGCCCGCTAGATAAACAGCACAAGCGCTTGTACTCACGTCCTTTGTTCATTGACGCAGGGAGACGACCAATGAAGTTCCTTTTCGCCATCGCTTTACTTGTGCCGACTGCTGCAATCGCGGCGGGTCCGTTTGATGGAACCTGGAAGACGCAACTCGACTCGATTCAGTTTTCGAGCAAGCCGGCCGTCTATACGCTCAAACAGGGCATCTATAAGTGCTCGTCGTGCGTACCGTCCCTTTCCATCAAGGCTGACGGCACGGATCAAAAGGTAAGCGGTCACAGCTACTACGACACGGCCGCCGTGCAGGTGGTCGACGCTCGAACGGTGCAGTTTGCTGGCAAGCTGGGTGGAAAGCCGAGCTACTCCAACTCGATGTCTGTTTCAGCAGATGGTACTACGCTGACCGAGACCTTCCAGGACATGTCCGGAACGCAGACCGTTACCGGAACACAGGTTTCGAAGAGGGTTGCTGCCGGTGCGGCGGGTTCGCACGCGATTTCCGGTTCGTGGAAGACTGAAAAGATGCCGGAGATTTCTGATGTCGGAGCCACCGTCACCTACAAAATGACGGCCGACGGTCTGCAGATGGACTGGAATGGTCAAACCTACGATGCCAAGTTTGACGGCAAGAAGTACCTGACGGTCAACGATCCCGGCAAGACGTGGGTTTCGCTCCGGCGTGTCTCCGATGGCACGATCGAGGAAACCGACACCCGCGACGGCAAGGTGGTCGACGTCTATCGAATGACAGTTTCGGCGGACGGAAAGACAATGACTGTCGTTGACAAAGATGTTCGCCGAGGTACCACGTCGCAGTACAAGATGCTCAAGCAACCCTGAGCCGCCAGGCCGCTTGCGAGGTCTTGTGGGCTCGCCGGGGACGTCCTGCGCACCCGGTTTTCATGGGAGGTGAAACTGCGGGCGCTAGGCAATCCTGACCTCGCGCAGACGGGCAAGTGTTCGGGTCCGCGATTTCATACGTCTGTGCACAAATGTGGGAAAGAGGATTCATGGTGTGTCTTTCCCGCTCTTGTTCTTCCTTTGTTTTCCTTGAACTCGCACGGGTTCGAATTCCTCTCTTGAGCTTGGTCTATTAACCGTCGACGCGCGTACCTCTCGGGGCAGTAAGTCGCGATAAGCGGCGCGGTTCGACAACGCCGGCAAGAAGATGGGCAAGCACTACGCGGGTCCTATGTGGGAATCCAATGACGGGAGCAAAGTGGTCGGTGAAGTCAAAGCGCGCGACGATGGTCCGGACGTCAACGCCATTCCGTGGCTGTTGCTGAGCGCAAAATCTGCCGAAGGAAATGGCATCTTCGGCAAGACGCAAAGTGTCCAACGGGTGAAAACTGTCGGTGGAAAAGCTCCTGCGGACGGGTGCAGTCAAGCGCAGCTGGGCAAGGTCGCGCGGGTGGCCTATCGAGCCACGTATAACTTTTACGTTGCGAGACCGTGAGCTCGCCGACAAACTCGTTCCAGCATACTGACCTGCACGATCGACAGGAAGAAAGCCATACCGGTGCGAGCTTTGCCGTTTGTCATTGAAGGCACGTTCGACGCGGCGGGCGTCACAAGGCTCTTTTACGATCCAGAGACCCACGCGGATCCAGAATTCTCCCGTCCATCGTTATACTTCCGCTTTTCTGCATACGAGTCAGCATCAATCCTGCCACCGAGCAAAGGCAAGCATGTATGGGCGAAACTGCACGGTTACCGGTGTTCCGCTTCAAGCCGATCGCTACGATGTCGCATGCTACGTTCTAATGTTCTTCGCCGCGATGGCGCGCGTGTTCGGGCCGATGGGGTCGCCCGCGCGCTATGCCGAATGCGTGCTCATCTCGGCGGCGCTGTGGTCGGCGGCCTACGGACGCTACGTAGTTCGCTACGCGCCGATTCTGCTGCAGCCGCGCCACGACGGCCGACCGGGCTAGCCGCCGCAAGCTTGGGTATTCGGGCGCGTCGAATGCAAAAGATCGCAGGGGACTCGCGGTACGAACGATCCTCCGGCCGAGACGAATGGACTACGGCGTCGTCAAGCTCATCCACCAATCCGCGGTGACGCTGTCGTTTCTTGGCTTTCTTGCCCGCGGCCTTGGCATGATGGCGGATTCCGACTGGGTCCGCGATCGAGTTGCGCGCACCCTGCCGCATATAATCGATACGATCCTTCTACTCTCTGGCGTCGCGCTCGCATTGCAGCTGCGACTGTCTCCCACCGCCGCGCCGTGGCTGGCGGCCAAGCTTGTGGGCCTCGCCGTATACATCGGTCTTGGGATGGTCGCGCTGCGGCGCGGCCGCACCAAGCGGCAGCGAACGGTCGCGTGGATCGCCGCACTGCTCACCTTTGGCTATATCGTTTCGGTCGCCCTAGCCAAGGATCCGCTCGGCTTCCTCGCCCTGCTCCGCGGTGCGGGTTGAGATAAATCAAGGAATTCAAGAAAACCGGTCCATGCGCAAACCGATTGCCCGCGGCCACCACTGGCCGATCTCGGCGTCCGACATTACGTGCTGCAAGAATTCCGGCGCGATGGCTGCGCCAGCGAGGCGCTCTCCCGCGACGTTCCACCGTCATTCCTCACCCAAGCGTGGTCCGCGCAATTCGCGACGTTGGCCGGGCGCCGCGCATAGCGCCGCATTACACAGCGTGATCGCTCGCGTGGGTGTCCCAGTTGATCGTGACGATCACCACGAGCAGCAGCGTGATGCCGCGGCGCACCCCGTGGTCGAAGGTCGATGGCTTCGCCGGACAATGCATGTTGGGTAGCCGTGATGACTCCTGCGTGCGAACGAGCCTATCCGGGTTTGCCGTCGAGTCGTGGCCGCGACAACACCGGCCAATAGCGAATCGCATACAGCGCAAACGCGCTCGACCAGCATATTGCCGAGGCGATGACGGTCGCGAGATAGAGACCTGGCAATAACATGCCGCCGAAGACGCGGATCGCTGCGGCGAGTTGGACCAGAACGTAGCAGATGACCTCGAAGCCAGCCGCTGTCAGCGGGCGTCCCGTATGGCCGCGCGCGGTACGGGTCATCATGCCGAGGGTCAGGCCGCCAATCGCGCCAATGGTCAGGGCATGCACGGCCAACGGCTCGGCGATAATCTCCAACGTCGCCAATGCACGCAGCATGAGGTAGACGACTATCCAGCCGTACGCCGCGTGCAGGATCCAGACCAGAGGATTCGACCATGCTCGCCATGGTTGCCATAAATGGAGCCGCGCAGCGTGCGCGGCCGCCACGGCGAGCGCGAGCACCGCAACCACGGTGGCGGGGGCTTGCAGCAGGTCAGCCGCCAACAAGGCGAGAACGCCACCCAAGGCGAGCTTTTCGACCAACGGGTGGCGAGCGGCCTGGGCACCCGGTATGCCGTTGTTGGTGAACATCGGAATGACGCGCCCGCCCATCACCGCCATAATGAACAGCACGACGTCAAGGCCAACTTGCACGCTGACAAGCTGTGGCCACGCCAGCACGCCCATGAAAGAGAGATGCACTGCCAACGTGGCAAGGCCGAGCAGCACCAGCAAGGCGATGAAAAAGTAATTGCGCCGATTGCCGCTGCGTACGAGCGGAATGCCGATGGCGACGGCCACCGCGAGAGGAAAGGCGGCGTTGACCAACGCTGCAGCGAAAGCATACGGTGTCAGCATTAACACCCGCCCGGCAACCCAGAGCGCGGCGTAAGCCGCAAGTAACGCTCCCGTGGGTGTTGGTTGGCCCGTCCAGTTGCGCACTGCGGTGAACAGAAATCCGGTAACTACCGCCAGGGTGTAACCGAACAGCATCTCGTGGCCGTGCCAGACCGGGACGCGCAGGTAGCCGGCCGGCAGATAGCCTGCGTATTCGCACGTCCAGAGCGCCACCGACAGCGCCGCGAATACGCTGGCAAGAAAATAAAATGGCCGAAAGCCGAGATTCCACAGCGCGATGTTGTCGGTGCGCAAGTATTGCATCGCTTTACGCGCCAGGTTTGGCTTCGGCCTGATTCATCGCGTCGATGGCGAGGATCGAATGCGCGTAGGCTGCGCCGGCTCGCATCTCCGCGGCAACCCAAATCGCTTCCATGATCTCCTGTTCGGTCGCGCCCTTTTTCAATGCGAGATCGGTGTGGCCGCGGATGCAGTAGGGACACTGGGTCACATGCGCCACGGCGATCGCAATGAGTTCCTTGGTTTTCGATGGCAGCGCGCCGTCGGCAAAGACGCGCTGGCCGAAAGCTCGAAACGCGCCGTAAATTTCCGGCGCAAGCTCCCGTCGCTTTTGTGCCAGATCCTTCGACAAATCGGGAAATATGTGCGCTTCCATGACAAGGACTCCTTTTGGTTCGATGGTTTCTTGTTCACTCAGTGGCATCTACTATCTACGGCGATGGATGTACGCAAGCCCTTCATGACGCGATGATCGCGGAGATTGCGGAGGAGGCAATAACTCTTACGGCATCTGCCGACTGAAGGTCAGCCACCGTATTTCTTGATAAGCGCCTTGGCATCCTGGAGCAATGCCGGGCCGTTGCCGCCCTTGGCTGCGACTTCCTGGAACCATTCCTTCTCAACATTTTCGGTCGCCTTCCGCCAGCGCTGGTACTCGTCGAGAGTCAATACGTTGATTGTCGTCTTGCGATCCAGAGCCAACTTGCGCGCGGGTGCAATCGTGCCGTCCCAAGTCTTGCCCGCCCACTGCGATGCGGCCAAGCCGCTGTTGGCGTCGATTACCTTCTTGAGGTCCGGCGCCAAGCTGTCATATTTCGCCTGGTTCATTGCCACTACGAAGATAGTGTTCGACATAAAGGGCTGGCCGGCTGGCGTCTCGGTGTGCGTCTGCGCGATTTCCTCGATCTTGAGTGCCGGCACGACCTCCCACGGTAACGATGCGCCGTCCATCACGCCCTTGGACAACGCGTCAGGAACCTGCGGCGCGGGCATCTGAACCGGTACCGCGCCCAAGGCGGTCAGCACCTTGGTCGCAATGCGCGTCGGCGCCCGCACCTTGAGACCCTTCAAGTCCTCGAGCGTCTTGACCTGCTTGGTGGAGAAGTGCAACTGCGCGCCGTCGTGGACATGCGCGAGGATAAGCTTTGTCCCTGCGAACTCGTCGAGCGAATCCTTCTGAATGTAGTCCCACAGAGCCGGACTTCCGGTTTCCGCGCTCCTGATCAGGAAGGGAAGCTCGAAGACTTCGGACTTGACGAACCGTCCCGCCTGATACGTCGGCACTGTCCAGATGATGTCGGCGATGCCGTCGCGAGCATGGTCGAATAGCTGCGGCGGTGTTCCTCCGAGCTGCATCGCCGGATAGATCTGGCACTTGAGACGGCCGCTGGACTCCTTGCCAATCTTCTCGCACCAAGGCCCCAGCAGTTGCTGCTGCGCCGTCGAATTCGGGCCGAGGAAATGCTCCACCTTGAGCACAACTTCCTGACCAATAGCAGCGTTGCAGGCCAACGCCGCTGCCACTGCAGCGCAGAGCAGTACGAGTGTCGACGTTTTCATGCGAACTCCTCCTTTGCCAGCGTCAGCGCTGGAACGTGTGCACAAGATACAGCGAAATGACGGGAAAAGAGACCAGCAGCGTGATGCGCAACAAATCCGAGATGAGGAACGGAATGACGCCCTTGAAGGTCTCGGTCAGCGGTACATCCTTTGCGAGCCGATTGATGATGTATACGTTCATGCCCACGGGCGGGTGTACCAGTCCGATCTCGACCACCATCAGCGCAAGGATTCCGAACCAAATGGACTTGTCACTGGGGGACAGACCAAAAAAGTCGAGTCCCATGACCAACGGATAGAAGATGGGAATCGTGAGCAGGATCATCGCCAGCGCGTCCATCACGCAGCCAAGAAAAATGTAGATCAGAAGGATCATCGCCATAACGAGCACTGGAGCCACGTTGGTGCCTTTGACCCAATTCGCGAGCTCCACGGGCATTTGCGAGATTGCAAGCGTGGTGTTCATCATGTCGGCGCCGAGCAGCACGAGGAAGATCATCGCGGACGCCTGTGCGGTCCCGAGCGCGCTGTCGATCAAGCCCGTGCCTCCCATTCCGCCGCTCGCCACGGCGATGACACCGCAAGCCGCCGCGCCTATGGCTGCAGCCTCAGTCGGCGTCGCCCACCCGCCGTAGATGCCCACGATCACGACCAGGAAAACCAACAGCACCGGGGACACTTGCAACGTGCTCTTGATGCGCGCTGGCCATCCAACACGCGGACCGGCGGGACCCGCGTCATGCTTCCACGTCACCAGGATCTTGACGACGATCATGTAACCAAGCATGGCGATAATGCCTGGCACCACCGCCGCCATGAACAGTTTGCCGATCGATTCCTGCGTCAGGATCGCGTAGATAACCAGCGGCACCGAAGGCGGGATCATGATGCCCAACGTGCCGCCTGCGGCCAGTGCACCCGTCGCCAGCGAACCAGAATAACCGTAGCGGCGCAGTTCCGGGAGTGCCACCTGGCCCATCGTTGCCGCCGTAGCGAGCGAACTGCCACAGATGGCGCCGAATCCGGCACAGGCACCGATCGCCGCTATCGCGATGCCGCCCTTGAAGTGGCCGGTGAATGCGCTCACAAAGCGGAACAGCGACCGCGAGAGGCCACCGTGGGTTGCAAATTGGCCCATCAGCAGGAACAGCGGAATCACGACGAGGTCGTAGTTGGAGAGGCGCGCGTAGGCCAGATTCTTCAACGAGTTCAAGAGCGCGCTAAAGCTTCCATCCATGAGGTACGCATAACCGAAGAAACCGACGGTAAACATCGCAATACCGATCGGCACCCGGATCAGCATGAGTGCCAGCATGACACCGAAGATGACGAATCCGGTCTCGATGCCGGTCATGACGAGAGCTTGCCGACGCCGTCAGCACGCGCGGCAAGTTGCAGCTGGTGTGCGCACAAGTAGAACCCGGCGACTGACAGCAGGACGAACCCCGGCACCATGAGGGCTTGGGCGATCCACACGGGAAAGGCGAGTACTGCGGAGGTTTCCCCCACGTCCTTGATTGCGAGCGCGCCTGCCGCAGTGCGCCACGCGATCAGCGCGCCGAACAAGCCAACGAGAAACGAGCCAAGAGCGTCCATCGCCGCCACCCTGCGCTGCGTAAGCTTATGCGTGAAGAAATCGACCTTGACGTCGCCATTGACGAGATGGCAATACGCGAAAAAAGTCGAGCCGGCGAACGCGGCGCACATTTGCAGCATCTCGACGTCGCCCGGTACGGCCCACGAAAATATTTTGCGCCCAACGATCGACACGATCGACATCGCAACCAGGCCCACGAACACAAGCCCGCCAGTTATGGCGGCATTTTTCGATGCGGCGAGCAAAAGCCGGCCTACCGGACCGAACGATCGTCCAGTGGCAGCGACGAGGGCGGGGTGCGCGTCCTTGATGAAATTCCTCCCAGAGTGCGATCACGATGCCCGCGGTCGGGCTCACGCAACGCTGCGCTCTATCTATTGGTTCCTTTACCGATTCAGTAGATCGGGAGCTCTTGCTTCTTTGTCCCCTTCGGCCATCGGTAAGTCGCAAAGCTCGCGAATGCTGACAGGCACCGGGACGGCCTGGATTCGCTTGGGGTCATCCGGATGGCGGCGCGCGAACACACGAACCTCCCTCCCGTCGACCAAGACTTCGTCGCCGCGCCGGATCGTGTGTTTCATCACAAAGCTCTTGCCCAGCAATACGATGATCGAGGTCTCTACATCGATCGCATCGCCGTAGCTGGCGGGATGCAGGAAACGCGCCGAGGCGTCGACGAGCGGCGTCCCGATGATGCCCGTCGAGGCCTCCATCTCGCGCCATGTCGCCACTCCGCAGGCCCGGAAGAAGCGCAGCGATGCGGCATCCATCCACCTGAAGTAATTGGGGTAGAACACGATCTGCGCCGGGTCGCAGTCGCCGAACTCAACGCTGAAGTGGCTGATATGACTTCTGCTCATCGCTCCCCCGACATGAAATGCGTACCGGTGATGCCAGGCTGGCCCACAGCATGCGAACGCCGCATAAAGGCGCCGAGGCGGCCGGATGCCGCGGCGCTCGCGTGATCGCGCGAGCTTGCGACTGCCTCAAGGCGCACTATGCTCACGCGCGGCGCGTGCCGCTGGCTTTCTGGTCCACCGGATCGGCTGCGCCGTGACCGGCCGCGGCGGAGCGCCTTGACGAATCAACGTCTCGTCGAAAGCCTTGCCGCCTTCGTCGGCAAGCGCCGCCTCGCGCGCGCTGCGAATTGCCGCCGCGCGCTCGGCGACCGTGGCGAAGACGCCGCCCGTTGCCAAGTGATCGAGGATATGCAGCAGGTTAGCCTTGCCGCGTTCGTTGGTCGCACCATAGCCCTTGATGAGCCGCCCGCATAGCGCAGTCTCGTGCCCCAGTCGCCAGTCCTCGCACGCCGCGGCTTCGATCACCGCGAGCCAGCGTTCGATCAACGCCTGCTCTTGCTTGTAGCGTGCGCCGCGCCGGCGCATCCCGCGCAGGCTCGCCAGCCCCCGCAAGACCGCAAAGCCAACGACACTATCGGTGCGCAGATGCAAAGCCATGGCAAATGTTGGCTTGCCACGCGCTTGACGCCTTCGGTCCCAGGCGGACAGGCGCTCCGCCAATGCGGGCGGCAACAATGCGCAGAGCTCGGCGGTACCGGGTTTGAAGTAGTCGACGATCCGGACGACATCGCCGTCGCGCGCTCCGACCTCGCGCCGGACGCGTTCGAAGCGGCGAGCGCGAGATTTCAGGTCGGCGACGCGCACGATGTC
>JADGRP010000082.1 GCA_017880805.1 Burkholderiales bacterium
ACCCGATGGGTCGCAGCGATTGGAAACAGCCGCGTCATCCCCGCGAAAGCGGGGATCCAGTGTCTTTGGAAGCGTTACAGTTGTGCGACGAACGCCGCTGGGTTCCCGCTCATTTTGGTAACTGAGCGGGAACGACGGCTAAGCCGCGGGAACGACGGTAAGCCCCGGCGAACGTAGTGATCGCGCATTCGCCATGACTGAAATCTTTGGCATTCCGACGCAGGCGCTGTTCGGACAGCTCTTGATCGGGCTGATCAATGGCGCGTTCTACGCCATGCTGTCGCTCGGGCTGGCGGTCATCTTCGGCCTGCTCAATATCATCAACTTTACGCACGGCGCGCAGTATATGCTGGGGGCATTTTGCGCCTGGTTCCTGCTCGAGCGCTGGGGCGTTGGCTACTGGTGGTCGCTGCTGATCGCCCCGGTCGCAGTCGCCGCGACCGGCGTCCTGATCGAGCGCACCATGCTCTCGCGGCTTTACAAGCTCGATCACCTCTACGGCCTGCTGCTGACGTTCGGCATCGCGCTCATGCTTCAGGGGGTGTTCACGCACTATTACGGCAGCGCGGGACAACCGTATCGCCTGCCCGAGGAGTTTGCCGGTGCCTTCGACCTTGGGTTCATGCGGTTGCCCAAGTACCGCGCATGGGTGATCCTCGCCTCCGCGATTGTCTGTTTCGGCACGTGGTACATCATCGAGCGCACCAAGCTCGGTTCGTACCTGCGCGCGGCGACCGAGAATCCGGCGCTGGTGCAGGCCTTCGGCATCAACGTTCCGCGAATGGTCACGCTGACGTATGGTTTTGGCGTGGGACTGGCAGCGTTCGCCGGCGTGATGGCGGCGCCGATCTACCAGGTGAACCCGCTGATGGGCGCGAATCTGATTATTGTTGTCTTCGCGGTGGTGGTCATCGGCGGCATGGGCTCGATTCTCGGTGCGATACTGACGGGCTTCGGCTTGGGCGTCGTCGAGGGCTTGACCAAGGTGTTCTATCCCGAAGCATCGAATACGGTCATCTTTGTGGTCATGGTGATCGTTCTCCTCATCAAGCCGGCCGGACTGTTTGGCAAGGCGGCGTAACGGCATGACCGAGCCCGTCGCCGCAGTGGTCCCCCCGCCGCGCCGGGAGCCCGGGATCATGCTGGGTATAGGCGTGATGGCCGCGCTGCTCGCCATCGCGCCCTTCGTCGGCTTCTATCCGGTGTTCCTGATGAAGGCGCTGTGCTTCGCGCTTTTCGCCTGCGCGTTCAACCTGCTGATCGGGTACGGCGGCCTGTTGTCGTTCGGCCACGCGATGTTCCTCGGGACCGCCGGCTACGTGTGCGCACACGCTGCGAAGGAGTGGGGATGGCCTCCGGAAGCCGCGATCCTGGCCGGGACAGGCGCCGCCGCGGCGCTCGGGCTTGTCGCCGGAGTGCTCGCCATCCGCCGCCAGGGCATCTACTTCGCCATGATCACGCTGGCGCTGGCGCAGATGATCTATTTTTTCTGCCTGCAGGCGCCGTTCACGCATGGCGAGGACGGGATTCAGTCGGTGCCGCGCGGCCGATTGTTCGGGCTGCTGGAATTGTCGAACACGCTTACGATGTATTACTTCGTGCTGTTCGTGTTCATCGCCGCGTTTGTGCTGATCTATCGCGTCATCAACTCGCCTTTCGGACAGGTATTGAAGGCGATTCGCGAAAATGAGTCACGGACCATTTCTCTGGGCTACGACGCCGAGAGATACAAGCTTCTCGCATTCGTGCTTTCGGCGACGCTGGCCGGCCTGGCGGGTGCGACCAAGGCGATTGTTTTTCAACTGGCTTCGCTGACCGATGTGCACTGGACCATGTCCGGAGAAGTGGTGCTCATGACGCTGCTCGGGGGCATGGGAACGGTTTTCGGCCCGGTCGTTGGCGCATTCATCATCATCGGCCTGGAAAACTATCTTTCCTCCTTCGGCGAGTGGGTGACGGTCATCACCGGCGGCATTTTCGTGATCTGCGTGCTTGCGTTCCGTCGCGGTGTTGTCGGCGAGATCATGGCCTGGTGGTCGCAACGAAGCAGCTAGTTCCGCACACGCCAGCCTGGCGCGTGATACGACACTGCGCGTTGATGCTGGCGGTGACGCCGCTGGCGGCCGGTGCTCAGACCTTCGACGTCGTCGGCTCGTGCCGCAGCGGCGTACCCCATGGCGCGTACGAATTGCGCACGCAAGACGGGCGTCTGCGCGTCGTCGGCGCTTTTGCGCAGGGCAGGAAGACGGGGACTTTCATTTTCTGGAACGCGTCGGGTGCGCGTGTTGCAGTGATTCCGTACCAGGACGATGACAAGGCCGGTACCGTTGCGCTCTGGTACACCGTACCCGGCGCGCGGCGCGAGTCGCAGCGCAAGCTCGAGGCGCCGTATGTCGAGAACAATTTGAACGGCATCAAGCGCTCCTGGAACCCGCGCGGTACGCGCCGGGCCGAGTTTCGCTACCAGCGCGGCGTGCTGATCGACGCAAAGGCCTGGGAGGAGGACGGCACACCGCGGCCGACGCCGGATGCACAGGCTCAGGCGGCCGCCGATGAAGTCACGGACAGCCAACTTCTTACCGAACTGGAGGCCCTGGTCCGGGACCATTCGCCCCATTGCGACTGACCGGCCGGCGGGCGCGTAGTTGACCTGATGCCGGTGTCGGACCATCATTGCCTGTGTCCAGGGGTGCCAGGCCCGAAAAATCGAGCTAAATCTGGCGCCTGGTGACCGTTGTTCAAGGAGAAACACATGCGTTCAATCGCCCTTTGGGGCCTCGTTGCGATGGCAGCGTTGCTCGCCGGCTGCCAGATCAACCCGTACGGGGAGAACCAGCGGTTCACAACCTGGTCGGATGCCGACATTACACCCCGTACCGTGCGGTTTCCGATCCTGTTTTCGTTTCCTGACGAGACCATGTACTTTTACCCGATCTACGACAGCCTGCCGCGCGCGGACTTGAATCTGCGAGCTATAAGCTGCACGCGCCGCGACGACGGAACATTGGTGGTGACGGCCAGGGTTCAGAATATGGGCGCGGACATCATCACCAACACCGCGCTGCTGACCGGCGATCTCGCCGCGTTCCGCGTCTCCGCGACCGTGACGACGGCCGACGGTGCGCGCGAAAACGTCAGCGCGGCGCAGGTCGTGCCGCTTACGGTCGCGTCTACAATTTCCCTCGCACTCAACTCGACGCGTGCCCAGGCTTCAGATGTAACGCGCATCGACGTCGTCGCCGACCCGGATCGGGTCGTTCCAGACCCGGTCCGGGAAAACAATATCCTGAGCTGGCAAGGCCGGATGGAATCGACAAGCGCGCAGTGCAACGTCGAGCGCTGAACCTGCCTTAGCGCGCACGAGCGTGCAACGCATCGCGAGGCCGCGCGCGATCGTCCACACCGTCCATTTTCCGGCGGAGCCACCGCCGGACGGGCTTTCGATCGCGCTATAATTCGACGCTCTTGCGCGTCGGGTCCACGAGCTTCTCCCGGCGTCCCATCGCCTTTCCCAGGATCTGTCGATGAAAGTTCTTGTACCGGTCAAGCGTGTGGTCGATTTCAACGTCAAGGTCCGGGTCCGGCCCGATGGGTCCGGGGTCGACACCGCCAACGTCAAGATGTCGATGAACCCGTTCGACGAAATCGCCGTCGAGGAAGCCGTCCGCCTCAAGGAAAAAGGCATCGTGACCGAGATCATTGCCGTTTCGTGCGGTATCGCCGCGTGCCAGGAAACGCTGCGAACCGCTTTGGCGATGGGCGCCGACCGCGCGATCCTGGTCGAGGCGACGGTCGAGTTGCAGCCGCTCGCGGTTGCCAAGTTGCTCAAGGCGATCGTCGACAAGGAGGCGCCGCAATTGGTGATACTGGGCAAGCAGGCGATCGACGACGATGCCAATCAGGTCGGGCAGATGCTTGCGGCGTTGCTGGGGTGGCCGCAGGCCACGTTCGCTTCCAAGATCGATATCACCGATGAGGGTGGAAAAAAACGGGCGACGGTCAAGCGCGAGATCGACGGCGGCCTCGAGACACTGGCGATGATGCTGCCGGCGGTCATCACCGCCGATCTGAGACTGAACGAGCCGCGGTATGCGACGCTGCCGAATATCATGAAGGCAAAAAAGAAGCCGCTAGACATCACCAAGCCGGAAACGCTTGGCGTCGACATTGCACCCCGTCTCGCGACGCTGAAGATTGTCGAGCCGCCCAAACGCAAGGGCGGCGGCAAGGTGGCCGACGCCAAGGAGCTGGTGGCTAAGCTACGCAATGAAGCGAAGGTGATCTGAGTGGCGCGAGCGCCACTCAGATCATCCCCGCGAAAGCGGGGATCCATTTTGCGACCGTCACAAGCCGATGGATTCCCACTCAGTTACCAAAACGAGCGGGACTGACGATTGGGAGTCTGGCCGTCACGCGCTTTCGTAATGCTCAATAAATAATTTACACCGATCATGACCACACTCGTCATTGCCGAGCACGACCACGGCGCGCTGAAGAGCGCGACGCTGCACACGATTGCCGCCGCGCAGAAGGTCGGCGGCGACATTCACGTACTCGTCGCGGGCCACAATGCCGGCGGTGCCGCGCAGGCGGCCGCAAACGTCGCCGGTGTTGCCAAGGTCTTGCACGCCGACGCTGCGCACCTCGCGAGCCAGACTGCGGAAAACCTGGCCGCGCTGGCGATGGCGCTGGCGGGGCCGTACTCGCACGTCTTTCTTCCGGCGACCGGCTTCGGAAAAAACGTCGCGCCGCGCATCGCGGCGCTGCTCGATGTCGCGCAGATTTCCGAGATCATCGGCGTCGACGCGCCCGACACCTTCGTCCGGCCAATTTACGCGGGCAACGCGTTTGCCACCGTACAGTCAAAGGATCCCAAGATGGTCGTCACCGTGCGCTCGACCGGCTTCGATGCGGCGTCCAGCACCGGCGGGAGTGCACCGATCGAGAGCGTTGCGGCACCGCCCGACACGGCGCAGGTCCAGGTCCTCGGCCAGGAGCTGACCAAATCCGACCGTCCCGAGCTGACCAACGCGCGAGTCGTGGTTTCCGGCGGACGCGGGATGCAGAACGGCGAGAATTTCAAGATGCTCGAGGTGCTGGCCGACAAGCTCAACGCTGCGATCGGCGCGTCGCGCGCGGCGGTCGACGCCGGCTACGTGCCCAACGACTATCAAGTTGGCCAGACGGGCAAAATCGTCGCGCCCGATCTCTATATCGCCATCGGTATCTCGGGCGCGATTCAGCATCTGGCCGGAATGAAAGACAGCAAGGTCATCGTGGCGATCAACAAGGACGCCGAAGCACCGATCTTTCAAATCGCGGATTACGGGCTGGTGGGCGATCTGTTCGAGATCGTGCCGCAGTTGATCACTGAACTGGGCTGATGACATGAGCACCTATCGCGCGCCAATGCAGGAAATAAAGTTCGTGATGAACGAGCTCGCCGGGCTCGAACAGGTCGCCAAGCTTCCGGGTTATGAGGATGCGACCACGGACACCGTGGCGGCGATTCTCGAGGAAGCATCGAAGTTCGCTTCGGAAGTGCTCGATCCGCTCAACGCTGTCGGCGACCGTGAAGGCGCGACATGGCAGGAAGGCGGAAGCGTCAAGACACCAACCGGATTCAAGGATGCGTATCGTCGATTTGCCGAGAACGGGTGGAACGGCCTGACCAAGAATCCGGAACACGGCGGCCAGGGCCTGCCGCAACTCGTGGCCACCGCGGTCGAGGAAATGTGGCACGGCGCGAACATGGCTTTTGCATTGTGTCCGCTGCTGACGCAGGGCGCGATCGAGGCGCTCGAGCTCTGCGGCTCGGACAAGCTCAAGTCGACATTTCTGTCGAAGATGGTCGAAGGCGTGTGGACCGGCACCATGAATCTGACCGAATCGCAGGCCGGCTCCGATCTCGCGGCGGTGCGTACGCGCGCCGTCCCGTCATCCGACAAGCATGACGGGTCCTACAAGCTGTTCGGGCAGAAGATTTTCATCACCTACGGCGAGCAGGATTACACCGACAACATCATCCATCTGGTGCTCGCGCGCACGCCGACCGCGCCGGAAGGGGTCAAGGGCATCTCGCTGTTCCTGGTACCGAAATTCATGGTCAACGATGACGGGAGCCTCGCCGCGCGCAACGACGTTCACTGCGTGTCGATCGAGCACAAGCTCGGCATTCACGCCAGTCCCACCGCGGTTCTGGCATATGGCGATCACGGCGGCGCGGTCGGATACCTGGTCGGCGAAGAGAATCGCGGCCTCGAGTACATGTTCATCATGATGAATCTGGCGCGATTCTCGGTCGGCATCGAAGGCGTCGGCATCGCCGAGCGATCGTATCAACGCGCGCTGGACTACGCCAGGGACCGCGTACAGGGCAGGGCGCCCGGGCTCGACAAGACGGTGCCGACGGCAACGATCCTGCAGCATCCCGATGTGCGCCGAATGTTGCTGACCATGAAGGCGCAGACCGAGGCGATGCGCGCACTGGCGTACGTCACCGGCGCGGCGATCGACAATGCGCACCGCCACCCCGACGCCGATGCGCGCAAGCGCCATCAGGCATTCGTCGAACTGATGATTCCGATCGTCAAAGGCTGGAGCACCGAGATCGCGCAGGAGGTGACCTATCTCGGCGTGCAGGTGCATGGCGGGATGGGCTTCATCGAGGAGACTGGCGCCGCGCAGCACTACCGTGACGCACGCATCACGACGATCTACGAAGGAACGACCGCGATCCAGGCCAACGATTTGATCGGGCGCAAGACTGCGCGCGACGGCGGCGCGGTGGCACGTTCGGTCATCAGTGAGATCTCCGCCCTGGCGACCGCGATGAGCGGCGACGCCAACGACGCGCTGGTGCCGATCGGCAATGAGCTTCAAGGCGCCGCTGCCGCGCTGGCAAGCGCAGTCGATTGGGTAGTGCCCGCTTACGGCAAATCGTCGCGCGCCGCGCACGCGGCCTCCGTGCCGTACCTGCGACTGTGGGGTCTGGTCGCAGGAGGTTGGCAACTCGCCCGCGGCGCGCAGGTCGCAGCACGGCTGCTCGCGGAAAACAATGGCGACGCGACGTTTTATCGCGGCAAGATCGCCACCGCGCGGTTTTACGCCGAGTGCCTGCTGCCGCAGGCGGCCGCGCTGGCGCGCGCCATCACCGTCGGAAGCGAGTCGGTGCTGGCGTTGTCCGACGCGCAGTTCTGATTCTGGCGTCCGGTCGCTCGCGCTCGGTCACGCTAAGCGACGCGTTTCGAAACGCGAGTCACTCGCGCCGGCGAACTCTCGCCGCACTGGGCTGGGCAGAGGCATTCGATGGCCGACTTGTAAGAATTGCAAGCGCCGGAAGCATCTACACGCCGGCAGGCCTGTGCGTGCAATAGCGCCGGCGTAGCTGAATCCGCGCCAGTTTTCCCCACACTTCGTCCTCGCGCTTTGCGGAAGGCGCGCCGCACGGGCGTCGTCACTGCGGGCCGGATGCCGGCCGCGCGTCTGCGTGGCGTCAACGTCGATCTTGATTTCGCGTGTCGCCCTTGCAGCGGTGGAACGTATCTTGCGTGGTAGACCTCAGCGGTCCTCAGTAGAACTCACCCGGCTGGCATATCGGCAAGGATGACCATGAGCATGCCATTCCCATCGTTTCGAATCGTGTTGCAAGTCCTACGGCGTAGGAGCGCGACCGCCACCGGCATTGCATGGTTGATATTCGCCGCATCAGCAGGCGCGGACTCGCTCGCGATCGTCGATCCGGTGGCGCCGGGACCTTACGTGGTGGGTTGCAGCAACGTCGAGCAGGACTTCAGCCGCGTATTTCCGGACGAGACTGCGAAGAATTACTGGGAAGGTTTTCCCGATGGCTCCAGGCAGCGCTATGTGACGCAGCTCTTCATCGATCCCGTCGACGCGTTGAGTGTGAATGTCAACGTGTCCAATGATCACGAATTGTTTGTGAATCATGCGGGACAGCAGGTGCCGATGGCGCTCCTGGTGTGCTATCCGACGGCGCCTGATAATTCCCGGCCCGATTATCTTCTGCCGACAGGCAACGCAGTGCCGCATATGCAGCGTGGTGCGGAGGCCCCAATCTGGGACGACTCCAGTGTGCAATATCCGGTGCTTGTGTTTTCGCACGGGCTGGCCGGAAGCCCCTTATCCAACGATTACGTCGTTGTGCTGACCGTGCTCGCGAGCTACGGCTATGTCGTGGTCGCGCCCTTCCACGGCGATCCGCGCTTTGCCGACGTGAACATCGACAACCTGTCCGACGCGTTGTACGCGGCGCTGCATTTCCCGACTTATGTCGAGATGCAGGCGATCCGCCCCCTGACGACCGCTGCCGCGCTCAACTTCCTGCTCGGGCATCCGCAATATCACGATCACGTCGACGCGAACCGAATCGCCGGCTTCGGCGCGAGCCTCGGCGGCGAAACGCTGCTGTTGCAGACCGGCGCGATGTTGACCAAGACGGTAGGTCTTTCATCGAAACAAGTCATCGCTGACTCGCGTTTGAAAGCGATCGTCGGTTATGTCCCATATTTCGGACAGCCCATCTTCCCGGCATTCGGCCGCGATCAGAAGGGGCTGGACGGCGTCACGACGCCGTTCCTGGGCATCGGCGGCTTTTCCGACACGACCGCGCCGATCGGTACCATTGCCCAAGGCGTGCTACGCCTTCATGGATCGCGCGAATTGCTCGGCCTCGAAGGCGTCGGCCACTTTTTCGATTTCCCGAGCGCACCCGACATCTTCACCTGGGCGCTGACCTTTTTCGCGGCGCACGCTCAGGATGACCGCACCGCACTGGCGCAGATGGCGCGCATGGTCAGCGTGCGCGGCGGCGGCGACGACCGATTGATCATCGACTACACCGCGCCCGCCGCGCTGGGCCCGGGTGAGCGCGACACCGTCGAGTTCCACAATGCATCGCTGGGACACTATTTCATTACTGCGGAGCCGGCGGAAGTTGCGATGCTCGACGCCGGCATCATCGTGCCCGGCTGGGTGCGAACCGGATTCGATTTCAAATCGTGGACGGTGGAGTCCGGCGTTGGCGTGCCCGCCTGCCGCTTTTTCGGTACTCCCGGCAGCGGACCGAATACCCACGTCTTTACCATCAACGTCCCCGAGTGCAGCAAGCTGCGCGCCGATCCGCGGTGGACGTTCGAGGGGCTCGCATTCGACGAACAAATGCCGATTGGAGAGGAATGTCCGGTGAACCTGGTTCCCGTCACTCGTATTTACAACAACGGTATCGGCGGCGAAGCCAATCACCGTTTTCTGACCAGCCACAGCGAGGCTCACGCGACGGTCGCAGCGGGCTGGCTGGTCGAAGGCGTCGTGTTCTGCGCGGCGCCATAGCGATCGCTTTTTCGTCGCGAGGCATTACAACGCAGGGTCGGAGGCGACGCCTCCACTTGAATCAGAACGCCGGGTATCGTGACAGACGAGAGAGATCGTCGAATATCCCTGGCGCTGCCGCCAATACCGCTCCTCCCGCCGCCAATCCTCTCGGGCCGGGGTACGGATACGTCCGTCCGCCGGATTCCTCGACCAACAACAACCCAGCCAGCGCGTCCCACGGATGCATGTGCGGCTCGATGAACGCGTCGAACCGTCCCGCGGCCACATGCGCGAGCATCAGCGCGCCCGCGCCCATGTCCTTCACCGCGGCGCCCGCTTCGTGCAGCCGGCGCTCGAGCTGCTGGTATTCGGTGAGCGAATGCCTGGGCACGTAGCCGGCGCAGAGCAGCGACAGATCAACGCGCATGCATGACGAAGCGCGGATCGGCGCGTCGTCGCAAAATGCTCCTCCGCCACGAACCGCCCAGAACAGCTCGTCGAGCGAGGGATCGTAGATGACTCCGATACGCCGTTCGCCATCGATGACGAAGGCAATCGACACACACCAATAGCGCACCCCGTGCACGAAGTTGATCGTTCCGTCGATCGGATCGACGATCCACGCGTGGGCGCCGAGCTCGCCGCCGTCCTCCTCGCCGAGCATGCTGTCGGATGGAAATGCGCTACGGAGCTGCGCCCGAATCAGCGCTTCCACTTCGTGATCCGCGGCGCTTACCCAATCCTGCGGTCCCTTCGCCTGCGCCGAGAACGCAAGCTCGCGCAAAAAGTAGCGGCGTGCGAGCGCACCGGCTTCGCGCGCGAGCGACCTGGCAAAGCGCGCCCGCGCGTCGACCTCGGCTGCGGTCATGCGGCAGCGATCGGAACGACGCCGTGATTGGCGAGGACGAGCGATACGTTTGTGCCCACGGCGAGCGGACGATCGACCGCCATGCTGACGATGAAAAGCTGCCCGATCGCCGTATCGACGGTGTACTCCATCAATCCGCCGATGTAGGACGCCTTGCGCACGCTTCCGGCCAGTGCTGCGGCGTCGTTCGCCGGGCGAAATTCGATGGCTTCCGGGCGGATCGACACGTCGACCGTGCCATTCGCGAGCCCGCGGTGCGCCAGCCTGACCGAGAGCGGGCCAATTGCCAGGTCGCAAAGGCGGTCGTCGACGCGGGTCAGCATGCCGCGCACGCGGTTGGCATCTCCCATGAAACCTGCGACGAAGACGTCACTCGGTTGCTCGTAGAGGTCGCGCGGCGCGCCTTCCTGGGCGATCGTGGCCTTGTTCATGACGATGATCCGGTCAGAGACCGCCATCGCTTCCGATTGATCATGCGTAACGTAGACGACCGTGAGCGAGAGGCGCTGCTGCAACTCGCGGATTTCCTCACGCATCTGCCGGCGCAGACGTGCATCGAGGTTCGACAGCGGCTCGTCGAACAATAGAACGCCCGGCTCGAGCACGAGCGCGCGCGCGACGGCGACGCGCTGTTGTTGTCCGCCGGAAAGCTCCGACGGCAATCGCGCATCGAAGCCGGTCAGCCCGACGGTGGCCAGCGCGGCGTGGGCCTTCTCCAGGACTTCGGCTTTGGGAAGGCGTGCGACCGTCAGCCCGTAACTGACGTTGTCGAGCACCGTCATGTGCGGGAACAGTGCGTAGCTCTGGAACACCATCGACACGTCGCGCTCCGACGGCGGAATCCGGGTGACGTCGTTGCCACCGATCGCAATCGTGCCCGTGGTCGGCAATTCGAGGCCGGCAATCATTCGCAGCGTGGTCGTCTTGCCGCAACCCGAAGGTCCGAGCAGCGTCACCAGGCTTCCCTCGGCGATCGTGAACGAGATGTGCTTGACCGCGGCAGTCGCGCCGTAGAGCTTGCTCACATTCCGGAATTCGATCGAGGCGGCTTTCATGAATTCGCGTGCGGCGGACTTTAAGCCGCGGTTCCACCCAATTGTGCCATGCCGGGGTCGATCGCCACGTCGCGCCGGCCGAGCCGTCGCGTGCCGACCAGGCGCTGGATCAGCCAGATCACCGCCAGCATGAGCACGATCAGCACCGAGCAGTAGGCGAGCGCAACGCCGTAGTCACCGTTGACGACGCGATTGATGATGTAGGTCGTTGCCCACTCGTACTCGGCCGAAACGAGAAAGATGATCGCCGACACGGTCGTCATCGCGCGCACGAAGCTGTAGACCAGCGCCGCCACCAGCGCCGGCTTGAGCAGCGGCAGCAGGATGCGCCTCAATGTCGTGAGCCCGCGCGCTCCGAGCGTGGCCGAGGCTTCGTCGAGGCTCTTGTCGATCTGCGTCATGGCCGCGATACCGGCGCGAACGCCCACCGGCATGTTGCGGAACACGTTGCACAGGATCAGCACTAGCGCGGTGCCGGTGACTTCGATCGGCGGCACGTTGAAGGCGAGGATGTACGACACGCCGATTACCGTGCCGGGAATGGCGAACGACAGCATCGTGCCGAACTCGAACGCCGATCGGCCGACGAAACGGTGCCGGGTAAGAATGTACGCGGTCAGGATGCCCATCAGCGCGGTCACCGGCGCCGCGATCGCCGACAGCTTGACCGTGGTCCAGAACGAATTCCAGGCGGCGCCGGCCCAAATGATGCCGTTGCTCGTGAGCTCGATAGCGAACGCTTTTTCGTAATGCTTGAGCGTCGGGGTGTAGTTGCGTCCCCATTGCTCGACGAAGCCGCCGACGAGCGCCATGGCGTAGATGATGATCGTCAGCGCCGCCCACGGCAGAGCAACCGCATAGCACAGGCGCTTGACTCGATCCGGCAGCGGCGTAGGCAGACCCGAGTCCCCTTTTCCGGCGAGCGCCGTGTACACCTTGCGACCGAGCAAGCTGCGTTGCGCGAAGAACGCCGCCAACGCGAACAGGAGCAGGAGAATGCCCAGCGTCGCCGCGCGTCCCTGGTCGAGCTGGGCGCCAACGACGGAGAAAAAGACTTCGGTCGAGAGCACGCCGAAATTGCCGCCCAGCACGATCGGATTGCCGAAGTCGGAGATGGACTCGATGAAGCTGATCAGAAATGCGTTGACCAGCCCCGGGCGCATGAGCGGCAGCGACACGTCGATGAAAGTCCGCCAGCGGTTGGCGCGCAGCGTTTGCGCGGCTTCTTCCATGCTTGGCGACACGCCCTCGACGACGCCGATCAGGACCAGAAATGCGATGGGAGTGAACGAAAAAATCTGCGCCGTCAGCACGCCCTGCAGGCCGTAAATCCACCGCGACGGTGCGATGTCGAAAGCCCATTCCAGAAAATGGTTGACGAGGCCCGAGCGGCCGAAAATCAGGATCAGGCCCAGTCCGATCACGAACGGCGGAGTGATGATCGGCAGCACCGACAGCGCCCGCAGCAGGCGCTTGTAGCGAAAGCCGGTGCGCGTGACGATCAGCGCAAAGGCAAGCCCGAGCGAGGTACATCCGGCCGCACACAGCAGCGCCAGCACGAGCGTGTTCCACGCCACCCCACAGCGGCCGCCGCCGGCGAGACAACCGACACCCCAGATCTTCACGGTGAACATCCGGGCGAAAAAGGCCGCGGCCGAAAATACGCCGCCTTGATCCTGGATCGCGCTGAGCAGGATGCGGATGACCGGATAAAACGTGAACACCGCCACCGACACCGCAATGCCGACCACCGAACCGGCGATGAATGCATCGCCATTGAAATAGCCTCGCTCGGCGAGCCCGAGCGCGAACAGCATCGTGAACGCGGAGCCGGACAGCGCGGCACCCCAACCCATGCCGAATTGGCCGGCCGCCAGCGGACCGAACACTGCGTTCGCCCATTCGAACGACCATCCTTGCGCGCCGATCGCGAAGCCTTGCCCGAGAAAAAACACGAATCCGACGGCGCCGACGATGAGAAACGCGTTTGCGCGCGCGAGCCGCGACATTGGAAGTTGAGGGAGGGCAGCGGCGGCAAGGAAGATCGCGCCGATCGGGAGCAGCCAGACGCGGCCGTGTTTCAGCGCTTGCAGGAGCGCGGGCGCATTGTCCCTGGCGGTGTAGTCCTTCAGCCAGCCGACGGATGCGATCGAGTCCTGAAGTGCGTACCACGGGAGCAGCAGGAAGCCCGCGGCACCGACGGCGATCCAGAACAGCATCGCCCTTCGCGCGGGATTCACTTAGCCGCAGCGCTTCCGGTGTTGATCTCCCGCTCCCATCGCGCTAGCAGGCGCTTGCGCTCCACCATCGAGCCGAACTTCGCCGTGTCGTAGCTAATGAGCTTGATGTCGGTCAGGTTAGGCACCTGCGGCGGCAGCACGACGTTGCGATTGGTGGGAATGGCGTATTCCTTGAGGTCGAGACCGATTTGTTGCGCTTCCCGTGTCAGAGCCCAATCGAAGAATTTCTTCGCGTTGTCCAAATGCCGCGCACCCTTGATGATCGCCATCGATCCGACTTCATAGCCGACGCCTTCGCACGGCAGGATGGGCTTCACCGGAAATCCGCGAACAATTTCGTTGATGACGCCGTGCAGGACGGTGCTGCCGATCGCGGTCTCCCCCCGAATGACTGCGCTCATCGGGCCGATGCCGGAGCGGGCGTATTGGTTGACGTTGGCATTGAGCGCCTTCATGTACCGGAACGCCTCGTCCTCGCCGAAAATCTGTACCAGAGACGCCAGCATGAGATAGCCGGTGCCGGATGAATTCGGATTGGATAGCATCACTTCGCCCTTGTACGCGGGGTTGAGGAGATCCTTCCAGCATTTCGGGACCGGCAACTTCTTTTTGTCGAACAACTCGGTGTTATAGCCGAGCGCAAGTATTCCGCCGTAGACGCCGACGACGCGATACTTCGACAGTTCGGCTTCGCGCTGCGCCCAGTCCTGCAGTTGAGGCAGATTGGGCGACTTGTAGGTTGCGAGCAATCCTTCTTCCGCGGCCTGCAGAAACGCGTCGCCGGGACCCGCCCACCAGAGGTCGCCTTTCGGATTGGCGCCTTCGGCCTTGATTTGAGCGAACAGCTCGCCGGTCGCTTTTTGGGTGACCGAAACCTTGATCCCGGTTGTTTTCTCGAAGCCGATCGCCATGCCCTGACACCACGAGGTATTGGGCGAGCTGCAATAGATGGCAAGCGTGCCCTGTGCCGATGCGGCGGTGACAAATAGCGAGGTGGTGACAAACAGCGCGAAGACCGAGGCAAAGTGGCGAATCATGGAACGCGAGCTCATCGCGCCGCACCGGCGACATCGCGGTCCCAGCGCTCGAGCAATCGCTTGCGCTCCGCGGACGCGCCGTACTTGGCGAAGTTATAGTCGATCAGCTTGATTTCGGCGGGCTTGGGCGACAACGGCGATACCGGAGTGCCGACGTTCGACGGGAGCTGAAACTGCTTCGAATCCTGCCCGAGTTTCTGCGCCGCCGGAGTCAAGGCCCAATCGACGAATTTCTTTGCGGCGTCGACGTTACGGGAACCCTTCACGATTGAAATCGAGCCGATCTCATAGCCCGTGCCTTCGCATGGCGCGACGCTCTTGACGGGAAATCCGGCCTGAGCCTCGGTGATCACATCGTGGATAAAGGCGACGGCGACGATGTTTTCGCCGCGCGCCGCGGCCTTGATCGGGCCCACGCCCTGCCTCGCGTACGAGCTGATGTTCTTGTGCATTTCCTTGAGCAGCTTGAATGCCTCCTCCTCACCGAACAACTGCACCAGCGTCGCGATCGCCGTATACGCGGTGCCGGAAGCATTCGGATTGGCCATCTGCACGTCGCCGGCGTATTGCGGTTTGCCGAGATCGCGCCAGCACGCCGGGACCGCGAGTTTTTTCTTGGATAGCAATTCGGTGTTGTAGCCGATGCCGAGCACGCCCAGATAGAGGCCGACGGTGCGGTAGCCCGATTGCTCGGCCTGTTTTTTCGCCCAAGGATGAAGCGCTTCGAGCAGCGGCGATTTGTATGCCAGCGTCAGGTCCTGTTCCGCGGCCTGCAGGTGCGGGTCTCCCGTGCCGCCGAACCAGACGTCGAGCTTCGGGTTCGCCTTTTCCGCGGCGATCTGCGCCATCGACTCGCCGGAACCCTTGAGCGTCAGCGCGACCTTGATGCCGGTTTCGCGTTGGAACTCGTTGGCGACGGCGGTGCACCATTCGGCCTGAACGCTGCAGATGACGTTGAGTTGCTGCGCCGATGCCGCGGTCGCCAGCGCCAGGCTGCCTATCGCGACTGCGAAAGTCGCGGCGCAAGATCGTGCAAACACTCTCATCCTTCCTCCCTGGAACGCGGCCGCGGTTGCCTCGGTGGGTTCGGGCGCGCCGCAATCATCGGCCCGCGGCGGGTCCTGCGTCAACTGCGACAAGCGTTGCGAGGATTGGGCCGGGATCGCATGGAGGCATTACAATTTCGTCGAGGGAGCGATGGAGACGCGCGAAATGGGTTCCGGAAGGCTGCGCCTCGGCGTCGATCTGGGCGGCACCAAGATCGAGATCATTGCGCTCGCGCGCGGCGGACGCGAGTTGTTGCGGCGCAGGGTCGCCACGCCGCGCGAGGCTTATGGCGCCATACTGCAATGCGTGGCCGATCTCATTCGGGAGACGGAGCAGGAGCTCGGCGAGCGCGGCAGCGTGGGCATCGGCACGCCCGGCTCGATCTCGCGCGCGACCGGCTTGCTTCGTGGCTCGAACTCGATCTGTCTCAATGCGAGGCCGATCAAGGCCGATCTCGAAGCCTTGCTCGGCCGCGAGGTGAGAATCAGCAACGACGCCAACTGTTTCGCGCTTTCAGAGGCAAGCGACGGGGCGGGCAGGGGTGCGGACACGGTGTTCGGTGTGATACTCGGCACCGGAGTCGGCGGCGGCATCGTGGTGCGCGGAAAGGTTCTGGTCGGCGCGAACGCTATCGCCGGCGAGTGGGGCCACAATCCACTGCCGTGGCCCACCGATGAAGAGCGGCCGGGTGCCGATTGTTTTTGCGGCCACACCGGCTGCATCGAGACGTTTCTCTCCGGCCCGGGACTCGAGCGCGATCATTTTTCGGTGACGCGGGAGCGGCTGGCCTCCGCCGACATCGAGGCCAGGGCCACGAATGGCGAGGTCGGCTGCGAGCGGACCATGCGGCGCTATGAACAGCGCCTCGCTCGCGCTCTGGCGCAGGTGATCAACATTCTCGACCCGGACACGATCGTGCTCGGCGGCGGGATGTCCAATATGCAGCGACTCTACGCGGCGGTGCCGGCGCTTTGGGCAGCCTGGGTCTTTTCGGATCGTGTCGATACGTCGCTGGTCCGCAACGCGCACGGCGATTCGAGCGGCGTGCGAGGTGCCGCGTGGTTGTGGCCCGACGCAGATTGAGGCGCGCATACGCCGACCCCGTCGAACATCCGCGTCGTATAATTACGCCCGCCGCGAGCACTATTTCGCACTCCGCAACAAGCCTTACCGGGTGAAGAGAATCCATGGAAAAAGTCTACGCTGACGCCAAGTCCGCACTTGCCGGTCTTCTGCACGACGACATGACGATCGCCGCGGGAGGCTTCGGTCTTTGCGGCATTCCGGAAAACCTTATTGGCGCGGTGGTCGCCAGCGGCACCAAGGGCCTGACCATCGTCGGCAACAACGCCGGCGTGGACGATTTCGGGATGGGCTTGTTGCTCAAGACCCGGCAAGTGAAAAAAGTCGTCGCTTCGTATGTCGGCGAAAACAAGGAGTTCGAGCGCCAGGTGCTGGCCGGAGAGCTCGAGCTCTTGCTGACGCCGCAGGGAACCTTGGCCGAAAAGCTCCGCGCGGGCGGCGCCGGTATCCCGGGCTTTTATACGCGCACGGCATTCGGCACCAAGCTCGCGGACGAAAAAGAGACGCGGATGTTCGACGGCAGGGCGTATGTGCTTGAGGAGGCGATCCGGGCCGATGTTTCGATCGTGAAGGCTTGGAAAGGCGACAAGTCGGGCAATCTCGTCTATCGCATGACGTCACGCAACTTCAATCCGATGATCGCGACGTGCGGCAAGGTTACTGTCGCGGAGGTAGAGGAGCTGGTCGAGGTCGGAGCGCTCGATCCCGACCAGGTGCATACGCCGGGCATCTATGTCGACCGCATCATTCAGGGGGCGAACTACGAGAAGCGCATCGAATTCCGCACCGTCTCCGGCGCCGCGGCGTCGAAGAAGGATTCGCCCGCGCGCGAAATGATGGCCAGGCGCGCGGCACGGGAGCTGCGCGACGGCTACTACGTCAACCTCGGCATTGGCATTCCGACATTGGTTGCCAACTTCATTCCGCGCAACATCACGGTCACGCTGCAGTCCGAGAATGGCCTGCTGGGCATCGGCCCGTTTCCGTTCGAGGGCCAAGTGGACCCGGACCTGATCAACGCCGGCAAGCAAACCATCACCACGCTTCCCGGATCGAGTTTTTTCTCCAGCGCGGACTCCTTCGCCATGATACGCGGCGGTCACATCGACCTGTCGATTCTCGGCGCGCTCGAAGTCGCCGAGAATGGCGATATTGCGAACTGGATGGTGCCCGGAAAAATGGTCAAGGGACCTGGCGGCGCGATGGACCTGGTCTCCGGCGTGCGGCGGGTGATCGTCCTGATGGAGCATACTGCTCGCGACGGGGCGCCCAAGATCCTCAAGCGCTGCAGCCTGCCAATCACCGGCAAGGCTGTAGTCAATATGATCATCACCGACCTTTGCGTCTTCGACGTCGGCCTTGCCGGACTGGTGTTGACCGAGCTGCATTCGGGCGTAACCGTCGACGACGTGCGCGCAAAGACGGGATGCGATTTCAGCGTCGCGTTGTAGGCGCCGAGCTCATTTGCCTTGAGTCCGACTGGCACCGCTACATGTTCGGATAATTCGGTCCCCCGCCGCCCTCCGGCGTCACCCAGTGGATATTCTGCCGCGGGTCCTTGATGTCGCAGGTCTTGCAGTGCACGCAATTCTGCGCGTTGATCTGCAGCCGCTTGCCCGCGCCGACTGATGCGCCAGCGGCCACGAATTCATAGACTCCCGCGGGGCAGTAGCGCTGCTCCGGCCCGTCGTACAAGGCCAGATTCACGTCGACCGGAATCGTCGAATCGCGAAGCTGCAAATGCGACGGCTGATTCTCCTCGTGGTTGGTGTTCGACACGAAGACCGATGAGAGCTTGTCGAAGGTCAGTACGCCGTCGTATTTCGGATAGTCGATTTTCGGCATCTCGGCCGCGGCCTTAAGCGATTCGTGGTCCGGCTTGTCGTGGCGGAGCGTCCACGGCACTAGGGCGCCGAGCCCGAGGTCGTTGAGCCACATGTGCGCGCCGCCGTGAGCGGTACCCACCCAGAGGCCCCATTTGAGCCCCGGCTTGACGTTACGTACCTTGTACAGGTCGTCATAGACCCAGGACTGCCTGAACATCGCCGGGTACGCGGTCAACGTGTCGTGCCGACGGTCCTCGCGCAGGGCGGCGAACGCCGCCTCCGCCGCCAGCATGCCGGTCTTCATCGCATTGTGCGATCCCTTGATCCGCGGCAGATTGACGAAGCCCGCCGCGCAGCCGATCAGCGCGCCTCCTCGAAACACGAGCCGTGGCACCGATTGCAGGCCGCCTTCATTGATTGCCCGCGCGCCGTACGACAGGCGCTTCGCGCCTTCGAATGTGCCGCGGATGGCCGCGTGGGTCTTGAAACGCTGGAATTCATCGTACGGCGAAAGGTGCGGATTCTCGTAGTTGAGGTGCAGGACGAACCCCACCGCGACGAGCTGGTCCTCGAAGTGATACAAAAAGGACCCGCCGCCGGTTCGGGTGTCCAGCGGCCAGCCCTGGCTGTGCAGCACCAGGCCCGGCCGATGCTTTTCCGGCGCGATCTGCCACAGTTCCTTGATGCCGATGCCGTACATCTGCGGATCGATGCCGTCGCGCAGGTTGAATCTCGACATAAGTTCCTGCGATAGCGAGCCGCGACATCCTTCGGCAAAGAGCGTATATCTCGCGCGCAATTCCATGCCCGGCTGGTATTCGGGTCTGTGCGAGCCGTCCTTGGCGATGCCCATGTCACCGGTGGCGACACCCAGCACCGCGCCGCCTTTCTCCTGCGTGTCGTAGAGGATCTCGGCCGCGGCGAAGCCGGCGTAGACCTCGACCCCGAGCGACTCCGCGTGCTGCGCGAGCCATCGACACAGATTGCCGAGGCTGATGATGTAGTTGCCGTGATTGTTCATCAACGGCGGTAAGAGCCAGTTCGGGATGCTGTATGCTTTATCCGCAGTCAGCACCATGAACCGGTCTTCCGTGACCGGTGTTTTCAGTGGCGCACCCAAGGCCTGCCAGGCTGGAATCAGCTCGTTGATCGCTTTGGGATCGATCACCGCTCCGGACAGTATGTGGGCACCGATTTCGGAGCCTTTTTCGAGCACGCAGACGCTGACCTCACGTTGGCTCTCTGCGGCGAGCTGCTTCAGCCTGATCGCGGCCGACAGTCCGGCCGGACCACCGCCGACGATGACCACGTCGTATTCCATCACTTCTCGCGACATTGCAAGCTCCCGGAGGCTTCTGCCTCTGAGCCATTATAATTACAGTTTGCAAGGAACAACGCGATGACCTCGGCGCGCAAGCTCGTGCACAGCGTTTCGATCCCCATTCGATGGGGCGACATGGACGCGCAAGGGCACGTCAACAACATCGTCTACTTCCAGTATATGGAACAGGCGCGCGTCGAATGGCTTGAGAGCCTCCGTGAACGTGTCGGCGATGTTGGCGGTCTGGGGTCGGTCATCGTCAACGCCAGTTGCACTTTTCTTTTTCCGCTTCTCTATCCCGGCGTCATCGACGTGCGGATGTTCGTCGATACTCCGGGCCGGTCGAGCCTGGATACCCATTACGAACTGTGGATGAGCGATCGCAAATATGCCGAGGGGAGCGCCCGCATCGTCTGGATCGATGTGCATACGCAGCGCTCGGCGCCGCTGCCGGATCGGCTGCGCGCGATCTGGGCGTAGCGGCGCAGCCTGATTCAAGCTACAGAATCCCGTCCGAGGCTACCCGAACGACCGAACCGGTGCGCGCGGCTCGCAAGTCACCAGGAGCAACAGATGCTGCTCGACGTACAACGATCGCTGCTGCTCGCGATCGATCTTCAGGAAAAAATGCTTCCGGCCATCGCCGACCACGGCGAGCTTTTGTGGAACTGCGAATGGCTGATCCGTGCCGCGCAAAAAATCGGCGTTCCCGTGGCGGCGATCGAGCAATATCCCAAGGGTCTCGGACCACTGGTACCGGCGATTCGTGCCCTTCTGCCGTCAGGGGCGGTCGCGGCCAAGACGCGATTTTCCAGCGTGAGCGCAAAATGCCTTGCGGACCTCCCGGGCAACGATCGCATGCAAGTCGTTATCGTTGGCGTCGAAGCTCACGTTTGCGTCCTGCAGACCGCGCTCGACCTGTATCACGAAGGGAAGGAAGTCTACATCGTTGCCGATTGCGTCGGCTCGCGGCACCACACCGACCGCGATCTCGCGCTCGCGCGCATGCGGCAAGAGGGCGTGCGCATCGTGTCGCGGGAGATGGTGGTCTTCGAGTGGCTTGGCGAGGCGAACACTCCCTTGTTCAAGACGGTAAGCAAAGAATTCTTGAAATGACCCGCGAAGCATGAATCTCATCGCGATCCTGATCGCGCTCGGTCTCGAGCAATGGCGCGCATTCCGGTGGCGCGGCGGCGTGCAACAGCTTTTCGGTCGATACGCACGCTTCCTGGAACGCCGCTTCAACGCTGGTACCGAGCAACAAGGCGCGCTCACGGCGCTGCTTGCGGTGGGTCCGCCCGCGGCGATCGCCGCGGCCGCTTATTGGGCGCTCGACGCGCTGCATCCCGTCCTGGGTCTCGCCTGGAGCGTCGCGATTCTTTATTTGCTCGTTGGCTTTCGCCATTTCAGTCACGCCTTTACGGCGATCGGCGAAGCATTGCGGGCGGGCGATGCCATCACTGCGCACAAGCGCCTCGTGGCATGGCGCGGCGCCGACGCGAGCGCCGCAACGGCGGAGCAGATTCCCAAGCTCGCCATCGAACAGGGGCTCGAAGACTCGTATCGTCACGTCTTCGGCACTTTGTTCTGGTTCCTGGTGCTGCCCGGGCCGGGCGGCGCGGTCCTCTACCGGCTGACGGTGCTGCTTGCCGGGCAATGGCAGGGCGTTGCGGTGACCCCGATCGGACATCAGCTCGCGACATTCGGCCGCCCGGTTCAGCGTCTGTTGTATTGGCTGGATTGGATCCCTGTGCGCCTGACGGCGCTGACCTTCGCCGTGGTTGGCGATTTCGAAGACGCGGTTTATTGCTGGCGGGTGCAGGCCAAGCAATGGCCGTCGATTCACGACGGCATCCTCCTCGCCAGCGGCGCGGGCGCACTCGGGATTCAGATCGGCGGAGTCATGACCGGCGCGACCGGAGAGCCGGAGTTCCGGCCCGAGCTCGGGATGGGCGAGCCCGCCGACACTGACGTCCTGCCGAGTGCGACCGGCTTGGTGTGGCGCGCGTTGCTGGTATGGCTCGCGCTGCTGCTTCTTCTGACCGTTGCGTATTGGGCGCCTTAGCTGAGCCTACGCCCAGGTCCGTGCGCGGCGCTCGCTCTCGGCCCGCAGTTGCAGCAGCAGTGCGGCGCGCCATGGCTTGACCACACCGCGCGCGACCGCGTCCTGCACCGCGCATCCGGGCTCCGCATCGTGCCGGCAATTACGGAAGCGGCACGTGCCCAGCAGCGGTCGCAACTCCACGAATGCACTCTCGATGGCGTCGGCGTCGAGATGTCCCAGACCGAATTCCTTCATCCCGGGCGAATCGACGATCCAGCTCTCATCGTCGAGCTCATAGAGCGTCGCCTCGGTGGTCGTGTGACGCCCGGTCTGCAGCGCGCGTGACAACTCTCCCACCCGGGCACCGGCATCGGGAAGCAGCGTATTGATGAGCGTCGACTTCCCCATGCCCGATTGACCGATCAGGACGCTGCGCTGGCCTTCCAGGAACGGCACAATCGCGCTGACATCGCGATTGGCGCACATCGGGATGACCGGGTAGCCGAGCGCGGCAAACTGAGCGAGCCGGTCCGCGATCAGCGCGAATGCGGGAAGGTCCTGCTTGTTGGCGATCAGCACGAAGCGGCAATCGTTGCTCTCGGCGGCGATGATCCAGCGATGCACGAGCTCGTCGTCGTACGGCGGATCGGGCGCCACGAAACCCAGCACCTGCGTAACATTGGCGGCGAGAAGCTTGTCGCGCTGTATATCCGAGCGGAAGAAGAGCGTCGTTCGCGGCGCCACCGAAACGATGGTGCCCTCGTTCGAGGGCGACCGTGCGACCTCGACCCGGTCGCCGCACGCGATCGCGAGGCTGCGCCCGCGCAATATGCAGGCCACCGTTGCGCCGTCGGCGAGCCGAACCGCATAGTGACGCCGATGGGTGGCCGTCACCAGGCCCGCGGTCGTGCCCGTCAAGTTGCCCTCATGCACTCAGCTCTTCGATCCTGGCCGCACAAATGCAATCGTTGAGGGTCACGCCGCCGACATCATGCGTCGCGAACGATACGATGACGCGATCGTAGTGGACCGAAAGGTCGGGATGATGGTTTTGCCGATTCGCTACGTATGCGATCGCGTTCACGAATGCTATCGTTTCGTAATAATTGGCAAACCGAAACGTCTTTGAGATCCGGTTGTCGGCGTAGTCCCATCCGGGCAGGGCGCGAAGGCGCAGCATCAGCTCCGAGACCAGCAGCATCGGTGCCTTGGCACGACAGTTGAGGGCCGACAGCACGCGCAGTTCCTTGCTCATGGCCGTGATTGCCTTCTTATTTCGGTGCTTAGTCTCGTAAATTCCCGGCGTAAATGCTTCATTTGAAGCGATAGAATTGCTTGTTGAGATAGGCCGCGATGTGTTCTTCCTCGTCCGGAAAGTGGCCGGCTCCAAGCTCCGCGCTGCAATAACTGACCTGCGACAGCAATTGCCCCGGCGTATGCACCCGCCGCTCGCCACGAAAATAGACTCGATTCGCCTCGCCGCCGAAGCGGCGCGCGTGGCAGTCGATGCAATCCTCGTCGTTGAGCGGCTTGCCCAGATCGGGGTTTCCGTTGGCAAATGGCGCTGGCGCCATCGCAACGGCGGCCTGAAGCGGGATCGCCGCCGCCAGCGCGCCGGCGGCGAAGACGACGCGAAGTAAACGCAGTATGTTCATTTGAGGACTCCTTCAGGGGCTTGCCGCATCCAATCGCGCGATGCGCGCGGCGGCGGGTGGGTGAGAGTCATAGAACGCAGAGTGCAGCGGGTCGGGCGTCAGCGTATTGGCGTTGTCCTCGTATAGCTTCACTAACGCCGTAACGAGGGCGCTCGCTGACGCGTTCTTGGCCGCGTAGGCATCGGCCTCGAATTCGTGCCGGCGCGAATACAGGGACGCGAGCGGCGCCGCGACGAATGTGAATACCGGAAGCGCGAGCATGAACAGCACCAGCGCCACCCCGTAACGCGGCGCGTCGCCGGGAACGCCCAGACCGGCGTAGAACCATGTTTCGTGGGTCAGCCACCCGAGAAGCGCCAAAAATGCGAGGCTGCCCGCGGCGAACCATAGCGTGCGTTTGAGAACATGTCGTAGCTTGAAATGTCCGAGCTCGTGCGCAAGCACTGCCTCGACCTCTTCCGGCTGGAGCCTTTCGAGCAGGGTGTCGAAAAATACGATGCGCCGTGCCGCGCCGAACCCGGTGAAGTATGCATTTCCGTGGCTCGACCGCGTCGAGCCGTCCATGACGAACAATCCCTTGGCGGCGAACCCGCATCGCGCGAGCAGGCGCTCCACGCGCTCCCTGAGCGTGACGTCCGCGAGCGGCCGAAACTTGTTGAACAAGGGCGCGATGACCGTAGGGTAGAGCGCGAGCAACAGCGCCTGAAAGCCGACCCACGCCAGCCACGCATAGAACCACCACAGCGATCCGGCGCGCGCCATCAGCCACAGCACGAGGGTGACCAGCGGCAGGCCGAGGACCGCGCCGAGCAGTGCTGCCTTGACCAGGTCCTTCAGCCACAGTCCGAGCGTCATGCGGTTGAAGCCGAAGCGCTGCTCGACGACGAAGGTGCGATACCAGGAAAGCGGGAGCGCGATAGCGCCGGTCACGACGGTCACGCCAGCGATCAGCAACACATCCTGCCACAAGGGGCTCACCGGCAATGTCGACGTCCACGCCGCGGCCGCCCACAGTCCGCCACCGAGGGTCAGCGTCAATAGCACGCACGTATCGATTACGATATCGACGATCGACAGCCGGGTGCGCGCAATGGTGTAATCGGCGGCCTTTTGATGCGCGGCCAGAGCAATGCGTCCCGCAAAGTGGGCGGGAACGGCAACGCGATGTGAGTTGACGTGGCGCACCTGGCGCTGTGCAAGCCAGAGCTGAAGCGCAACGGACACGCCAAGGGCAAGCAGAAAAAGGACCGTGAATAGGTTTGCCGAGCTGAACATGGAATGCGCGTCTATAGGGGCAAATTCGTGGGGAAATTCGTTCGGTATGCGACAATGAGGGCCTATTTTACGCCAAGTCGAAGAGCAGCCGATGCCGCAGGACGCAACTCGATTGATCTGGATCGATATGGAGATGACCGGCCTCAAGCCGGACAGCGATCGCATCATCGAAGTGGCACTGGTGGTAACCGACTCCGCGCTCGCCGTCGTTGCCGAGGCGGCGGTGCTCGTGGTTCATCAGGACGACGCCGCCCTCTCCGGCATGGACTCGTGGAATCAATCGACGCATGGCCGTACCGGCCTGACTGACAAGGTGAAGGCGTCGACCTTGATCGAAAAAGACGTCGAGGAACGCATGCTCGCGTTTCTGCGCGAGCACGTGCCGCCGAAGACCTCGCCGATGTGCGGCAACACCATCTGCCAGGATCGGCGATTCCTCGCCCGCTGGATGCCCGAGCTCGAGGATTATTTCCACTACCGTAATCTCGACGTGTCGACGCTGAAGGAGCTTTGCAAGCGGTGGCAGCCGGACGTTGCCAGAGGCTGGACCAAGCAGGGCAAGCACGAGGCGTTGGCCGACATCTACGAATCGATCGACGAGCTCAAGTACTATCGCGAGCATTTTATCAAGGCCGCGACGTCGTGAAATTCTGCAGCCATTGCGGGTCGTCGCAGCTCGATTTTCGGGTGCCCGACGGCGACACGCTGACGCGCTACGTGTGCACCGCGTGCGCCACGATTCACTATCAGAATCCCAAGGTTGTGGTCGGCTGTCTGCC
>JADGRP010000008.1 GCA_017880805.1 Burkholderiales bacterium
AGTTCAACAGGGAAAATACGAACGTGGTCAAGCTCTACGCGTTGCTTGATCGTAAGACCAGCGACCAGATCGCGTATTACCAGCCCGGCATCGGCACCATGTTTCCGCCAGGGAGCTGGGGAAGGATTCGGAAGTGGTTCATTGCGCGGCTCGATCTTGCGATCGCGTGGTTGCTTGAGGACCACGTTTGCGCGGCCTACCGATTCCTGATGCGCTACTACGAGGAGGGGGACCGCATCTACATCTTCGGCTTCAGCCGCGGTGCGTACGAGGCCCGCGTGCTGGCGGCGATGCTGAACAAAACGGGGCTGCTCGGGAAGGGCAATGAGGAGCTGGTCCCTTTTGCCTGGGATATTTTCGGACGGAAGTACGGCGATCGGACCTATGAAGGATTTCACAGCACATTTGGCCGCACGGTGAAGATCCATTTTCTAGGGCTCTGGGATACCGTGAGTTCGGTCGGGTGGGCGTGGAATGCGAAGCACTTTCAATTCACCGCCGACAACCACGCCGTCGAGACAATCCGCCACGCGGTGGCGCTAGACGAACGGAGAACCTATTTCGTCCAAAATCTCTGGAGGCCCAGGGATGAATCGAAGGTGGATATGCTCCAGGTATGGTATCCGGGCGTTCACTGCGACGTCGGCGGCGGCTATCCCGAAAGCGAATCCGGTCTCTCGAAAGTGACGCTGCAGTGGATGGTCGGACAAGCCGAGGCCAAGGAACTGAAGTTCAGCGCTACAGCCTTGGCAGAGACCTTTCCACCGCAAGCAGAAGGTGCGGCTGCAACGGCCGATGTCTTGCCAATGAAGCACGAGTCACTTAAGGGCTTGTGGTGGATTCCTGAGTTGATTCCCAGGCACTTGAAGGATCCGCACGGAATCCTGCCGCCGCGCTGGCTTATTCCACTGGGCCACGCGCGCGTGCTCGACCCAGGCGCGAACATTCATTCATCCGTGTTCGAGCGCCAGAAGAAAGACCCGACCTACCGGCCGAGCAACATTCCCACTCCGTATACAGAAGTGCAATAAGCGCTTCGGACAATGGACAAGATCCTTCAGTTGCTGCGGGCTTTGTTCAGGAACTTGTTTGCAGAAAGCACGCCGTACGAAGACGAGCATGGTCCCGATCGGCGCCACCGCGTTCTGAATACGGTCTTGCTGTTGTTGGCTTTTCGAGTTTTGGCCGAGCTACCGGCGCTCAACGTGGACGAGGAGCGGCTTCAGCATTTGCTGGCTGATAACCCATTTCTTGGTCTCGTCGATCTATTTGCCGGAGGCGAGGTACTGAGGCATTTTTCATGGGTCGCGGCAGGCATCCTTCCGTATCTAGCGGCGCTGGGGCTCGCTCAGGGTGCGACATGGGTAGTCCCTTCTCTCCGCGACCTGCGAGATCAAGGGGAGAAAGGCAAGAAGCAAATCAAATTAATCGCCACAGTAGTGTCCGTACCGCTGGCGATCATTTTTGCGTATGCCATCAGCCGTTACCTGGCTCGGCAGACAGGGCTCTTTCCTGGAAACATCCATTGGTTTACATCGGAAACGTTTTTCCCTTCGATGCGAATTGTGTGCCTCGTAACCCTGGGCAGCGTGCTCAGCACCGGGATTATCAATTGGATTACCAGGAAGGGTATCGGATCTGGCGAGAACATCGTGTTGCTCGCCGGGGCGAGTCTCGCTCTTGCGAAGCAGATCAGCGACATCGTACGTGACGCGCCAGACCCCGCTGACACGATTCAGCGGTTGGCCATTGTCGTCGTCGGAGCGGCGGTGTTTGCCGTTCTCGGCTTTTGGCTTGTCAAGGCGCAACGGACACTCACCGTTTTCTATCCAAAGAGACGATCGGATTCTCGCCTTGGCGGAGAATCGCTTGTTACGGCGCCAATGCCGTTGCTGCTGATCAGCGGCGGCTACGTTCCGGTTTCCGCCGCGATAGGGCTGCTGGCGCTGTTGCGGTTTGCCCCGACAGTCCTCGAAGCACACTTCGAGGGCACTCTGGGAGCATTTGGCAAGATGCTTGGCGCATGGCTGACGCCGGAGAGCGATTGGTTCTGGGCAGCACTTGCGTGCCTGATCGTGCTGTTCACCTATGCTCGCAATTTCGCCGTGATTTGGCCGGGGTTGTCAAAGGACGATCTCTCAGTGGCCGAATTCATGAAAAAGAACGGGACCTTTTTTAGCGGCGTGTCTCCCGGCATTGCGACGGAAACGTATTTGTCCAGAATCGTGGCACGGAACTCGTTGCTTGGTAGTCTGGGGATGGTTCTTCTGGCGGCCGGATTGCCTTACCTGATCTTTCGAATTACGCAGAAAGAAGTGCTCGTCGGGGTTCTGTCCCTGATTGTCCTCGTGAAAACAGTCGACAGAGTGTGGGACTCGTACAAGGCGTATGGGATCGCGGAGTCCTATGATGGCCTTCTGAAGAAACGAAGGACGACGGGTTGAAGGAAGGATTCAGAACAACAAGGAAGTTGACGCGGAAACGCCAACCCCGCCCGCTGATCTCGCGCTCAACCGGCGGCGACAGGCCGTGCCGCAAACCCGAGCACTGGCTGGATGCGCCAGTCGACCCCACGCAGCGGCGGGAACGGCTTGGTCAATAGCAGATCGGGCGGCACCCGCTGGTGCACCTTCAGCTCTAGCCATACCGCCTGCAGGCCGCGAATGCTGTCGACATTGCGCTGCGACTTGGCCGGATCGCGCTGGCGCTGTCCGGGGTGAATGCGGAAGGAGGAGAGGGCCTCGTTCCGGTAGACGGCGTCGCCTTTGAGCAGGAGCGCGGTCCACGTCACCATGTCGATGATGCCGTGGCCGGCCTCGCCGTCGAAACGGAAATACTCGGGCGCCTGGTCGAGCAGATCGGCCTTGCGGAACAGCACGGTACTCGGCTCGCCGATCGTGTTGAGGCCCACCATGATCATCGCATTGGCGAGCGTCGGTCCGGCGATCACCGTGTCTTCGGCGACGATCGGCATCGTCGCCGGCTGGTCCTGCATTGCGCGTCCGCTCTCGTCGATGCGTCTCCGGCGCGAAGTCGCGAGCGCGATGTCGGGAGCGTGACGAAACGAGTCGAGCAACGATGCGACGCAGGTCGGAGCGAGCAGGTCATCGTCGCACAGGAACTTGACGAACTCGCCGCGGGCCCGCTCGAAGCAGCGGGTGAAATTGCCGCGAGGCCGCAGGCGCGTCGGGTTGCGCTCGTAGCGAACGGGAAAGCGGCTCGCGCGAGCGCGGACGATCGCTTCGATCTCGGGACCGGGCGAGTCGTCGCAAATCAAGATGTCGATATTGCCGTAAGTTTGCGCCAGCGCGCTGTCGAAGGAGGCCGCGAAAAAACCGGGGTTGTACGCTGGGATAAGAATCGACACGAGCGGATCGTCGTGCACCTGTCGATCGCGCTTGGTGAAGCCGTCCGGTGCAGGCTCGAGGCCCGCCATCGCCGCCAGGCTGGGCAGATCATTGCCGGCGGCGGACGCCGCGTTGGCTCGAGGCGCAATGCCGAGCCGCCCGCCCGCCTGCAAAGTCCTGCGACATTCGAGCAGAAAATGGAACTTGGTGGCGCGATCGAGCTCGTGCACGAAGTGGCCGCAGGCGATGACACCGACGGCGCGGTCGCCGAACGGAAAATCCTCGCCCGGATGAAATGGCACGTCCGCGCCGGCTTGCCAGCCCATGGTGAGGCAATCCGGCAGCTTGTCCGCGGCGCCGCCGATATCGATGCTCAGCGCGCCGCCCGGGTTCACCGCGCGCGCCGCCATACGCTGTCGCGAGCGAGCGCCTCGACGTCTCGCGGATCGGCGCCGCGCGCCACCAGCGACTCGAACGCCTCGAGCGCGGCCGGCGGTGCCCCGCTCTTACTGCCGAAGCGAACGCCGGTGAAAATCTCGATCGCGGCGCTAACCTCGTCGAAACCGAGCAGCCACCGATCGACCGTCGCGCCGGTGAAGCGACCATTGAATTCGTGGATCAATAGCGCTCCGTCCGCGTCGCGCTGGCACTGGATGTTGAGCGGGCCGCGCCAGCCCGCAGAGGCGAATGTCTGCGCGCATCGAGTGCCGATATCGAGCGACACCGGATCGTGATCGGCTTCGACCCGTTTCGAACGGCGCATCCTGCTCGCGTTGCGCGTGCAGATGACGTGCGCAACCGTTCCGTCGGGCGCGATCAGCGCCTGGATCGAGTGCTTGAGACCCTGAAAGGTGTGATAGAGCGGAACGCCGCGGGACTCGATTCCTTCCAGGTATTCGGCGACGCTGCGCGGGTCGCCGAGATACTTCTGCACGATCCAGTCTTCGCGAGCCAGCGCCCGCTCGAATTGCGCGTCGTTGGAAATCAGGTACACGTCCTGCGAGGCGTAACCGCGGCGCGGTTTGGTGACCAGCGGAAATCCGTGCTGGAGCGCGAATTCCGCGCGCTCGTGCGACGAACCCTTGGCGATCGACGGCGCGAACGGCAGGCCATTGCGCGTGCAGAACTCCGCGCTCAGCCATTTGTCTGCGATCACGTCCGCTGCGTCCGCGCTGCCGCACAACAGGCGCGGCGCGAGATCGGAGCGCCGGTCGCGCAACGCCGCCAGGAACACGACGTCGTCATCGCGGCAGGGGACCACCAGGTCGACGCGTTCGCGCGCCATGATGTCGAGCAAACGATGCTCGAAGGCTTCCGGCTCGGCCGCGGTCGCTGGCACGAGGTACACCGTGTCCCAGTCGAACACCGCGGGTTCGTTCGAAACCGACGACGTCGCGATTAGACTTAGTTCGCGGCGGCGGCGCGCAAGTGTGGCGAGGACGTTCTGACCCACCTGCGTGCCCACGGAAAGTACCAGTAGACGAAGTTTTTTCATGCTCGGAATGAGGCGCCGGCACCGCTGCGATCTGCACGATCCACAATTCGGGCGCCGGACAAAGTCGCGATCTTACTCCGACCGAATGTGCAGCCGGCGCACGGTCTCGCCCCACTTGGCGTAGTCGGTGCGGAGCACCTCGTCGAAGTCCTGCGCCGACCCGCCGGCGAGATCGAGACCCTGGCGGTCGAGCCACACGCGCATCTCCGGCTCGTGCAGGATCCGGTCCAATATGTGGTTGAGATACTCGACGATCTCCGGCGGCGTGCCGGCCGGCGCGACGAGCCCGAGCCACTTGCGCACGTCGACGCTGCCGAGCCCGGCCTGCGTGATCGTCGGAACGTCGGGAAGCAATGGCGAGCGCTTGTCGACGAGCACCACGAGCGCACGCAGCTTCCCGGCCTGTATGTACGGCAACGCAGAGGTAATCGCGCCGAACATGAGCTGAACTTCGTTGGAAAGCAGCGCGCGATAGCCGTCGGCTGTTCCCCGGTACGGCACGTGCACCAGTTCGATCCCGGCTAGCGCCGCAAACACTTCGGTATCGATGTGATTGGCCGAGCCGACGCCCGACGACGCATAGTTGAGTTGCCCCGGCCGGGCCTTCGCGTAGGAGATGAGCTCGGCGAGCGTGCGGACAGGAAGAGTAGAGTTCACGACGATGACCGATGTCGCGTAGCCGAGGTTGATGACGGGGGTGAAGTCCCGCAACGGATCGTAGGGCAACTTGGTGATCGAGTGCGCCGCGATGATATGAGTCGCGGATGTCGCGAACAGCAGTGTGTAACCATCGGGCGCCGCATGTGAGGCGAGCTCGTTGCCGATCACGCCCGATCCACCCGCCTTGTTGTCGACGACGACGGCCGTGCGCAAAGCGCTGCCGAGGCGGTCGCCTAGCTGCCGCGCGAGGATGTCACCCAGGCCGCCCGGCGCGGTAGGCACGATGATGTGGATCGGACGCGAGGGATAGTCCTGCGGCAGCGGCGCTGCAGCGCAGAGCGAAGCAAGCGCGATGGCGGCGATGGCGAGCGCAAGCGCGAAGCGGCGAGAGCACATGCTCGATTCGGTAGGTTAGCGGGGCACCAAGTTCTGGCTCGTCATCCCCGCTCATTTTGGTAACTGAGCAGGGATCCGTGTTTGGTCAGAGTTCGTTGAGGTTTTCGCGGGAATGACGGTATGAGGGGGCTCACGCGTTACGGACTTTCGTCATGCGCGATAGCTTAACCGACGCCCAGCCGATCCGGCAGAACACTACTTCAACTGGCGCCCGAAGAATTCTTCGGCGCGACGCACGGCATCGCGAGTGGCGGCGGCATTGGATTCGTTGCGCTGTCTGCTGGCACTCGGATCATCGAAGTCGTGCTCGGCATCATCGTAAGCGGTCAATTCGATGGAACCGCCCGCGGCGTGGACGCGTTTCTCCCACGACATGCAGCGTTTCGGAGACACTTCCGCGTCTGCAGTTCCGACGAACATCTGAATGGGAGCATAAGGTAAATAAGAACCCTGGATCGCCTCCATCCCGCAACCGGGATAAAACACCAAAGCAGCCCGGAATGCGCTTGCGGGCGAGGGATTCGAGACGCCCGGTGCACGCGACGACATAGTGACAAGCGCAGTCATGGCGCCGTTCGACCAGCCTTGCAACCCGATCCGGTCGCGAACAACGTCGGGGCGTCCCCTCAAATAGGCCAGAGCGCCGTAAGCGTCGAGCGGTCGGATCGTCTGTTCACTCACCGCGGACGGCCGGTCTTCGTAGCTGGCTTTGGGAAAGCCACGCCAGTAGCCGCGCGGACCAAAACTGTCGACAAGCAACGCGACGTAGCCTTTGCTGGCCCAAAATTCTCCCCAAAACTTGTGGCGCTTCGACAAGGTGTCGGCGTTGTAGACGCCCGTCGCCAGTGAGGAATAGGGTCCCCCGCGTCCGTGCAACATCACGACAGCCGCGTGCGGTCCCGGTCCGTTGGGCCGGAAAAGGTAACCGATGAGTTCCGTTTGCCCGTCGCCGCTTCGGAAATGAACCGCTTTCGCGCCGCGCGCGGGCAGGCTTTGCGCGCCGAGCGAGAGCACGCCGGCAACGAGAACCAGCGACTGAAACAAGTGCCTGCGCTGTACGCGCCACGATACAACTTGTTCTTGACCTGCAAATTGCATCGTCATCTCCGTTACTGCCGGCTATCCTCAGGAGGGCACAACGCGCTTTCGGAACTTCTGAACGACCAGGAAGATCGTCAGACCGATAAGCATGATTACACTCAACGGAAGCGTAACGATAGTGAACCAACCAAAGACCACAAGAACATAAAAGGCGGATCCCCAGTCGAGACCGAAGATCATGCAAGCATGCTCCGAGCCTTCGTCGACCTGGCATCCAAAGGCGTGAGCGGTGTAGCCGGAAATGATTGTGACCAGTATCGGAGCAATTGCAAAAAGCACA
>JADGRP010000343.1 GCA_017880805.1 Burkholderiales bacterium
GTGCCGTAGTCGGGCACGTTGGAAACCACGATACCCGCATCACCGCATGCCTTGAGGTCGACGCTGTCGAAGCCGACCCCGTTGCGGACCACGATCCGGGTGCGTTTCAGATGCGGAATCGCCTTCGCGTCGATGGGGACGCGGGCGACGACGATGGCGTCGCAACCCTCCCACGCGCTCAGCTCTATCGCATCGAAGCGATCCTTGCGCGGGTTGAGCAGGATGGCATCGGGGCCGGTCACCTCGCGTTCGAGGTCGAGCTGCGCAGATCTGCTGTCTGGAAAAAGTATGGTTAACGGCACGTGAAATTCTCTCTGGTTGGTTGTAATTCGTGTTGGTGTTGACGTCGTAGGTGTAGTAAAGCTCGCCCGCCGCATCGACGATGAATTCGATGCCTGCAATGCCGATGCCGTTGTCCGCGATTGGAGGCTCGACTTTCGCGGTTCAGTGATTGCGCCGCGGCAAGCCGTGTGTTTCCGCGATGTTGAGGTAAAGCACCGCGGGCTCGAGGCACGCGCCTGTCGAGAGCTGCCCCACGTAATTGCGATAGATCTCGTGCCACGGCGTCTGCGAGGCCGTGAGCGGACGCGGGCTGGCGCGCAGCTCGGCGCGGCGCTTCTCGATTTCCTCGGGGCTGACGAGCATGTCGAGCCGTCCCGTGTTCATGTCGAGCCGAACGCGGTCACCGGTGCGCAGGATCGCGAGGTTGCCGCCGACGGCAGCTTCGGGCGACGCGTTGAGGATCGAAGGACTTTCCGAAGTTCCGGACTGGCGCCCGTCGCCGATCGTGGGCAGGGCACGTATGCCTTTCTTGATGAGCTTCGCCGGCGGGCGCATGTTGATCGTCTCGGCGGCGCCGGGATAGCCGACGGGACCGCAGTTCCTCATGAAAAGCAGGCAGTCTTCGTCGATGTCGAGCTCCGGGCTGTCGACCCGCTCCTTGTAATCCTCGGGCCCTTCGAAAACGATCGCGCGGCCTTCGAACACGCCCGGATGCTGCGTGTCCTCGAGATACTTGGCCCTGAACTCCGGCGACACGACCGAGGTCTTCATCACCGCCGAATCGAAGATGTTGCCGCTCATGATGCAGAAACCGGCTTCGGGCTTGAGCGGATCGTCGTACGGCTTGATCACTTTGCGGTCGGACGTGAACGGAATGTTCTCGTGGTTTTCGCCCATCGTCTTTCCGGTGCACGTCAGCGCGTCGGTGTGGAAGCGGCCGGCCTTGATGAGCTCCTTGACGATCGCCGGCACCCCGCCTGCGCGATGGAAGTCCTCGCCCAGATATTCGCCCGCGGGCTGCAGATTGAGGATCAGCGGCACGTCGCGGCCGAGCTCCCAGTCCTTGATGTCGAGATCGACGCCGACGTGGCGCGCGATCGCGATGACGTGCGGCGGGCAGTTGGTCGAGCCGCCGATCGCGGCCGCGACCGTGATGGCGTTCTCGAAAGCCTTGCGAGTCATGATCTTCTTGGGCGTCAGGTCTTCCCACACCATGTCCACGATGCGCTTGCCCGTGTAGTACGCCATTTGCGAGCGCTCGCGGTACGCCGCCGGAATCGCCGAGCATCCTGGAAGCGACATGCCGAGCGCTTCGGCCATCGCGTTCATCGAAGACGCCGTTCCCATCGTGCTGCAGTGACCGGCCGAAGTCGACGACGCGCACGTCATCTCCATGAACTGCTCGACGTTGATCTCGCCTTTGGCGAGAAGCTGTCTCGCGCGCCAGATCACCATTCCCGATCCGACCGGTTTGCCGTCGTACCAGCCGCTCAGCATCGGACCGACCGACAGCACGATCGCCGGCAGGTTGACCGTGGCGGCGCCCATGAGGCACGCGGGCGTCGTCTTGTCGCAGCCGGTCGTCAGCACTACGCCGTCGAACGGGTAGCCGTGCAGACATTCCACCAGGGAGAGATAAGTGAGATTGCGATCGAGCATCGCCGTCGGCCGCTTCGCGGTCTCCTGCAGCGGATGGATGGGAAACTCGATCGGGATGCCGCCCGCGTCGCGTATGCCGTCGCGTATGCGCGGCGCGAGCTCGAGATGGTGCCGGTTGCACGGCGCGAGGTCCGACCCGGTCTGCGCGATGCCGATGATCGGACGCCTCGACTGCAGCTCCTGGCGCGTCAAACCGTAGTTGAGATATTTCTCCAGGTAGAGCGCAGTCATGCCCGGGTCGTCTGGATTGTTCCACCAGTCTTCCGACCGCAGCTTTCTCGTTTTCTTTTCTTCACTCATGGCGTTTCTGTTCTCGTGTTCCCGGGTAAGCGGTCCGCGCGCTTACGGCTTGACCAGCGCGGCCTTCCATAATGTCTCGAATTTTCGTTTTTCTTCCGGCATGCGCTTCGCCCACTCGGCGCCGGTCTGATAAGCGACCGCGTTCGCTTCGATGCTGACGCGCTTCAGGAACTCAGGATCGCGCAAGGTCTCCTCGATTGCTTTCTCGAGCCGCGACTGCACGTCGGGCGGCAGGCCCCGCGGCACGCCGAAGCCGCGCTCGGACGATATGACGATGTCGAGTCCCTGTTCCCGCGCCGTCGGGATGTCACCGATGAAGGCGTGCCGCGTCGGGGCGAGCTGCGCGAGCGCTTTGAGCTCTTTCATGCGCCCGGCCTGCAGGAACTCCGTGCCGCCCATCACCGCCATGTCGATATGGCCGCCCGCGAGAGCGGTGCGCGCTTCGCCCGAGCCCTTGAAAGGCACATCGTTGACCTTGGCGCCGGTCGCCGCCAGCAGCGCGAGCGCGGCCATATGGCCGTTGGTCGCGATGCCGCTCGTGCCCATGGAGATGCCCTCGGGAGAGGCTTTGAGCTTGCGCACGACATCGGCGAGGCTGTTGAGCGGGCTCGCCGCGATCGTGATGAAAAGCGCCGGGTCGTCCATGATGCGTGCGAGCGGCACGATCTGCGCGGGATCGTACTGCGTCTTGCGCTGCAGCGTGTTGGTCAGAAACGAAGGCGTCGAGATGAGCGCGAGCGTGTAACCATCGGGCGCCGCGCGCTGCAACGCGGTCCAGCCGATCTCGCCCGACGCACCGGGGCGATTCACCACGATAAGCTTCGCTTTCCCGCCGAGCAGCTTTTCCATGAAGGGCGCCATGACGCGTGCCATGAGGTCGTTCGCCCCGCCCGGCGCGTAGCCGACGATGACTTCGATCGGCTTGTCGTCCGGCCACGCCGCGTGAGCGCCGCTCGAGACTGCGCATAGCGCGAAACCGATTGAGAGCAAAAGACGAATCGAGCTTTTCATGATTTTCTCCTCAGTTGTTTGTCGACAAACGATAGGAAATTCAATCCTGCTCTTTTCGCGTGTCTGGCCGCTGGCTCCCGATCGGAATTGTAAACCACAAGCGAGGGCCACGCAGGTACAGGAAAGGGAAAAGCGCTGGAAGGGCAGTATTCATACGGCTCTTCAGCTGGAATGTCCTGGCCACCCAACGCCAGCCGCTTTTTATGTGCTGATCGCTATCCCCGCAAGAAGCGCCTGACTCCAGCAAAAACTTTTCGCCGAATCGCATGGGCAAAACTTATTTGATTAAACCCATGAGTCGGGCGACTTCCCTGTAGCCCCGGATACGCTCTTTCATGAAGAGTTCCATCTTGTCGACGCCGACGTCGACGAGTTCGTAGCCGCTCTTTAAGGCAAGTTCTTTCATTTGCGGATCATTGTTAAGCGCGGACCACAGGTCGGACATGCGCTTGCGCTGTTCGGGCGAAGTAGCCTTGGGCATGCCGATGCCGCGGTACGCGCCGTCGATCCAGTCGATACCGAGTTCCTTGAAAGTCGGCGCGTCCGGCAGCAGCGGATGGCGTTTTTCCATCGCAACCGCAAGGGCGCGCACTTTGGTTCTGCTGTTCATCGCCATCGCGAAAGAGATCGCGCCGGTCACGTGTCCCCCGATCACTGCCGTGACGAGATCGCCGGTGCCCTTGAACGGCACGTAGGTGGTCTTGATGCCGGCCAGGATATTCAGTTTTTCGTGCGCGGCGTGGTTGGCCGAGTTCGTGCCCGAGCCGGCGAAGGTCAGCTTGCCGGGCTCAGCCTTGGCCAATCTGACCAGATCCTGGAAGGTCCTGATCGGGCTTTGTTCAGGTACTACAATCGCATCCGGCGTGTAGTGAAACCAGTAGACCGGGGTGATGTCTTCGGTCTTGTACTGGACCTGGCCTTCGAGCGGTTGCAACACGATATGCGGCAGATTGATGCCGACGATGTTGTAACCGTCGCTCGGCAATGAGTTCATCTGCGACCACAACAGGCCGCCGCCCGCGCCGGGCTTGTACTGCATGATGGTTTCGATGTTCGGGCATCTCTTCTTGAGCACCAGTTGCTGATGCCGCCCCGCAAGGTCGGATTCGCCACCAGCGGGGAAAGCCTGCCAGTACATGAGGTTTTTCTCTGGGCACGACTGGGCGGCAACGGTGCAGGAAGCAAGAACTGAAATGCCGGCAAGCGTTGCGGTAATGGTGCTGTGGATGTTCATTGTAGCGTTCTCCTCTGGTAGCGCGGCGACCGACAAGGAATTACAGCATCGATGTCGTTTGCATCACCGCTATTAATCAGGAAAAGCTCATTGACGCTGACCCCTTTGACCGCAAAAAAATCATTCTTCAGCAACGAGAAATAGGAAAAAGAAATAGGAAAACCAATGCGCCCGTCGCCGGCGTCCTGTGCCAATGCAACGCTGCATTGATGCAGGATCGGTGCTCGGCGCGCCCGATCGGGGCTACCCGCGCGTGCTCCACTGTCCGATCCGCGCTGCCGGGGCGCTTCGCAACGAACGTTGCGGCAAATCATGCGGTCCCCGGGTGCGCCAAGTCAAGCGTGGGGCGCGCCGCCCCGCGCTCAGGCGATGTCGGGAACCGGGCGGTAGGTGAGCGGCATACCGTCGCAGGACCCCTAGAGTTGCGAAACGTAACGCAAGAAAAGACATATTGTCATAGCAGAAACACCCTGCTGCATCATCGGGGTGTGGGCCACCACGTCGGTGGCAGGGATGGGCGTTGCGGACTTCATCGTGGTCAACTCAGAAAGCATCGAAGGGACGCGCGGGCAGGTCGTCGGTTCGGTCAGGCAAGGGATTTCAACAACTTCCTGACCGCGGTGGCGACCGCCTGTCTGTCCTTGGCCGCCAGCGATCCGGCCTTGCGAACGATCAATTGCTGGTCGAGCGTGAACAGCTTCATCCTGACAACCGAATGGAAGATAATTTCGAGAAGCGGCATAATCTGCTAA
>JADGRP010000083.1 GCA_017880805.1 Burkholderiales bacterium
GGGCTGAAGCTCTGGGCGTTTGCGCATCTGATTGCCAATGGGACACTCGCCGCCGTGGTGCTGTTCGGAAGTTTTCTGGTTTGGGCGGTGGTGGTTTTTGCGTCGGAGCGAAGGCGCGACCGGGCGGCCGGCGTCGTTTATCCCAAAGGCTCGTTAGCGCATGATGCAGTGGCGGTGGTGATCGGGGTGGTGGCTTGGGCGCTGTTTGCGTTCTGGCTGCACGGGTGGTTGTTTGGGGTGCGGCCGCTTGGGTAAAGAATGCGGCGCTACTCCTTCAGCCGAATCCGAGCCAGGTACTGCTGACGATAGGTTTCGAAGGGGACGGTATCCGCGGCTTCGATCTGATGCTGCTCGACGAGCGATTCCTCCGCCTCGAGCGCGAACCGTTTGGCAACTTCATCCGACAGCGGCAGCTTCAGAATGGCCTCGCGATGGGCGCGCGACTGCGCGAGCGCGAAATGAACGTAGGAGTTGTCGTGGTCGCGCGCCATCGCCTGCAGGACGCGGGCGGAAGGCGTCGACGCGGGATTGTCCAGCGCGCCGACAGCCGCCGATAACGCGTTGCAATTCAGGTTGCCGCCCGTCGCCGCGTCGAGCGCTGCGGCGATCTGCGCGCACTCGGCGAGCACTTCGCCGCCCCACTCGGCGAGCGTTACTTCCTGCGATCCTCTCGTGAGACACAGCCCTGGCTCGCGGCCGCGCGAAGCGACGCGCTGCTTGTTGCCGATAATGGCGCAAAGCTCCTGCGGCGTGTCGGGCGGGCTGTCGCAAAGCAGGCAGTGCAGCAGGAACACGTCGAGTAAGCGCACCGTGCTGGCGACGATGCCGATCGGATAGAACGGATCGAGGTCCATCAGCCGCACTTCGACATACTCGACGCCGCGATCGCGCAAGGCGTGCAGTGCGCGCTCGCCCGGCCGAATCACACGCTTGGGGCGGATGGTCCCGTAGAATTCGTTCTCGATCTGCAGCAGGCTGGTGGCAAGCTGACGATAGTCGTCGCCTTCGCGGATGCCGATCGCCTCGTAGGGCGGATACGGCTGCGTGAGCGCCTGCTGCAACGAGGCGCCGTAGCTTTCGAGACTGTTGTAGCTCACCGCAAGCGAAGACTGCGCATCGCTCTGATAGCCCAGTCGCCCCATGCGCAGCGACGTTGCGTATGGCAGATAAAGCGTGTCCCCGCTCAGCCGCTCGAGCTCATGCTCGCGGCCGTCGACGAAGGTCGAGCACACCGCGGGCGATGCGCCAAAGAGATAGAGCAGCAGCCAGGCGTGACGCCGGAAGTTGCGGATCAGCGCGAAATAGGCTTCGTTGGAAAGCTGCTCGGGCAGCGAAAAATTGTAGTGGATGCCGGAGATCGTCTGCATGCGCCGGCCGTACCGATGCGAGAGGCCCATGCGGTACACGCTCTTCGCGCGCCCGACGTTGGAGCTGCCGTAGCGGCCGAGGGGGATCATGTCGTCCGCGAGCAGCCGGCAGGGCATGCTCGAACCCCAAAGCAGCTCGTCGCCGATCGCGCGGTAGACGACCTGGTGGATTTCGGTGAGCTCCTTCAGGCAGGCGTCCGCATTGGAGTGCACGCCGGTGATGAGCTCGACCTGCGACTCGCTGAAGTCGGTGGTGATGTGCGGATGGGTGAGCGCCGAGCCGAGCCGCGCCGGATGCGGCGTCGTGGCCAGCAAGCCGTCGGGCCGCACGCGCAGGCTTTCCTTTTCGATGCCGCGGCGAAGGTTGTTCAGCACCTCGCGCGGCAGCGCGCTCAGACGTTCTTCTAGAGGCAAAACGAGTTCGGGTAACACCAGTTACTCCAGTTGGAATGTTGGTTCAGCGGCGTCCGTCAGACGACAATGGATTCCCGCTCAGGTACCAATATGAGCGGAAATGATGATTTGAAGTACTCGGGCGTCACGCACGTTTCGGAACGCCCAATAAATTCGGACATCAGTGCAAGTCATTCAATATTTCCAGCGTGGTGAGGCGTAGAAGCTGCAATTCGTCGGTGATCTTCACCATCGATTCGTCCTTGGTCCCGAGCCCTTCGACATTGTCCCGCCACGCTGCCCACAGTCGCTCCGCCTCGGCCGGACCCGGGGCGGGCAGGACCTGCGCGAGATCGCGAATATAAATCATGCGCCCCCATCCCTGCACCGGATCGCCGAGTTGACGGTTTTTCTGAAAGTGCAAGTATTCCACGACGATCTGCGCTTCGCCCAGATTCTTGAGCGTCTCGAACGCGGCGATGCGCACACTGTGATTGATTTCTGTCTTCTCGTTGCGCCAGGTGTTATACGCCATTCCCGAAAGCGCAACGATAATGCTGAAGATGGCCACGATGTTGGCACGAATCTGAGACAGGATTTGTGCGCGGTTGATTTTTATTTTCATTGGAGCGTCTCCACATGTTTCACGGCCCCGGATTGTCGCTCAGAAAATAAAAAGAAAGTAGGGCCGGGCCCGATTCGATGCGTGAGCACCCCGGGTCAAGCAGTGCCGGACGCAAGATGCCCTCTCGCGCGCTGATTGCGAGATACCGGAGGCGAGCCTTCCAATGCCAATTGCGTTAAGATGAAACGCGAAGCCTGGCACGGGGCGCACGTCCGACTCTCGACGCTCCCACGCAATCCTGACCTGCGCGCGCGGCTGTCGAGCGAAGCATTGGAGCCGATGCCGATGTCGCCGGAGCGGTTCGGGCAGTATATGCGCGACGATATCGACAAGTGGTCGCGTCTGGCGAAGGCACGCAATACCGAGATCAACGACTGAACCGACGCGTCCCGACGCGGAGATCCATGGCTCAAAACACGAAGGTAAGCGCCGACGCTCACGCGCCGCCGGTGACGCAAATCCTGGCCGACTTTGTGACGAAGCACCCGTCGCAAGGCTGGGATACGAGCGTCGACAAAGAGGCGCATCGGACCTTGTTGAACTGGGTCGGCTGCGCCATTGGCGCGTCGCAACACGCAACCGTCAAAGCGGCGCTTGCCGCGGTCATGGAGCTTGCGCCAAATCCCCAAGCGACAATCCTCGGGCGAAGTGAGCGCGTCGACGTCGCCAGCGCGGCGCTACTGAACGGCATCACCTCGCACACCTTCGATTTCGACGACACGCATCTCAGGACCATCATCCATCCCGCCGGGCCGGTCGCTTCCGCGGTGCTGGCGCTCGCGGAACAC
>JADGRP010000084.1 GCA_017880805.1 Burkholderiales bacterium
GGAAATCCTGACGACCGCCGCGCTATTGCGGGCCTCCCTGGTGCAGGCTCGGGAGCGTGCGCGCGCCGTCGCGGCGGATTTTGAAATACCCTGGTCGGCGCTGCCGGCCGAACTGGGCCCCGGCATGCTCCGACGGATCGAGCTGGCGCGCTGTATAGTCGCGGAGCCTCGGATCGTCCTGTTCGACGAGGTGATGGCGGGTCTCACCATGCAAGAAGCAGATTTTATGATGCGCAGGATCGCCGACCTGCACGATAGCGGCGTGGCCGTCGTCGTCGTCGAACACGTCATGCATGTCGTCCGCACGCTCTGCCGGCACATCTACGTGATGGCGAGCGGCAGGCTGATCGCGGAAGGCGGACCGAACGAAATCGCGCGCGATCCAGATGTCATCGCCGCCTATCTCGGCAAACGGGCGGGAGCGCGCCTTGCTTGATGTAAGAAACCTCTTCGCCGGCTACGGCAAGGTTCCCGTGCTTCAGGACGTCACGCTGCACGTCGCCAAGGGTGAATGCGTCGCGCTCCTCGGCCCGAACAATGCCGGCAAGACCACGCTGCTGCGGACAATTTCGGGGCTCGTTCGCGCCACCGCCGGTCATGTCACGGTCGACAAGGAGGACATCACAAATCTCGCGTCGCGCGCCATCGTCGCGCGCGGCGTCATCCAGATCCCGGAAGGCCGCCATGTCTTCAAAGATATGTCGGTGGAGGACAATTTGGCCGTAGGCGCCGCGCGACTGAGCTCCGACCGCCGCAGGAAGACGCTGGACGAGGTGTACCGACGCTTTCCGTTGCTGACCGAGCTGCGAACGCGGCGCGCGGGAAACCTGTCCGGCGGCCAGCAACAGACGGTCGCGATCGCACGCGCCGTCGTGGCCGACCCGACGGTGCTGCTGATCGACGAGCCAACGCTCGGGCTCAGCCCGGTCGCGATCGACGATATCTTCACGATCCTACAGAGTCTGCAGCGAGGTGGTGCCACGATCCTGTTGTCGGAGCAAAATGCCGAGCTGAGCCTTGAGCTCTGCAGTCGTGGCTATATTTTGAGCAAGGGTTCAATTGTACTCGAGGGAGACGCTGGCGTGCTGCGAGATGCAGCGCTGCAAGACGTCTACATGGCGTGACGATGTTGGTCTTGTCGGGGATCTTGCAGGGAATCGTGTCCGGCGTCATCATCGCGGCGGTGGCGGCGGGCATGTCCCTGATCTACCGCGTCTCCCACGTCACGAATTTCTTGCACGGGTCGCTGCTTGCGCTCGCGCTCTATGCGACTCTCGATCTCAGCCGCCGTTTCGCGATCGACCCGCTTTATCTCTCGATTCCGATGGTCCCCATCATGGGTCTGGTCGGCCTAGCGCTTTATTGGACCCTCATTCGTCCGGTTCGCCGCCGCCACCACCTGCTTTTGGTGCAACTCCTGCTCGGCGCATCGTTCGTGATTGATTCTCTGCTACTGATGAGATACGGCGCTGATCTGCAGTCGGTCGGCAATTCGCTTTCAGCCCGCTTTGTCAGCATTTTCGGCACCGGCTTTGGCCTCAACGAATTGTTCGCGTCACTAGTCTCCGCAGTGGCGTTGTGCACGCTGGCCGCGGCCATCAACTTGTCCGACTGGGGTCGGAAGTTCCGGGCCGTTGCGAGCGACGAACTCGCCTCGCGACTTGCTGGCGTCTCGGTCGAAGGCATCGAAGCGGTCAGCTGGACGGTCGGCATAGCCATGCTCGGCCTGATCGCGCCGGCGATGGGCGGAGTCGTCACGCTGACGCCCGATATGGGCCTGCACTACACTGTGCTTGCGCTGGTCACGACGATCGTCGGCGGCATGGGGTCGCTGGCCGGGACGATCCTGGCGGGCATTCTCGTCGGCGTGGCGCAGTCGCTCGGTCTCTTGTTCCTGTCGGGCTCGTACGGCGCGCTGCTGCCATACGCGCTGCTCGTCGCGGTCCTGATCTTCCAGCCGGGCGGCGTCGCTTCGATTATGGGGCGCGCCTGATGAGCGCAAAATATCATGTCGCGTTGATTCTTCTCGTCGCCGCCTGCGCGACGCTGGCCGGAGTTTTCCTTGAATCGTATTGGATCGATGTCGCGTTTCTCGTGATGATCTACGCTGGCGTAGCCTCGGCCTGGAATATTGCCGGAGGATTCTCCGGCACGTTTTCGTTCGGCCACGGGCTGTTCTTCGGCATTGGCGCGTATATGTCGACTGCGCTTTTCAACAACCTGGGCGTCAGCCCATGGATCGGACTCGTCCTTGCGGTCGCAGGCGGCGCTGTCGCCGGCGCATGCATCGCATGGCTGGCGTCGCGCTGCGGCATTGGAGATTTGGCCTTTGCGGTGTTGACCCTCGCGATCGCCGAAATCGTGTATCTGTTCGTGGACAGCTTCGAACCTCTCGGCGCGAGCCGCGGGCTGAGCATCGCGCCGTCGATGAAAGGCGCACTCGACATGCAGTTTTCGAGCGGCGGCGCGTATCTTGCCGCGGCGACAGGCTTTCTCATCTTGTGCCAGACCGTCGCGTGGTTTGTAGATCGATCGGCGATGGGTCACCGTTTCCGCGCTGTCCGCGAAAATCCGCTCGCGGCGGAGGCAATGGGAATCGATCCCACCCGCCAACGTATGCTGGCGCTCGCCATCAGCGGTGCCCTGACCGCGATCGGCGGTGTCGCCTACGCTCAGTATTTGCAATTCGTGAATCCTCTCACCTTTTTTGGACCGGCCATCACGATCAAGGTGATCCTGTTCGCGCTGATCGGCGGGATGGGAACGCCATGGGGACCCGCGATCGGCGCTGCGCTGTTTTTCCCGCTCGGCGAATGGCTGCGCTCGCAGTTCGGCGGCCAGTTGCCGGGCTTTGATACCCTGCTGTACGGATTTCTGGTGATCGTCGCCGTTCTGGCTTTCCCGCGCGGGATCGTTGGGACGCTCGCGCGGCGTATCGACGCCGCCGGAAGGAAGACCGCCAAACCCTCGTCACGACCAGACGCGTCGATTGGGATCGTCATACCGGCGCAAACGAATAAAATGGAGCGAACATGACCGCTGTGCACGACAACATTGCGAACGAACACATAGGGTTCATGGATTTGCGGCAGACGATTCAGCGGCTCGAAAACGCCGGCGATCTTCATCGCGTGCGCGCCGAAGTCGACTGGAACCGCGAGATTGGCGCGCTGACGCGCAGGGTGCTCGAGAAAAAAGGTCCGGCGCTCCTGTTCGAATCAATCAAGGGTTACCGGTCCGGCCGATGCACGAAGCTCGTGACGAGCCTGCTCGCCGGAGATTCGCGGCTGCGCTTCATCCTGGGCCTGCCGGCCGGCGCCTCCAATCGCGACATCGTCCGTCACGTCATGAAAACAAACCTCAAGACCATTGCCCCGGTTCGCGTCGCAACGGGGCCGGTCAAGGAAAACATCGTGACCGGCGATGCGATCGATCTCTTCGAGTTTCCGGTTCCGATCTGGCATTACCTGGAGGGAGGCCGCTACATTAATACCTTTGCCTCGGTCGTCACGCGCGATCCCGATACCGGCGTCCTGAACGTCGGTGTCTATCGGGGAATGATCGGCAGCAAGCGTTCGATTCCCGTTCTCCTGAACATGGGCGGCCAGCACTGGGGCCGTCACTTCATGAAATATGCCGAGCGTGGCGAGCCTATGCCGGTGGCCTGCGTGATTGGCTTCGACCCAATCATGGATTTCATTGGAGGCAGTCCGATCGGACCCGGCATTTGCGAATATGACGTCATGGGCGCCTACCGCCACGAGCCGCTGAAGCTGGTGAAATGCGAAACCAGCGATCTCGAAGTGCCCGCGAGTGCCGAAATCGTCATCGAAGGAACGATCTCGGCAGACCCCTCGACATTCGAGATGGAAGGTCCGTTCGGCGAAGCGACCGGCCATATCTCCGATCTGCCCGCGCGCAGGCCGACGATCCAGGTGTCCTGCATCACCCACCGCAACGATCCGGTATTTCGCGGCACGCTCGAGGGCACGCTGCCCGGCTCCACGAGCGAGAACGGCACCATGGGAGCGATCCAGCGCGCCGCGACCGCGTGGAATATTCTGGAGAACGCTGAAATTCCCGGCATTCTCGACGTCGTTTGCAATCCGATCACCGTCGGCGTGAATATCGTCGTGCAGATCAAAAAAATGTACCAGGGCCAGCCCAAGCAGATCGCCGCCGCACTCTGGGGCCACGGCGCGGCACGCTACAAATATAAGAACGTGATGGTCGTCGAGGAGGAGATCGATCCGTCGAGCTACGAGCAGCTCGACTGGGCCTATGCCTTCAGGGTCAACGCGGGAGAAGGGGGCATTACAGTGTTTCCCGGCATTTTCGGTTCGGTGCTCGATCCCAGCACGCCGCTCAAGGAACGTGACCTCGATCAACTCGGATGCGCGCTCTGGAATCGCGTGCTGATCGACGCGACGCGAAACTGGACCTTCGAGCGAAGAGCGGAATGGAACAACGAGCGCTTTCCACCCACGGTGAAACCGGCCCCCGAGGACGAAGCCAACGTGACCGCACGCTGGAGCGAATACGGTTTCGACGCGGACTGATCGGATTCGTCCGAGGGCGCGTTTGGTCAGTCCGACAGAGCCAGTGTGTCCTTGTGTCCGAAGCCGAGACTGTTGTCGATGAGCACGACGCGCGCCGGTTCGAGTCGATAGACGGCGGCGGAGTCGAACGCCGACGCCATCTTCGCCGGCGCGTCCTTCGGCTTGGCGAGGAAGGAATATCTTTGCACGAGCAGCGCCAAAAGCCGGCCGCGTTCGTCGAGGTCTGTCACACGATGCGCTGTGCCATGGATTTGCGCGCCGCGGATGAGCGCGTAGTCAGATGTGTCGGGCGCAACCGTGGCGGAGACGCGGGCATCGGCCTCCAGATCGCGCGAGTGCCTGCTGTTCGGATCGGACACCCAGACAAGGCCGAAGCCGTCACGCACATAGAACAAACTTGCGGCGTGCGGTCCCAGTGAGCCGGCAGTGGCGAGCGACACGACATGGTTCGCGTCGAGGAATCGAACAATGCGCTCCGCGAGTTCGCTCGTCTGATCGACCATTCCGACGTCTTTCTCGTAATGACGCGCCCGCGCCGGATTTCGCGCGCAACCGCGCTGCCAGCTAGGCGGTTTCCTTCCAGCGTTTGAACAGCGCGTGCGGGATGTTCAATTGGTCGAGTACCTTTCCCACGCTGTGATTCACGATGTCGTTGACGGTTAGCGGACGGTTGTAGAAAGCCGGCGCAGGCGGCAGGACAATAGCGCCGTACTGCGCGGCCCTGACCAGTAGCTCCAGATGACCGAGATGAAGCGGCGCCTCCCGCACCATGAGAATCAAGGTCCGACGTTCCTTGAGACAGACGTCGGCTGCGCGAGTCAGCAGGTTGTCGTCATAGGAATTGACGATTCCTGACAGCGACTTAATGGAACAGGGCGCCACGATCATGCCGTCCGTCCTGAACGATCCGCTGGATATGGCGGCGCCGATGTCGCTATGCAGGTAGACAACATCCGCGAGCTCGCGGACATAGTCTACCTTGAGGTCCGTTTCCTCAATGATCGTCCGGCCGGCGGATGGAGATATCACGAGGTGGGTTTCGACGTCATTCATGGGCTTGAGAGCCTCCAGCAAGCGGATGCCGTAGATCGCTCCGGAAGCACCTGACATTCCAACGATGATCTTTCGCATATTTATCCTCGGCTGAGTGGCGTACGCCCTCGCCACCGGTTGCGCGGCGTCGATCCTGCGACTTCAGTATCCTGATCAACCAACGTGCTGATTGAGATTGGGCTATAAGCTTGGGTTGAGCAACGGGAAATCGGAGCTCCATTTTGGCGGTGAGGCCAACGTGAGATCAATTCTGATGGTGTTCGCTCGCTACAGCGCACCTTGAGGGCGCTTCGCACACGGCCTTTCGCATGTAGTGCGGTTAATTGTCCATGACAAGGTGAACGTCGAGGTCGCGCGGCACGGCGGCCTCGATCTCGTCGCTATTCGGATTCGAGCCGTCCGCCGCCAAACATGGTCGGGATGTAGCGCGGCGCGCCAATCGCGGCCATGAAGCGGTGCTTGGTCAGCACCGGATCGAGCGCGATCGGGGGTCGTACCACCTCGACGTCGGGCTCGGTCGACAGCACGAACACCTGGGCGCCGCGGCCGGCCGGGGCGGAGCCAATCGCCGAGGCAAATGCCTGCGGCGTCGCAACGTTTGTCGCTCGCGCGATACCAGTGGCGCGGGCAAGCTCGGCGAGATCGAGCGCCGCATTGGTCA